>BBFS01000058.1 GCA_001313365.1 Paenarthrobacter nitroguajacolicus JCM 14115
TCATCGGATAACATATCTTGGCCCTGAACGATCGCCCGGGCACGTTCCTCATAGCCGGAGTACAAGTGCAGGGAGGACGTAAAAAAGGTCAGTTCCTACGTCCAGTTTCAGCCACCGTGCCATCATTTCGAGCAGCACGCTCCACTCAAATCCGTTGATGGCGGAGAATCCGAACCATATGTCCGTACTCCTTGCAGCGACATTGAGGTGGAGTCTGCCGTCACGGACCAGGAAATGCAGCCAGTTGTTGCAGGGAATGTCTTTGCTGTCTTGGAAATCAATTTCGGGGTCAAAAAGGCTAATCACCGCCCGTCTTGAATCTGGTGAGGCAGCGAGCAGTTCCCGTACTTGGGCGACCTGGTCTACCCCCCCTTTCCAGTTCCGCAACCGGGGGACCGTACCCTGCTCTCCAGGTAATCCCGTTGTCATCGGAGTATTCAGGAGCTCGTTTCAGATACGCGGTGAGATAGCTAAGGTCGTTTCGACCGGCAAGGACCCACATGGTTTCCGCGATGGCAGCAAAGGGGGTTGTTATTACGGCCTGGAGTGTGTAAAAAACGCTCTGTAGGGTGCTCAACAGTAAGTACTTGACTGGGTAGTTCGAGAGCTGGTCCGTTCCGGCTGTCCACAGCCCGCCCTTGGACCAGTAGCCGGCTGAGCATGCCTCGAAAAGCATCGTCGATTGAGCGGAAGCGGAGCATGAGACGTCTTCGCCCTTACTACTTGAGTAGGTTGCGGGCGCGCAGCGCCGACACAATGTATGCGGTAACTTCTGATTCCTCGCCTTGCGGCACACGCACAGTGAGGTCCGGGTATTCATCTGCGATCGTGTGGTAGCCGCTGAGTATTGGATCGGAGTTGTTGGAGTCTTCGTCATATGGTTTGTCGAATAGAAAGACGACGGAGGCATTCAGGGGGGGACCAGATGCCGTTGATCACATCGAGGAAACTTTCTTTCTGGATGCCGACACCCGCGAAGTCCCCCGCTATGCCAGCCGTAGGCCAAGGTGGACCACCACCAGCGATCGAGGACAACGGCGCGGTTGGCCAGAATGTCTTGAATACGAGGCACGCTCTCAGCATGGCAGGCAAGATGTGTGAGTTGTTTTGCTACTCCGGAGAGCGGAGAACGGTCACTGGATTCAAGCATTGAATATGTTTCGCGGGTAAAGGAGCTCAAGCCGCTGGGCATGTGGACGTGAGTCGTCGAGTCTGGGGGGGTCAGCAGTTTACGGAGCGCATCGGATTGCGTGCTCTTTCCGGTCTTGTCCAGACCTTCAAGAACAATGAGGGTTCCCGGTTTAAGTGAGTGGTCATTCATGTGAAATATCCGTTCAGATGTCTACGATGGCGGCCGCCTGGACGACGAATGCGGTCAGGTATTCGAGGGGGGGAGCCAGCAGTAGCCGCCAAGACCCCAGTCCGTCCCCCAGCTGTTCTTGATGAGGAGCAGACGTCCGCGGGTCGGGTGGTACGCGGCCCCGACGCAAGCAACCGCGTGGTACGACCCGGATGCAGCGCGCATGTTCGGCATGGCAACGATGCCTCGTCATCTGGCTGACCAAACTCATCCGTGACTTCCACGATAAGAATCACGGGATGTGAGTGTTCCAGTTCGTCCTCGAGTGCATCTTCGATGCCGTCATGTTTTAGAACTACGTCGTTCAGTGCTGACCGCTTCCAGGGCGGGTTTTGGAGATTTTCTGGTGGTTCTTCGGTGCCGGCTCCAAGCGTTGGGTCATAGGGCCATTGGGATAATTCGGGTTGACCGTATCCGAGGAGCGCCGGTGCTACGTTGTTCAACACCATGCCTCGCAGGGATGTTGCGCCCGCTGTGGTGGCTTGCCACCACAGCGCTTCCGGAGCAAAGTGTTCTGCCGTTTTTTCAGCGTGGTGGAGTGCTTCATTAGCGACGGACGCCGCGAAAGCAACACATGTGGGTCTGGTTCCTTGATCAAGCACGTCTCGGCCAACGAGGGATCGGAGGTCTATGTTCTTCCTCATTACTGATTCCACCGTTTGCTTCCTCCTCGTCACGTCTAAAAGCTTCGAGAAGTCGCCGCCGAAACTCGACTTCTGGCATCCCCCCCGAACCTTAGTCGTCAGTTCCAAAGTTGAGGCCGGGGGCCTCGGGCCGGTTCGGCCTTACCTGGGCGAGGTGCACCGATTCCTCACCCGGAGAGTTCGCCGCGTAGGCAACGACTCTTGTGACCGCGCCGCCTACCGGGGTCACGCCCGCCAGGTAGGGCTCTGCGACGATCTCGTCGCGAATGAGGGTAATGACCTCCGTGGGCACGATAGCGGCGGCAGGGCGAAGGACTTGCGTGCGGTTTGCAGGCCGTTCCAAGTCAAAGGCTTCTTTGCCACTGAAGGGCTCCGGAGCTGGCCGAGGCGGTGCGGGCGGCGTTTCGGCCAACATGTCTTGGTCAAACCAGCGAAAGCCCGTGGCCGGATTTTCGATCAACCGAAGCAGTATCGCGTCGCCTGTCGCAGCGTCTACTTCCACATGATCCTGTGGGTTGTCGATGATCCAGACGTCACCACGGGAGTTGGGAGGATTTATCCCGCCGGTGAGGCGTTGTTTAATCATTGCTGGTTTGAAGGAAAGAAGCCTAGCTCTATCTGGCCCGGAGATGAATTTGATGCTGTGGAACTGCCGCACAGCGGCTTCGTAGCTGACGTGCATGTCTCGTGCAGCCTGGTAGACCTGTTCCGGGCTCGAAGGTGACCCCCTTCTTCATCCCGTAGCGACGCGCCACTGGAAGAAGCAGTTCGAGTGGCATCAGAAAGTGAGCGGCAAAAACCTGCGCGTCGATCTCGCGGGTCTCTTGGTGGGGGGGGCGTCCGAGAATTGTGTCGTCATTATCAAGGCTGAGGACATCTTGGTCCATGTACCAATGACCAAGTTCATGAGCGGCCGTGTACCTTTGCAGCGATGCGGGGGGGCGTGCACTGTTAATGAGCACCCCGCCGGGGTTTCCAGGAAGGACAGCACCAAGCAAACCTTCCAAGGGCCGAAAGCGGAGCTCCAGTCCGGCATCTTCGATCGCTGCGAACGGGTCGATAGGTTCTGACTGATCTAGTCTAAGTTCGTTCAGGGCGTCCCCTGCTGCCTGAGCTGCACTAAGACGGGTCATACACGGCCACCTCTATGGGCGGGCCGCGCAACAGGCGGGGGGGCTGCGCCCGAGGCAAGGAACTCCGCAAACCTTAATACTTGGTCCTTGTCCTCGGCAGACAATTCCCTTGTCGCCCGGTATAGAGCCCCATCTGCTGCCGCCACAGGGACATCGTCTTCTCCCAAAAGCCACTCCACGCGGCGCCGATACAGCCGGGCGAGACGACGGAGCTCCAGCGCGGAAACCCCTCTCTTTCCAGTTTCCATGGCGTGCACACTCGTTCGGGGGTATCCCTAACGCACTGCTGACCTCTTCCTGCGTGAGTCCAAGTGATTCCCTTGCCTCCCGGATGCGGGAAGCAACTGCTTTCAATTCACTATCGGACATCACGTCCTCCTTTCATCATGACCACGAACGCCAATGCAAAGCCACCTTCGTGGCTTAGCGAGACGCTCCAATCGGTGATTCCCAATTCTTGTGCCCGCGTCTTAGCAGATCCTGAGAGCCGTAGCGCAGGCCCCCCCTCCCCCCATCTCCAACGACTTCGATGTCGAGAAGCGCAATCTTGCCAATGCCCTGCCCCCCCAAGGCCTTCATGCGGATTCTTTGGCTGCCCACCGGGCGGCAAGCCGTGCAGGATCCTGCCGACAGTAATCCTGCTCTGCAGCAGTGAAAGTAAAGCTCAAGAACGTCGTGTCTTCCTGGAGTAAACGGGCAACCCGCTGGCAATCAACAAGGTCCACGCCAGTTCTTATTTGTTGGCTGGTCACATTGCCGCCGCCACTTCGTTGCTCTGAAGCGCTGCGTTGGAGTCGTTGACGATGTCGAGGACCCCCGACTTACCGGAATAGTCTTCCCGTTCAGCGTTGGCATGGCCGGCAACTACAGCCAATTCCCCCCCGGGTTTGAATCCGGTCTGTTGGCACAAGAACTCCTGAAGTCTTGCTAAGCCCACCAGGTTGCCGTAACCCCCCCTAGTGATTAGATGCCAGTGTCGATATACGGCAAGAAGAGAGAGCTTTCCCTCCCGGACACTGATATCAATGTGCACTAAGCATGGGAAGCCCTGCCATCTGGTATCAGAAAGGGCGTATTCCTCTATGCCTCCCCCCCTTCAATATCAGCGTCACCAGCAACAGCGATATCTGTGAAATTCGACGTCGCGGGCGGGTTGCGCTGTCGTTGCTGCTTACGCAGTGCAGCAATTCGGGCTTCTAGCTGATTCGTTCCGTTCTTTGTCTTGCCGGGCCAAGAAATCATGCGGGAAAAATACGTGCCGCGTCGATTGGCGTCGACCTGCCGGAGAGTGGGCAACGCCGCTAAGTATGCCTCGTATAGCTCTGTCGCTGCCACATCCAACCGCTCTTCGTCCTCAACAGACAACATGGCCGACCATTCAAACCCGGGGTCGTTGTAGAGAGCGACCGGGAAAAGGGTATTCGCCACAGTCCCCCCCACTGCCTGATTGTTTTGTGCATAAAGGGCACCATCAACCACATCAGAGACGTGCGGGCTGGCCCCCCCAACTGTGGGGGCAGCGACAGAGACAAAAGCGTGCGTCGCGGTACCGCCCGGTTCAGAATTAACAGCATCGAGGACTTGTACCCAGGCAGCAGACAAAGTTTCTGCGGTGATGTGCAGGCTCACGTCAGATTCTCCATCTCGCCGTAGAGCACCTCGGCAATCCCCCCCCGTAGGTTGGACCAGTTATCGCGGTCAATTTTGCTCAAGTCCGGTTGTTTACGGTCAAGGTCGCGGTAAAAACGGCCGACAAGGAAGACGACTTCTATTGAGTCGATTTTGGAAGAAGCATCCGACTCCGGCGAATAGTGATGGAGCCTCGCAAGCGCCCTCCCAAGCGCAGCAAGGATCGCGGCCTCGGTCATCAACTTGGCCGCTGCCACTGACATAGGCATTCCCAAAATGTCGTATACAGAACCGCCGGCAACCTCACCGTGTCCCCAGGGTGTCAGCTCCAAGCTTTCCTGCCCATACGAAACCACCGCGTTATGTCCCATAAGCTCAGTGTCGGATATTCCGACATTATTGTCAAGCATTCCGAACCGTTGAGGGTTCCTGAGGGGGCGATTGCAGAAGAAGGTCGCTACTGGCGTCACTTGCTAGCGTTTATCCAGGACCAGGAAGTCGGTGCCGAGTGTCCGGCCAGGCCTGTTTCAGCTGCCGGCCTCGGAGTACATTTTCAAACTCAAATGAGTAAATGATGTATTTATCATTTACTCATTGGCCGTCCGTGTCATCCGCTTCTCGTTCGCTGAACTCTTTCATGGCTTCGCCCCAGGTCATACCGAGAGTTGCGCCAACCTCGTGCCAGTCCAAACCCTTAAGTTTTGCCAGCTTTACAGCGGCCTGTAGTTCCCTACGCGCCTGCGCCACTTTCTCGAATTTGTCTCTCACGAGCTCCAGCGGCACGTCCATCAGGAATCCGCGGCCCAGCATCTCCTCCGCGGACGCGTCCTCGAAGCACTCCCCCTAGGAGCTTGTAGGAGGCAACAAGCTCAGACATTTCATCGGCCGTCAGGTCGTCAAAGTCATTAGTGCCCGTGGGGCCGGTGTAGCGGTGCGGCCTCATACTGGCTTCCCTTCCTTCGTCATCGCTCATATCAGGTCCATCTACTCAAATGAGTTTTTACTCATCGGGAAGGGTGTCGATGTAGGCGGTAAGGAACTCTTTGATGCTTTGCCCGTTCCGGGCTGCGTTAACCTTCAGTTTGGCGTGCTTGCTTTTCGGGACCTCAAAGTTGACCCGGCGGGTTGCTTCCTGCGTCGTGTCGTCTTTTAGGCTCTCCATGAGCTTGGCTTTGGCTGCATTGGTGACACTGGGACGACCCGTGGACATGCCCGCAAATTTGCTACTCATTTACTCATTACCTCATTTACTCACAAGGCTGATGAGCTCTTGCATCAGCTGGTTTATTTCCTTGGCTCCCTCGGACCCCGGGAAATCTTCAAGGATGGTTGAGCCGCCGGCTGCTGTGCCGGGGGGGTAGTTCACCCGCTGGTGGATGCGGGACTGGAGTACAGGTAGCCCGTAGCCTTCGAGGATGCCCGTGATCTCTTTGCCAATGTTGGTTCCGCTGATGGCACGCGAAACCACGAAGCCGCCTGAAGGCGTCCGTCGGTTATTTCGATGCGCTGCTTTACGAGGTCAACGAGGTCAGAGGTCGCCCAGATGTCGTAGGGGGGGAGGGCTGTACGGGGGGGATCAGGGCGAAGTCGGATGCCTTGATCGCAGAGACAGCGAGGTCGGCCGCCTGAGGGGGGGCGCCGTCGATGATGACGAAATCCACAGGGGCGATGCTCTTGAGGTCCCGTTCGATTGTTGGGCGATCCATTCCGACGACGGAGAGCGGGTGGTCCTCTCGGACGGCAGCCCAGTCGCGGGCGCTGCCCTGGGGGTCGGAGTCGACCAAGAGGACAGTATGACCGGCGAGCCGGAGCGCTGTGGCAAGGTGCGTGGCGATGGTGGTTTTGCCTGCACCGCCCTTTTGGTTCAGGACCGATATTACTTTCATGGTTCTCCTAACACCGAAGCTCCCATTTACTCAAATGAGTAAATGATTGATTACTCATTGAGTATCCCATGAGTAAATGAGTAAGGAGGGGGGACCTGGGGGGGCCGCCTGCGTGTCGTGCGTGGTGCATTAGGGTGCGGCGTTCTCATGCGGTTGCGCTCTGTACCTGGGCAACCCGTTCCCGCCAGCTCAGGGCCGGAGACACGAACTGGGAACGTTCTGCCAGTTCGCGTTGCCGGCGTTCGACGGCCGCCCGACGTTCCGCGATTTTCTGGATGCGTTCGGCCGCGCGTTTTTGGCTGGGGGGGAGCGGTAGAAATCCCCGTCATGGCGGACCCATTTGCCGAGGCGGAACGCGAGCCAGGCCCCTGTGTTCTCCACGCCGTTGGCTCCGTCGTGGTGGTACTTGGCGTCGGTGTTCGGCCGCCAGTCGATGGCATGAAGAATGTCTTTGATCGTCCATCCGGCCCGGAGGAAGGGCCGGCAGATGGCGGCGACGTGTGGGGGGGTCGAGATGCGTTGGAGCGGAAAAGACCTAAATTGAAGCTCAAGCGAGGCTAGACGCTCAGCCTCGCGTCGCCCACGCTTTGTCGGGGGGGCGTTTGTCGTTGCGTTCGGGTCCCATAGCGGTTCTGTTCGATTGAGCAATTGGTGATTGACTTCGCGCCGCTGTGCGGCGCGTTTCGAAGATGCGTGCGGCGAAGCCGCATCGTTTATGGGTTTTGATGCTTCGTCTCCGCGCGCGTGCGGGGGGGTTATTAACAGCCCTAGTGGGCACCGGTACGCTACTTTTTTCCACAACCTCTTCTTCGGCTTTTTCCAACAATACGTAGATGGCGGCTTCGTTTTCTGTACGGCCACTGGATTTAGGCGTGAACTCGGCTGTGCGGCCCGTGGCCACCACGGCCAATGCTCCCCCAGTCCCTGAGCCGGCGGAAGTAGTTGGAGATGCTCTTGGCAGGGAAGCCATACCGCTCTTGGAGCGCTGCCAGATAGGCATGATGGTCATGCTGGCGGGATCAAAGCCAGGACCTTGGGCGACGGCATTGGCAAACCGCCAGATGTTGGCTTTGAGGTCTTTTCGGGCCAGCTGGAACTCTGCCAGTTCCTGAATGCTCCGTAGCCAGCGGATGATGTGGCGGGCTGGCCTGTGTCCGGCTGGGACGACTGACACACGGCGCGGTTGCTACGTTCTTTGGCCTTCCGTACGCGCCTGGGCTTGGACTTGTGCTTGCCTCTGCGTCCTGCGCGTCGTTTGCTGGGGCCGGCGGGGGAGTCGGGATCGGCTGCGGTGTCTTCCGTTCCAGGAAGGCCGGCACCAAGGGCGGCCACGTTCTCGGGCGTCAGGTGCAGCTTCTCAGGATCTCGTTCGGCTGTTTTTTGCGGTGCGACACTCGCGCAGGCAGCCGTTGACGCGGAACCGGGTTCCGGTACCATAGGGGGACAATACCTTTCCTGTTGGAGGGTGTGAAAAAGGGAGCGTCCTCGCAAGAGGAAGCTTGAATAGTTCAGATCAGTGACTGCCAGGAAACTTGGATCTGAACGGATACTTAGTGAAGGCCCGCCAAGTGCGGGCCTTCAACTTTTAACTCGCCTGTGCCATGGGCAATGTCTCCGGTAGTTGGGATCGGTCGAACCATGAAGGTAGGCCGTCGGGTTTCATTTCGGTCCGCAGATGAGCGATCAGTTGTTCCATGCTTCGCCGGTTGATACGCCCATGCGATCCGCGACGGAAAAGAAGAAGTCCTTATCCTCTTGCGGCACCAGCGTATTCAGCTGGACGTTGTCCATTGCCGTTCCGCGATGCCTTCGCCGTCTCGTAGCCATAGCTCGAAAATAGCCTTAAGAATATGCATTACTCGGGATTCGGCCCGCGTGTCTTCCAAAGGAAGAACATTTAACGCCCTCGTAAGAAATCCTTGAGTCCGTCCAGCAAGTGCTCCAGACGGTCCGCTCGCACGGTGAAGGTCACGGTACGCCCGCGCCGTTGCCCAGCGGGAACGTCGGCTTCAACCAGACCTGCATCTTCGAGTCCCTGGAGCGTCCGTCGCGCAGTGTTGGGGGTCGGTTCCGAGTTCACGGGCGAGGTCTGCCGCTCCGGTAGGACCGTGGATGGAGAGGTGGCGGAGTATCGCCCGGGAAAACATCGTCCCGAATGACTCAATGGCCATTTCTATGTCCCGGGGGCAGGGAGCTCGGGGGGGACGAATATAACGGGGGGGCATGCAGTCATTTTGTCACTTCCTCTGTTCGACTCCGGCGCGATAGCTGCAAGACTACATTTAATGTCGTTTTAGGGTAATGTCTTAACTGTTACACAGACAAGAGCACCAATGGCGAGTGACTGCTGACACAGACCCGGTGTTTGACAAGCATTTTCGACTGAACGCGTGGAAAATGGCCTGCTGGTCCAGGGATGGAATTTGTCAGGGCGGCTGGTAGCAATGGCAAAAAGTCCGAACCAGCTGGTAGTTGTGGACACGATGTTTTTTGGGGGAGTAGCAGTGACCGTGTGCGAGCGCCTTGCCGTTGAGGCCGGGCTGTGAGGAAGGGAAACGGCACTGCTGCCGCTGCTTTGGCCGTGGCAGCCTTCCTCTTCACCCCGGTACTCATCGTCGTGCTGTTCCTGGGGGGGGCCGGAGGGGCCAAGCCGCCGAGTCTTGTGGCGTCGCCGGGAGCGGTGTCTCCGTTGCCAGCGTGCCAGCCCAAGTCGCACCTTCTCGGGCAAGCAGCTGGAGAACGCTGCCGCCATCATGAAGGCTGCCAAGGACCTTGGATTGCCTGCGGCTGCACAGATACTTGGCGTACAGGCCGCTATTGGTGAATCCACTCTGAACGTAATCGACCACGGAGACGCCGCGGGTCCTGATTCACGCGGTTTGTTCCAGCAACGCAACAACGGGGGGGCGTGGGGGGGCAGCTATTCAGACCGGATGGACCCTTACATCAGTGCAACCAACTTCTTCAAAACACTGAGCAACGTCGCCGGCTGGGACCAGCTGGAACCCAGCACAGCCATCCACAGGGTGCAGGGCAACGCGTGGAAAGCCACTACGCGCAGTTCCGTACCCCTGCCGCCGGGGGGGTAGTGAAGGCCCTCGGTGGCGAGGCCGCCGCCGGGTTGGATGCCAGCGGCGCGTGCCCGAGCGCTGGGGGGGGAACGGTCCTGGGGGGGGAGCTGTCCGGTGAGTGGGTCCACCCGTTGGCCGGGGGGGCTTCCATGACCAGCGGGTACGGCCCCCCCCGTGCCGCCCCCTGCCGGAACTGTGGGGGGGAGTCCTGGCGAACTTCCACTACGGAATCGACTTCGCGACGCCCGGCCACGCGGGAACCATTGTCGCGGTGACGGACATGAAAATCGTGAAGATCCGCCACCTTGACGGCACGTTCGGCAGTGGCGTGACCGGGCAGACGACGAACGGCGAACTCACCATCGGTTACTACCACATGGAAGCCGGGTCCTTGAAGGTCAAGGAAGGCGACGTCGTGGCCGCCGGAACACCGCTGGGCACCGAGGGAGCCACCGGCAATGTGACCGGCCGTCACCTACACATGGAGTTCTTCCCCGGTGCCCTGCCCAACCCCCATGGTCCCGGTCAACCAGACCACCGACCCAGCATCCATCTTCAAAGCACAGGGAGTGAACTTCTAATGCGCCCCCAAGAATCTGGGCCTCGTCCTGGCTGTGGCGGCTGTCGCCTCAGCGGCTGCACGTCACCGGCCGTGGACGTGGCACCTGACTCCGCCCGGACGAGCAGCACGGCCAGCGGCTCGGACTCGCACCCGGAAGCTCACGATGAGGATCATGGCGTTCCTGCGGTGACCTGGGGGGGGCCGGCCACGCATGCCGAGGTCAGGCGCTGGCCTCTGACCTGATGGGGGGGAAGTTCGCCCGCGCGGACGTGACGGAACGGGCGTGGTTCAACGCGCTCCAACCCCACATGAGTCCCGATTATCAGGAGTCCGCCCAGTACATCGACCCGGGCCGGATCCCGGTCCGGACGATCCTCTCTGACCCCCCCGTCCTGGTCAGGGAGAAGGGAAATCCAATGTCGGTCATGGCCGAGTTCGCCACGAATGACGGGCCCTGGGTGCTGTCACTGCACCGCACCGGGCAGGACGAACCCTGGCTGATAACGCGCATCGCTCCCAAAGCTTCCTAGCACCATCACTGATCCGATCAAGAAAGAGGTAGGTCCATGGGTATAGAAAAAACACTGATCCAGCCGGAACCGGTGATCAGCGCCATCATCAACGGTGACAACACCGGAATACTGAAAATCGACGGGGAAGAACACCCCCCCTACGAAGCACCCGACGTGGACGGTCTCCGGCAGGCCCTGATGAAGCGGGTCATCGGAGAAGCGGCCACCCTGGGCCGCCCGGTCCGCGTCACGTCCATGGACGATACCGGCGTGTCCTACCTCGTGGTCTCCCCCCCGACCGGGGGAAGTCGAGGAAGAACAAGAAGCAGCCGCTGGCCCTTCAGCCGCATCCGCTCCCGTGGATAAGCTGCCGTCGTGGTCGGAGGCCGAGGCCCGCACCAGCCCCTCACCGGCCCCCCCAACGACACCGACAACGGCAGCACCGGCACAGGATAGCCCGCCAGCCCCCCCTCCGGGAGGGCGTCGCGCCCTTCGCGAGGCCGGAACGTTCCTGGTTGCACCTACCGCTGTGGAACCGGCGAAGCAGGGCATTCGTGGCACGCTGAACAGCTGGGGATTCTCCCTACCGCCGTCAGCGGATGAACTGAGCGAACGCGAAGACATCCACCAGGTGTCCCGCCACTTCACCGGCACCCGCACCATCGCGGTGGTCAACCAGAAGGGCGGCTCCAACAAAACCCCCCCGACCGTCGCGGCCCTGTGCGCGGCATTTGGCCGTCACGGTGCAAGCGTCCTGGGCTGGGACAACAACCCGACGACAGGAACCCTGGGGGTGGCGCACCCAGCAGGGGGGGACCACGCACGGTCCGCCCTGGATGTCATCGCCAGCTCCGAGGCACTGCTTTCACTCACCGCGCAGTCCGCGGACATCAACGCCTTCGTTCACCACCAGAGCACGGACAAGTACGACGTGCTGCGTTCTGACCAGGACATCGACGGCACCCATGAAGTCAGCGCCGAAGAAGTGGACATCCTGCACAAGGTGGCCGCGAAGTACTACCGGCTGATCCTGATGGATTCCGGGAACAACCACCGCAGCGCCGAATGGAACCGGATGATCGACCACGCGGACCAGCTCGTGGTTCCCACCACCACCATGGAGGACCGGGTGGAAGCCGCACTGCTGACGTTGCAGGGTCTGGACCGACGGAACGAACGAACGGCCGCGCTGGCCGCCAACGCCGTCGTGGTGGTGTCGGAGTGGCAGCCCAACCAAGGCAGCATCTCGCAGAAAATTGCTGACGATTTCCGCCCCTACGTCCGGGACGTCGTCATCGTCCCGTTTGATCAGGCCTTGAAGTCCGGACAGATCCGTTATGGGGGGGCTCTTCAACCGGCAACACGCCGGGCCTGGCTCCGCGCGGCAGCAGCGGTGGCTCGCGGGCTATGAATATGACCGAGAACGTCAGCCCCCTGGGTGGCCGCTGCCCAGAGCATCGCGGCGGACGTACAGTCCTCGGTCCCGGACGACACTGATTCCCCCGAGGCGCCGGCGCAGGGTATCGGTTTCGTCGCTGCCCACGGCGGGGGGGCTGGTGCCACCGCGTGGGCAGCCATCTTGGACGGCGCTGACCACGGGCAGGTGATGCCGCACGTGGGCGTTTCTGTTGTCCTGGTTGCCCGTGCCAGTCTGCACGGAATCGAGGCCGCCAAGCGCCGTCGCAGCCCATGGCCAGCACGCCTTCGACGCCGTTCTGATCGTCCCTGCCGTGCCGGGACGGGCACCGCGGATGATCCAGAACGAACTCAAAGTCCTGGCCGGCGCCGTGCCTCTGATACCTGTCCCGTGGGTGTCAGGGCTGCTGATCAAGCGCTCTGGCTGGCTGATTTCACTGATGTACCGGCGAAGGACCTGGCAAGGGTCCGGGCCGCGCTTTCCACGATCAAAGGAGAAACGAAATGACCTTGACCAAACTCACCGACGTCGCCATGGCCGCCAAGCCCTTGCCGCAGGAGGTCCAGGACGGTTTGGACACCGTGATCCTGTGGGCGCAGATTATCGGTGGGTCCCTTGCCACCTTGGGCCTGATGATCCTCTTCATCGGTCTCTTCTTCGCCCACCGCAACGGCCGGGGCGAAGAGTTCATGTCCAAGGCCGGATGGTGGCTGACCGGGGCGATTGGACTCGGGCTCTCGGGCATCTTGGCAACGCTCTTCGTCAGCTAAGGAAGAACTATGAGCCAAGTACAGAAACCCCCAGACCCTCCGGGGGGGCAAAGCCGCCTGGTGGGCAGCCATCGCCGTGGTGTTCATCGTCGCTGTCCTGGCGTTCCTCATCCTCACCAAACCCGCACCGCAGAACGTCCCCCAAACAGGGGGGGACACCACCACCAAACCCACGGACGGCTGCAACGTGCCCGCAGGAGACACCTCCTCCAAACCCGCCATGCCCAGCGACCTGCGCTGGGAAGCCGACAAAGGCTGGACCTGGCCCGTCTCAGACACGTACGGCCCCCACCCGGACAAAAGACGGCTACGGCGTCTGCTTCGCCCGCTCACCCCCTAGGAGCAGCACTGACCGCCGTTTCCATGAACAGTTCTGCGAACGTTAAAGACGCTCGTGGGGGCGGGGGGGAAAACTACCTTGTGGACTCGAAGGGGGGGAAGGACGTTCTTCTAGGAAAAACTCCACAAGGTCCAGCTGCCACGACTCCAGTCCCTTTTGCTGGTTCATAGTGGACAGCTTCAACCCGGATGAGGCGTCAATAACGCTCGTCGTAGCTACAGCTGCAAGTACTTCAGGCTATGCCGGCCTTCCCCCCCTCACGCTCCAATGGGTGGACGGGGATTGGAAGGTCAAGGTTCTGGATGACGGCTCGACCTTCGTTGGGCAGGCGCCCGTTCCTGTGAAGGGCGGATTCGTGGAGTGGGTTGGTTCAGATGGCTGATTGCGGACCTCTTGCGGGCCCTGCCTGCATTGCCGCCAATGTCATCGGGGGGGAGTTCAGGACGCGACGAAAGGGGGCCGTGAATTCTGCCGTTGATTCCGGTGCCAACAGCCTCGGAGAAGCGATGATGGGGGGGGCCTGGGACTCGATCATGAAAGGCTTCCTCACCTCCTGCTGGACGCCGGAATGATGGTCAGCCTGGAAGGTGAGTCCATGACGTGGCTGACCGACCAGCTGCGGGTCATCAGCATCTTCATGGCAACCTTGGGCATCATGATCGCCTGCGTGTGGACGATGGTCCACGCCCGGGGGGGAGACAAGGCAGTAAAGGCCACCAAATCCCTGTTCATGGTCTTCCTGGTGACGACAGCGGGAACGCTTTTGATGCAGGTCGCCATCCCGGCCGCGGACGCCTTCTCCGACTACATCCTCGATGAGGCCGGCGTGACCGTGCAGGGCTATGAACAACTCGGCCCGGTCGCCGGTGCGGTGAACAGTATCGGCCTGGCCTGGCCATTGTGGCCGGGATCTTTGGAGTGATCGCCACGCTGTTGCAGTGGGTCATCATGATCATCCGCGCAACGGTCCTGCCTTTGCTGATCGCTATCTGCCTGTCGCTGCCGCTGCGGCCATGATCCGCGGTGCTGAGGAAACCTTCGCAAAGGTCACCATGTGGCTCATCGCATTCCTTCTCTACAAACCGATCGCGGCAATTATCTACGCCTTTGCGTGGAAGTTGAAGTCCGGTGGTGACGGCATTGGAGGCGTCATCAACGGCATGCTGCTGCTGGTCCTGGCAGTGGCTGCACTCCCGGCGCTGATGAAGCTGCTCAGCCCTGCCACGGCTGCAATGGGATCAGCGGCCGGCGGAACCATGGCAATGGCGGCAGGAGCCGCGTCGTAACCGCAGGTGTCGCAGCCGGCGCTGCCGTCGCCACCGGCGGTGCCAGCGCAGGAGCAAAGCCGGCGCAGGGATGGCCGGAACAGCCGGACCTGCCGGGGCACCCACAGCCCAAGGAACCACGTCCATGTCCGCACCCGAAAGCTCCAGTGGCCCGGCACCAGGAGGTGCCCCCCGGCGGGCCCCCCCTCAAATTCCGGTAGCTCCTCCGGCCCGGGTGGTTCAACTGCCCCCCCGGGTGGCTCTGGACGCACGGACAGCAGCGGTACCGGATCCGGTGGTACTTCAACAGGTGGATCCGGCACGGGTGGAGCAGTCGCTAGGGGGAGCATCCGGCGGCGGCGCCGGGTTGCAGGCCGCGACCCAATCCCTGGGCGGATCCGTCGCGCAGGGCGCAAAGAACACTGACGGAAAGGACGTGCTCGGATCATGAGCGAGAACGCTGCACAGGAAAAATTCGGCAACTGGCTCCAGCCCGCCTCTCCTGGCCTCTTCGGCCTGAGCCTGGGCGGGGTCGTCATCTCGCCGCCGGTCTGGTCTTCGGACTGCTGGCCTGATGCGGGGGGGCCTGTTCCTTCTGGCGCTGGCCGTTCTTCTGATCACGGCACTGACTGTCCTGCTGGGCCTGGTGAAGTTCGGCGGCCGCACAGTCCTCGGCAGGGTAACTGATGCTCTGTCGCTGGCGTCCCGGAAGTCCACCGGTTCCGCGTTCTACGTCACCGGGGCCTGTCCACACTGCCACCGGAAGATGCCGAGCGTCTGCCCGGTGCGCTCCTGGATGTGGAGACGATTTCCGGCACTGATGGTCTCGGCCGGCCGTACTCGTTGCTGCACCATAAGGCAGTCCGTCAGCTGGCGGCCGTGTTCGGCTGCTCACCCGACGGAGCCGCCATGCAGGAACAATCCGTCGTCAACGCCCAGGTCGCCAACTTTGGAGGCTGGGTCTCCTCACTCAGCGTCGAAGATGGCCTGACCGGGGGGGCGACGATCGTTGTTGATTCCGCATCCGAATCCTCCGCCGCGACGTGCGCAGCCATCCGGGATGACGTTGCACCGAACGCCCCCCTCGTTCGCGAGGGAAGTCCTTGACCATGCTGTGGGGGGGACCCTCCCGGCACGCTCGGCCGTGATGAACGTGTACGCCACGATGGTCTGGGACGCCCCCGCACTCGGGGGGGCAACGGAGAAGGACGTGTCCGCCGCCGTAGCCGAGGTTGCCGCCCGCCTTCCCGGCCAAACGCAGATGCTCGCGGCCGCGGGGGGGCCGGGTCACCAACGCCCCCCCTCGTGGAGGAGGATCTGGCGCATGTCGCGCAGCTGTCCTATCAACCGATGCGGGACCAGGAAATGGCCTTGGATGCCCTACACGGCCGCCGCGCTGTCCAGGACTGGGAACACGCCGGTCCCGGCTTCTTCGATGACTCCCAGGGCCGTGTGGTGTTCCACGACGGGGGGGTTGCGTCCATGACGCTGATGATGACTGTGCCCCCGGGTGCGCACATCACCTCGCGCAGCTTCGACCGGGTGTTCGGTCCGAACGCGAAGTTCCTCCGTAAACGCGTGGCGTTGTTCTACCGGCCGGTCGATCCTGGCACGGGCGCAGGACCGTGGACCGCCTGGTGAAAACCGCGGACTGGAAGATGAGCACCCGCAAGGGCCGGCCGACGTCCTTTGACCGGGCCACCAAAGCAGTGGCGGAAAAGACCGAAGAAGAGCTGGCGCAGGGTGCGCGGCTGTCGCTGTTTTCGATGATGGTCACCGTCACCTTCGCCCCCCCGGATGAGAAGTCCTACCGGGACGCCCTGAACCAGGTGAAGTCGATCATGAACCAGCTCATCATGCCGTACCGGTTCGTGGAGCACGCCGGGTCGGCAGCGTTCCACACCACGTTGCCGTTCGGGATTCTCCCGTGGAAGTACAGCAGCACCCCCCGCTCTGGATGGAAGGTGTCCTCTGATGAAAGACAGCACTGCCGGCAAACCCAGCAACGGTAAAGCCATCATGGCCAAAAGGCTGCTCGCGGAGAAAATGCGGCACATCAAAACCTCCAAGGGCTTCACCGGTTTGGGCGGCGGACGTTGGGGGGGCAAAATGCCCCGGCCGCCGCAGTGGTACTCCTCCTCGACGCAGCTCTGCGGGATCTACCCGTTCTCGGCCGGCACCTCCCGGCCAAACACCGGCACCCCCCCGCTGGGCCGGGACATGAACGTCGATACCGCCGTGTGCGGGGACATGAAGACCTGGTACGACGCGGGCCTGATCTCTTCTTCCTCGATGATGCTGTTCGGCCTGAACGGCAACGGTAAATCCTCGGTCGCGCAGCGGTTCATCTACTCCATGGCCGCGCGCGGCATCATTCCGATGGTTTTCGACCCGCTCAAGGACGAGTACGGCGAGATGGTCGAAGCAATGGGTGGCAGGGTCCTGCGCGTTGGACCCCGAGGCCGGGACAAGATCAACCTGCTGCACCTCGGTGCCCTGGGGGGAGGCAGCCGCCAAGATCGGCGGCACCACCGGGGAGGACATGCGCCGCCAGGCGGTCAGCCAGGCCGTGGACATGGTCGCCCTCGTCGTGCAGATCAACCGCGGCAGCCCGCTCTCCGACAGCGAAGACGCGGTCCTGGCACTGATGGTCCGCTCCGTCATCTCCCGGGTCAGACATGCCTCGATGCATGACCTGGTGGACGCGTTCCTGGCACCGCCGCCGGAAGTCCTCTCCGCTGTGGCGTGCGATGACGCCAGCCAGTTCCTGACCGAGTACCGGGCGCTGCACCTGTCCGTGCTGGCTCTGCTGTCCGGTGAGATGGGTGCCCTGATCGGCGGCAGCGAATCCATGAGTATTCCCGTAGAACCCCCGGCGGCTTCTGCTTCGATACCTCCTCCATCCCGGCGTCGAACACGAAACTGCTCTCCGCTGCGATGCTGGCAACCTGGAACATCGGCTTCTCCGCCATCGACGCCCACTGGGAACTGTCCCGGCACGACCCGGAAGTTCACTGGGGCGGCTACCTCGCCGTGCAGGACGAATTCTGGTACCCCATGCGGGCGTGTGAAGGCATCATCGACCGGGCCGACCGGATCGGACGGACCAACCGCGGCCTGGGTGTCAGCGAACTGAAAATCACCCACAGCCCCCCCAAAGACTTCCTCTCCCTGCCCAACGCCAAAGACCGGGAAACCGCCAAGGCTTCGCCCAGCGCTGCGGTGTCCTGGGCCTGATGGCCCTGTCCCTGGATGACCTGCACGCCCTGTCCGCGGTCCAGCCGCTCAACGGCAAGGAGATCGCCACCGTGGCCGGCTTCAACACACCCCCCCCGGACTGGAAACCAAACATGAACGCCGACGGCACCCCCCCGCCCCCCCGCCGCCAGGCGCGGGCAAGATCCTGCTGAAGATCCCCCGGACGGGTCGGCCTTCCGGTACAGATGACACTGACCGCCATCGAGAAGGCCAAACACATCACGGACGAGCGCAGCAACCGCGTCGCGTTCCAAAACGAGATGGAGACCGTCTGATGGGCGCACCGAACAAGAAAGCCTCACACCTCAGCGGCGAAACCATCGCCCTGTGGGCGGTCCTCGCCGTAGTCATGATCGGAGCCGGCTCAACAGCCGGAGCGATCCACCTGGGCTCCAAGGTCGCCGGCGACGACCAACAGCTGCCCAAAAACCCGGCAGAACTCCTGGTCGGCCTCATCAAAGGCACTGTGACCTGGCCAGCCCCCGACCACCTGGATCCTAATCGGCTTCGGCGTCATCCTGGCCGCTCTCGCTGTCCTGATCACCCGCGCGGTCCTAAAAAGTAAATCCAAGCGCTCCCGCGTCGATGCAGCCGCCCGGTACATGGCCACACCCAAGGACCTGAAGGCACAGACCCTGCGCGGTGCCACGGAGAAGGCCAAGAGCCTGGGCGTGGAGGGTTCACCGGGCATCCCTGTCGGTAAGACTGTGATCGGCAAGCAGATGGTCTTCGGTCCTGGGAGGACATGCACATCGACATCTGGGGGACCCAGAACGGGTAAAACCACCTCTCGCGCCATCCCGGCCATCCTGTCCGCGCCTGGCGCCGTCCTGGTCACCTCGAACAAGCGCGACATCGTCGACGGCACCCGCGACGTCCGCGCAGTTGACGGCCCGGTGTGGGTCTTTGACCCGCAGGCCGTGGCCCTGGAAGAGCCCACCTGGTGGTGGAACCCGCTGTCCTACGTCACCGACGAAGTCCGGGCCGCCCGGATGGCTGATCACTTCGCGTCCGGCTCACGCGGGCCGGGAGCCAGACAGACGCGTACTTCGACCCTGCAGGACAGGACCTGCTAGCCGGCCTGCTGCTCGCGGCCGCCCTGGCCGATCTTCCCATCACACAGGTGCACACCTGGCTGACGGACCCCCCCACCGAGGACGCAGCTGCCGGGATCCTGATGGACCACGGCTTCGTGCAAACCGCCAACGCCGTCCAAGGCGTGATCAACCTCCACGACAAACAGCGCGGCGGCATCTACGGGACCGCCCTGCAGATGGCATCCTGCCTGACCAACCGGCAGGTTTCCCGCTGGGTCACCCCCCAGGGCCCGGTTGATAACCGGCCACAGTTCGACCCTGCCAAGTTCGTCCGGTCCAAGGGAACGCTGTACAGCCTCTCCAAGGAAGGCAAGGGAACCGCCGGACCCCTGGTCACCGCCCTGACCGTGGCCACGGTGGAAGCGGCCGAAGAACTCGCCGTCCACTCCCGCGGCGGACGCCTCGAAACACCCATGATCGGAGTCCTCGACGAGGCCGCCAACGTCTGCCGCTGGCGCGAACTCCCGAACCTCTACAGCCACTACGGCTCCCGCGGCATCGTCCTGATGACCATCCTCCAGTCCTGGTCACAGGGCGTGGAAGTCTGGGGGGGCCGGGAAGGCATGCGCAAACTCTGGTCCGCCTCAAACATCAAGGTCTACGGCGGCGGCGTCGCCGAAGCCGAATTCCTCAACGAGGTCTCGCAGCTCGTCGGCGAATACCGGTACTCCAACATGACCAAGAACCGCTCCAGGCAAGGAGTGTCCTACAACTACGACAACGACCGCAAGGAACGCACCCTCGACGTTTCCGACCTCTCATCCTTCCCCCCCGCGGCCGCGCCATCATGTTCGCCTCCGGCGCCCCCCGCAGCCCTGCTCGAAACAGTGCCCTGGATGGGCGGCAAGCACGACGCCGAGATCCGGGCCTCCATCGCAGCCCACGACCCCTCCAAGCGTCCAGCCACGGCGGATACCGCTGCCACCGAAACGGTGAATCCCTGGGTGACCGCCGCGGCGTCCAGCAGGGGGCGCAGCCGATGAGTGACCTGGGCGAATGGGACGACGAGCCCGACGTGTCCGACCAACCTTCAGTGCCCGTGGAACCCCAGGAGCCTGAAGCAGAAGAAGCCCCCCCGGAGCCGGAACTGTTCTACAAAGATCTGGTGACCTTCGTACAGGAGCATCTTTCCCCCCCGTCCTACCGGCGCAGCCTCAGCGGAACCGACCGAACATGGTGCCCCTCATGGTGGAAACACGAAGAAGCCATCAGCCGGCTGGAAGCGTTATGGCGGTCTTGGGAATTTTTCCGCCTCGACGGCTCCACAGGCATGAGCGTCTGGTGGCGGGACCACGCAGACCACCACATGGGCGTATTGCTCTCCGCGGACGGTCCGTTCAAGGGATGCAAACCTGTTGCCGGTGGCCATGCAGCAAATAAACTCAAAGTTCTCCCGTGTGATCCTCCCCCCCGCTGGCTCTTTTGAAGCACCGCCAGTTCTCAAGGGGGGGCCAAAGACTCCGACTGTTCTGAGCCAAAGGTGGCCCAACGGGCTGTCTACAGTCCGGGTCAATCCGCGTTACGGCTGGAAGTTTCGGAGCCGTCGGGGGGGTCGCTTCCCCGGCAGCAGTAGCGGTGGATAACCCATAAGGATTGTCCCCCCCGGCTGTGGGCAGCCGGGCCGTACCTGCAGCACAGGCAGCGGAACCCAATCGTCACACGACCTCTGGGCAGTTGAGCGCTGCCTCATACTGGGCCATGGCCTGCAATCTCATTTAATTGCTGGCTTCCGGATATACCCATTGCGGATAATAACCAATACACCCCCCATGATTGCCCCCCCGATCGTAACCATCGCACGATTTACGCTCAACTAATGGATCAACTCCAGAATGGATATCGGCAAGTTCCACACCCAAGTTTACCTACAACCTTTTCTCCTTAAATTCTTAAAGGAAGCCATTTCGGTCTCAGCTGCTCTCAAGTTCATGCCTACTATCGGAAGCAGACAGCATGTCAGCGCCATGAACGTATGCGTGAAAACACTAAACTTAAACGTGCGTCGTCAAATCCTGCCGCCTACTCACCGCACCCGGAAATCATCCTTGGCATCCCGGTTATACAGCAGGAAAGTTCGCAGACGGCCGGGTTGCGAATTTCACCCAACGAGCGGGATGCGAGCCTTCGGAACCACCAAGAACCACGGCCGCAAGGGCCCGCGGTGACGTCCTGGAAGTTGCTGCCGGCATAGCTCATAGACGTAGAATAGCCCACTTTGAACGGACGTTCAAGGGGTGTATCCGAAAAATGTTCAGCTACATTTCCCGCGTCATTATTCGCGGTGCGACAGGGTCGGCATCTTGGACGATGATTTAGGTGCGAGGATCAAAAGAAACATAGATTATCGCACTTTGAACGGATGTTCAAGGGCGTATTTCAAAAATGTTTCATTTACGTTCCATCGTCTCTGTCCGTGCTGGTCGAAAACAAATCTTGGTTTTACTGTGACCCTTGACACACAACTAGATATGCCTGAAAGATGTGTTGCGCAATGCTCATTTATTCGCGGTGAGCGCAACAGCGCCCCCCCGCCTTTACGGATAGGTAGACAGCTAATGACACAAGCACTTAAGGAATTTCGGGCCAAACAGCAGAGGATGAATGTCACGGGGGCCATTCGGGCGCAGCCTCGAGGTTGCGTACACCGACGAAGGAAGCGGCGACGCCGTCGTACTGCTCCACGGGATCCGACTTGGTCGTTTCTGTACCATCGAGTGATCCCAATTCTGACGCAACAGCATAGAGTCATCGCTCCGGACCTTCTGGGATATGGGTACTCGGATCACCGTGACTTCTTTGATCGTTCTGTGCGAACTCAGGCAAGAATGATTACTGAACTCCTCGATGCGCTGAATATCGACAAAGCGACAATCGTTGGCCACGATATCGGTGGCGCCGTTGCCTTGATCCTCGCGCTAGACGAACCACATCGCGTTGAGCGGCTGGTTTTGACCAACTCCGTTGCCTATGACTCATGGCCCAGCAGCGCAATGTGTGTCCTCGGAGATCCGTTCGCTTGGAGGGATAAGACGGCTTCGGAGTTCGCGGAATGGGTAGCTGTCGACTTGGCGGTCGGCTTGCCCGGAGGCCACCGCGACCCCCCCGCCTGGGAACTTGACATTGTCGCGCCGTATTCAACCGACGAAGGTGCGCGCAGCCTGATCCGTAACGCCATCTCACTGAATACAAATCACACGATGGAACTGGTTCCACGCCACGGAGAAATTCAAATCCCTACTCTCCTCCTGTGGGGAGAGAGTGATCCCTGGCAGCCCGCTTCTGATGGTCTAAGGCTAGCCAGAGAGATTGAAGGAGCTAGCTTCGTAGGTATTCCCGGTGTTTCGCATTGGATTCAAGAGGAGGCACCGGAGCAATTCGCGAAGGAGATCCTCAGCTTCCTCGAGAATGCAAGCCCCGGACTATGAACGAGAATCGATCGGCCTCGGTCTCTGACCAATTCAGCGTAACGGGTCCCCATGTAACCGAAAAGCAACTGGAGCAACTCGATGCCCAGCCATTGGGTCAAGGGTTTCAGGGATTGGACATCCCATACCTTGCGTTGCTGGGGGGGCTGGTGTTGCCTGCAATCATCCTCGTATGGGGGGTTGGCTTTGAAAAGCGGCCCCGTAGCTAAAATCCCGCCCGGAGACGCCTCCGCTGGGCTGCCTCTCCCTCTCCACCAGAGAACATGGAGCGGATTTATTCTCGGCGCAGTCTGTGCCACAGCTGGCGTCGCTACTTGGTCCTTCGTGGTGGGTGGTTCCACCGCCTTCTACCTAGATGCGCGGATGGGTACAGCCGCGATGCTGGCTGGCGGCCTGTTGGGACAATTTTTAGTCACGCTAGCGGGCGTCCCTGCGAGTACCAAATACGGAATTGAGACGGTCGTCTCCACGCGACCTCAATTGGGCGTTAGGGGGGGTTCCAATATCGCACTAGGAGTCGTTTTTTGCACGACTCTAGGGTGGAATATCGTGCTCATGATCTTTTTCGGACGTGCCATGGCGTCAGTTCTTGAGTTGCTCGGCCTTTTGGATAGTTCAAGTAAGCCATTGGTGTCGACCGTCCTCTCGGTGGCTGGCGTAGTTTTCGTGTGGTTCTTGGTCAGTCGCGGAGCCAGTTCACTGAAACAGGCGGGGGGGCCAGTGATCGCTGTCGTTATCACGCTGATGGCTGTGTACCTGTTCATCCTCCTGGTTAAGAACCACGGCATTGATGCCATCTTTGCCGCACAGCCGCTAGCGCCCACCGATCGACTCGTGAACTATACGACCGGCATCGAGATCTTGTTGGTGAGCACTCTGATGGTGGACCTACATGGGCGGCATTGTGCGTATGGTCAGCACCGGGCGTAAAGCCATCCTCCCGTCGATGATTGGACTGGGAGTAGCTTGGGTCATAGTCGGGTTGGTTAGTCTCTATTCCGCTCTCGTGACCGGAGAGGCAGACCCAACGGTCTGGGCTCCTCAGGTCGCTGGGCCCGTTGGTGGCATCTTCGTCTTGCTCTTTATTGCGGTCGCCAACATAGGTTCGACCCTTGTTGGAGCATATATTGCGACGCTCGGGATCTCTCAGATATCGAAGGTTCGCAAAAAATTGCCTTGGAGGGCTATTGCAGCCTTGACTATGTTGCCGATGGCGCTCGTACTGATTCTGTTCCCTGAGCCCTTTTATGACAGAGTGGGGATCTTCATGGCGTTCATCGGGATTATGGTAGCGCCGCTGATCGGTATTCAGATCGCTGACTGGTTTTATCTCAAGCGGCTCAAAAACCTGAAAATCTCTTCTCTATATCAAGAAGGCTCTCGGTCGGTGTATTGGTACTGGCATGGATTCAATCCAGCCGGGATTCTGGCTCTGGTCGTCGGCAGCATGACATACATGGCAATTTTGGACCCAGTGCTCTTTACGCCAAGATCGTGGCTCTTCGGATACTTGACAGCCTCGCTGCCCTGTGTCTTAGTGTCGGCCTTCGTCTACGCTGTCCTCTCGCGAGCTATGTTCGAACGTGATATTCGCAAGAAATCTGTGGGGGGGCGGGGGCTAGTTATCCACGTCCGTGCGACGGGGGGGCCCCCTCTAGGAGAGCGGGCCCCCCCGTCGTCCCTAACCGACCTTGGCTCGTTCAACCAGAGCATTGACGCTATCGTGACGAATCCCTTATGCCTCATCGGACCATTGCGCGGGCAGGTACTTAACCTTGCTGTTAGGGCACTTGTAGCTACGTTTCTTGTGGAGCTCTCACAGAGTCTTGCAGGCCCACGGCGTAGAGGCATGACGTCCGCTGGTGCGCGGAGCCGCTGCCAGCCATTGGTCAGGCGAAAAGTCTTTTAAGCCTCACTATCAATAGTAAAGACCTCTAGCCGAGACGGGTTCTTACCTGTTTCAAATCGTCTTCCTTTAAGACCCGATAAGGATCTTATGTCCGGCTGGCCCTTCCCGAAGCCCCCCGACCGGGCCTGCAGTCCCATACATTTGACAATGGAGCCAATAATGCCGACAGCAAGGCCGATCACCATCGAAACCCACGACCGATCTTCGCGGGATCACCAGCTGGAGCAGGCCATCCAAATCCTCAAAGACGAGGCAACCGATTGTGGCATTCTCATCACCCGGCACAGCTTCAGAACATTCACTGTATCGCTGAGCCCGAATGTCGAATACGGGATGATCCAGGAGTTGGATTTGCTGTGAAGAACCAGAAAATGCTGGGGGGGTTTGCGGAGCGTCGCTCTCTCAAACGTCCCCGCATGGCCTTTGCATCGAACCTCTGCCATTACCGCGGGGGGGACGCGCAAAACAACTAACACAAATACTTGGCGTACAAGTATGCCTGGCGCGAAGTAGTGTCTTCCATCCTGGCTGGGGGGGCACTTATGAGGAGAACTCAATGACGACACATTATTCTGATGGCCTCCCCGCCGTCACTGCCGACGCTGGAGACCTTCCAACGATTCGCGAAATCTTCGTCACGACCAGGCGCATGGCTGCGACCCTGGACGGATTTCTGATTGGGCCGGCCCAACATCCCGACAATATCAGCGCCTTGGCCTGGATTTTGCAATCCCTCGAAGACATCGAAGCCACCATCACCGGGCTGGTTCAAAGTGAACTCCAGCCGTTTCCCACTGTGGAAAATCTTCCCGTTGTGCCTGATCATCAGGCAACGGATCAGAGTTTCCTCAATCCTTCCGGCACGCTGGTAATGTCTTCCCGTCTTCGGCGATTCCCTTACCTGCAGAGGTCCTTTTGCGCTGGCCTCCCGGCCCCCAGAGGCGGTGCGGGTCTTCCGCGCACTTAGGGCTTTTTTGTGGGAGGTCACTGCTGCCGCTGGGGGGGAGGTGGCCTGGTTGCGATCTGCGGTTAGTCTGGCCTCCACTGCTTCCTTGTCTGCGACGTGCTCAAGGCTCTTTGCGAGGGCTTCGCGGCGTTCCGCTGAGTCGTAAGTCGCGGCGGCTTCGTCCGTCTGCCGTTCGGGCGGGGGCGTTGTCGGCTTCGACGTTTTGCCGTTGGGCTTTGTCGGTCCGTGCGGCTTCTGCGAGAAGCTGTGCGGCTTGGGCGTTCTCCCCCGCAGCTGCTGTGCGTTCTTCCTGGGCCTGGGTCTTTGCCCGTGCCGCTTCATTGAGTGCAACCGCCCCCGTCCGCACCCGTTCCCAGGGCCTCGACGTCGATCCCGTAGCGTTGCTGTACCTGCTCGCGGATGGCGTCTGCCGCTGAGCGTGCCATGGGGTCCTGGCTCTTCCAAGCTGTGGCTGTTTGGTGGACGCGGACGACGTCTTCTGCTCTGGCGGTCTCCCACCAGCGGGCATCCAGCGCGGGTGCGAGCTGCGCGCGAGCGGCTGCACGTTCGCCCTCAAGGCGGGCCATCAGTTCGCGTCCCTTTTGGTCCTCGGCCGCTGCGGCTTCACGGGCTGATTTTTCCCGTGCCCGGGCCAGTTCTTCACCGATTCGTCCGGCGGCGGTCAGGCCTGTGCGGAGCAGGGTTTCTACAACCTCGTCCAGTCCGTCTGATTCGCTCATGCTCTAACCTTCCTGGTGCTATCGCTCGATGTCCGGGCGGTCGTTTCCGGTCCGGGTTGTTGTGGGCGTTCCTGGACGTTCGTACTTGGGTGGCAGGACCGATCCTGGCTTGTTGACAGGCGCCAGTCCTTCGCGTGCACGGCGTACCGTTTCAGCCAGCTCGGCGTCCACCGCCGTCGCGGGGGCAGCGTTCGCTGCTTTCTGCGTTCCCGCGGTCGCAGATGGCGCTGTTGGCACGGGTGGTAAGGCGTTGGCTACCGTCACCAGTTGGGTGCGGACCATGGCGTTGATCTGCCGGGAGCGACGCAGGTCGTTGTTCGCCTGGTGCATGTCGTGGATGGCTTTGGAGAGGTTGAGCAGCTGCCGCAGCATGATTGCCTGAGCGGCGGTTCCGGATCCCGTGGTGGCGGTCATCAGCAGCAAGGAGGCTCCACGGGCGGACGGGCCGACGGTCTTGACGGGTTTGACCGGATATCGGCGCAGCTGGGCTGTCTTGGACAGTTCAGTCGCGGCCGCTGCCAGCGGGCCGGGTACGGTTTCGGTGGCTGTGGACCACGCGGCGAAAGCGCCGGCGGTTTCCCTTGCGACGTGAGCCCAAGTGGCGTGGTCATCCAACAGTACGGAGCGCAAGGTTTCGCGCAGCTGGGCGACCTCGTTGCTGTACCGCTCCCAGTGCTGGGGGGTCCGGTTCGTGGGCTTCACGACCGACTGTGACGGGGGCGACGGCCGCGCGCCGCAGCTCCCCATTCGGCTACGGCTTCGCCTGCGGACTGGGGGGTGTCCTGCCACTCGCCACGGAGCTTGGGCAGTGCCAGGTCTTTGGCAAGATGACCGCCGCCGAACCAGACGGGCCGACCACCTTTTAGGGGGGCGTTCGGCCACGCTGTACCCCCCCACGACCACGTCATCACGTCCGGACGCGTAGCGGGGCCTGATCAGCGCACCGGTTTGCCGGATCCGGCGAACAAATTCTGCTTCATCTTTGGCGGACGTGGCGCAGGCACGGACCTTGCGTTCCAGTGAGCGCCGCTCGGGTTCGACTGCCCCCCCGCGCCGCTCGGATGCTTCGCGTTCTCCGGGACGAAGTCCGCGCGTGGAGTGCGTGGGGGGGGAAAGTTCTTCCAGCCCGTACTTCTTCTCCAATTCGCGTGCCACTTTTTGCGCCCTGGGGGGGAAGTCTTTCCAGCTGTCCCATTTGGTGCCGTCTTCACGCACCATGGAGGCTGCGATGTGGACGTGGTCGTTCCCGGCTGTGCTATGGCCGTGGCGTATTGCCACCCACTGGACGGGTGCACGTCCGCTGGCTTCGGTGAATCCCATTTCGTCCATGAAGTCCTGGGCGATTTCGCCCCACTTCTGGTCAGTCAGGTCTCCCTCTTCCGCACGCAAGGAAAGGGAGCAGTGCCAGACGTGACCGCCGACGACTTCGACTCCAAGAACGTTCTTGGCTTGGTCAAGTTCACGTGCAATAGCCTGTGCTGCCGTGGCGTTCAGTTCGTCGTCGTTGTGCCAAGCCATGATCGACGGGGGGGAACCTGCTACGAGGTGCGGGTCGGTGTGTTCATTAGCGCGTCCTGGGCCTGCAAGGTATGCGATGAGGCCCTGCATGCGAGTGCCTTGGTGATGTTGGGAATCATCAGCGCACCATCGAATCGAGCATGCCATTGATGCGATCAGCGATTGCCCGTACGCGTGTCAGCACGACGCGGGCAGCCTCGGGAAATTCATCGGTGGCGTTGGCGTGCCGGGCGAGCTGGTTGACGTTGTTCGACAGCGCTGCAAGGTAGCGGCGGGCCGCAATGAACTCCACCGCCATGGCGCGGCGCTCCGCAAGGGATTCGGAATTCTCCGAGTAAAGCGCGGCGCTGACAAGGATCTCGGACGGGCTGCGTCCGGTGCGTTCTTCCAGAACGGCAAGCTGCGCGCGTTCCCTTTGCGACATGGACACCCGAACGTACTGGGTGTCCCCGTCAATGTTGGCCCGGCGGCGGCGTGTGAAACGGCGGGGGGGAGACTTCTGCTCTTCGCTCAACCGTTTCCCCTCCCCCCAATGCCCAGCGCAGCGCCCCCGGAATCTCCGGGCCGACACTCAAGTGTCGCCGATCCAAGACCGCAGGTTCTGGATCGACACGCGGTTATGGCACATAACCGCATAGCTTGCTCCGGCAGGTCGCTTTACTCCGGCAGGTCGCTTTAGGCAGTTTCGGCACCTCTGTGCCGAACTGCCTAACCTCCAACAGCCCGTGTCCTCGGGCGGTTACGCTCGTGGCATGGACATCAATGCAATTGCCGCCCAAGCGGCAGCGAAAATCGACGCCGCCCGTGACCGGAAAGTAGACGCCGTGAGGACCGTTGCTGCCAGCGGCGTCGAGCTGCGCGAGGCAGCCGAACTGCTCGTCGCCGCTGAACAGAAGTACGCCAAGGACTATGCCGCCGCTCTTCGCTCAGACTGGACTGAAACCGACCTTCGAGGATTCGGTATAGATGCTCCGGCACGCAAAGCTGGCGGCCGCCCACGCGGGAGCAGCAAGCCCCCCCGCCGCTCATCGTCGGCACAGGCGGAACCCGTAAGCGCACAGAGCGTGTCGGCAGAGTAGCTTGCCCCCCCTCGCCCACATGTGCACGGTAAAAGCCCAATCGCTCCGCTGCTTTTCCCGCACACTGGTCAGCCAGGGGGCCTGTCGTTGAGAGCGAAGAGCTGCTTGGCGACATCCCTATTGCAGAATTGAAGCGTTGCGCTCAATCCACCCTGAACTTCTTTCGCATCGTGCGTCGACTACCCGGTGCTGTTCACGTGGACATCGAAGGCACACTCTGCATGTCCGTCGCATCGAACACCGATCCGACGTCTACAAGCCTCGTTAGCCGAACTCTTCAAGGAAAGATGTGCCATGGGCGGCCTCTCCCAGAGCCACCATCCTGCTGCCTGTCCCAGCCAACGGGGGCATAAACTGAATGTCGGATAGCGCCGAAGCCGGTCGGCGCTAGGCATGCATTCCTACCGCTCCTGTTGGGGGTGGCAGCTAGCCCACGGCGCAGGCAGAGGGGACACTGGGCTTATGGCTGATTCTGAAGCAGTAAACAACTCAAGCATCAACGGTTGAGGTCTGGACGCGGGCGTGGCAGAGTCTTCCGGTTCACCAGGTGGTGGTGCGGGGGGCGGGAGTGATGCTGGCCGTAGCCGCTTCGTTGACGTCCATGGTTGCCGGTTACACAGAAGCCGGAGAACACCTGCGCGAGGAACTCGTCAGTCTCCACACCCGGGCGCGTTCACTTCGAGAAGTTGCTCTTCGACTGGCCGATGAAGACGCCTCGGCATCGCAAGCTTTTGGGGCCGCCTTTGGGCTGGAACCAGGGCCTGAACGCGAGGACGCAATACGTCGGGCATCCATAGATGCTGCGAAGGCATCTGCTCTGCTCGGCGAGCGAGCCATCGATGCCATAGAAGATTTGGGGTGGCTTGCTTCCAACGGTTAGCCGACGATCGGTTCCGGCGACGCAGGCGTATCTCCGCACGCAAAATGGATTTCGCATCCCTCACCAACGCTTCCGACTCCATTCACAACACCCGCTCTTGTTTCCTCATACCTGCACCGTCGCAGCGGCCTCGGTTCGTGGGGGGGCCGGACAGTGTCCCTATGCCATCAAGCAGTACAGCGTAGCCGCCGACATGTCCAGGTGGCGCGTATCGGGCGTTCCACCTGGGCCTTCTTTTAGCTAACGATGAGTATTCTGTCGGCCGCCGCGCCGATGAGATGCCGATGACGCCCGCCATCCACCATGCTGCAGGATGCGCCACCACGGTATTGCCCATAGTCTGGCCAAGTGGATACAAAGACTGTGAAACCCGGCGAACAGGTCGACAGGCAGTCGCGCATCCTCGAAGCGGCGCTGGATCTGCTGTCGCGCCACGGTATTTCGGGAGTCAGTATGCGGGCCGTGGCCCGTGAGGCCGGCGTGGCTCTCGGGCTGGTGAACTACTACTACGAAGACAAGCTGAGCCTGATCCGTGCAGCTCTGCACCGGATAGGCCAGCATGACCTGATGCTGGTCACGCCCGACCCCCGACTCGTCCCCCGGCGAGCAGCTGAAGAAGGCCCTGCAGCGGGTCGCGGCCCCGGAATTCCTTACGATGCAGTACCTGTCCCTGCGGCTCCACCTATGGGCCTTGGCGCAAGCCCATGAAGACTTCGCCTCCATCAACGCCGCAGCGTTTGAACGCTACCTCCAAGGGCTCGCGACGTTGATCGGCAATGCCAGGCCCGAGCTTTCCAATGACGAATGCAGGGAGCGGGCAGCAGACATCGTCGTCGTGCAAAACGGGGGGGTGTGGCTCACCGCGCTCCTTGGTGTTGACAAGGATTCCATCCGGCGGAGCATCGCCCGGACCGAAGAGATCGCCTTCGACGCTTAGCGGCCTGCTTTACCCGATTTCGCGGATGGAAGTGCGCATCGAAGCGATCCGCACTTCCATCGCTGCGCCCTTCCGTACGGTTCCCGCGTTCATGACAGCCGCCCGTCATATTCAATGCCGGGAGCGGCTTTTCCCCCCCTCCCTGCCAAGGCGGGATGTTTCATCCGCGTTAAATATTGAACGTTTGCACAGTCGGACTATTGAACAGTCGTTCAACGTCCATTACTGTGACATGAGTATTACGTACACCGCACCCCCCCAAGAATTTCCGGCACCGCGTTGAGTCAGCGCTGACGCATCAGCAGTCCGCATCCACCACTTCAGGGATTTCCAACACTTGTCCGGTATCGCGGCGCATCACCGCTTCCGGAAGAAGGACCGCCAGCCCTCAGCGGCTGGCCTGCACCAGGCAGAAAGAGAGTTTCCAGCATGACAAAAACCAACTACGACTACGTCATCGTCGGCGGCGGAAGCGCGGGCTCCGTGCTCGCCAACCGCTTGAGCGAAGGGGGCAACAGCAGCGTCCTGGTTCTCGAGGCCGGACGCAGCGACTACCCCCCCTGGGACCTGTTCATCCAGATGCCTGCCGCGCTGACCTTCCCCAGCGGTAACCCGCTGTATGACTGGCGCTACGAATCGGACCCGGAACCCTTCATGGGCGGCCGCCGCGTAGCACACGCCCGCGGCAAGGTCCTGGGCGGCTCCAGCTCCATCAACGGCATGATCTTCCAGCGCGGCAACCCCCCCTCGATTACGAGCGCTGGGGCGCCGACGCCGGCATGGATACCTGGGATTTCGCGCACTGCCTGCCCTACTTCAACAAGATGGAAAACGCGCTGGCAGCGGACCCGGATGACGAACTGCGCGGCCACGACGGCCCGCTCGTCCTGGAACGTGGCCCGGCCACCAACCCGCTCTTCCAAGCCTTCTTCAAGGCAGCCCAGGAAGTCGGCTACCCCCTGACCGACGACGTCAACGGCTACCGCCAGGAAGGCTTCGCGGCCTTCGACCGAAACGTCCACAAGGGCCAGCGCCTCTCGGCATCCCGGGCACACATCCGCCCCCCCAACACCGGCCGTCCGAACCTCACAGTCCTCACCCGGGCGATGGTCACCAAAGTCAACTTCAAGGGCACGGTGGCCACCGGCGTCACCTACCGCCGCAACGGCCAGACCCATGTGGTCAACGCCGGCGAGGTCATCCTGTCCGGCGGCGCCATCAACACCCCCCCTCAGCTGCTGCAGCTCTCCGGCGTAGGCGAAGCCGGGCACCTCAACTCCCTCGGAATCAACCCCGTGGTCAACCTTCCCGGCGTCGGCGAGAACCTGCAGGACCACCTGGAGGTCTACATCCAGCACGCCTGCACCCAGCCGGTGTCCATGCAGCCCAACCTGGACCTGTGGCGCTATCCGCTCATCGGCCTGCAGTGGCTGCTGGGACGCAAGGGCCCTGCTGCCACGAACCACTTCGAGGGCGGCGGGTTCGTCCGCTCCAACGAGGATGTGGCCTACCCGAACCTGATGTTCCATTTCCTGCCGGTGGCCGTGCGCTACGACGGCCAGAAGGCGGACGCCAAGCACGGGTACCAGGTGCACATCGGCCCCCATGTACTCCGATGCCCGCGGCACCCTCAAGATCAAGTCGACGGACCCCACCGTCCACCCGTCCATGCTCTTCAACTACCTCTCCACCGAGCAGGACCGTCGCGAATGGGTGGAGGCCATCCACGTGGCCCGCGATATTCTTGGCCAGTCCGCCATGACGCCCTTCAACGGCGGGGAACTTTCGCCCGGACAAAGCGTCCGCACCGACGCGGAAATCCTGGACTGGGTGGCCCGTGACGCGGAAACCGCCCTGCACCCCCCCTCCTGCACCGCCAAGATGGGGGGGCCGGAGTCCGATCCGATGGCGGTGGTGAACCCGCTCGACATGTCCGTCCACGGAACGCAGGGCCTCCGGGTTGTGGACGCCTCGGCCATGCCGTACGTGACCAACGGCAACATCTACGCCCCCCCGTCATGATGCTCGCCGAGAAGGCAGCCGACCTGATCGCGGGGAAGGCACCGCTGGCGCCGCAGCATGCCGAGTTCTACCGGCACGGAATCAGCCGCTGGAGCGTAAGACTGCCGGCCCTGCTGCCCCTGCGGCAACGACCTAGACATAATTGATGCACTGGATAAGGAGAAATCATGACCGCAACCGTTGAACAAGTCCACCACTCCGGGAAAGCGCGGGACGGCATCAAGGGCCTGTACATTGACGGCGCCTGGCAGCAGGCGTCCGACGGCGGGACAACAGTTGTACGCTGCCCGGCGGACGGGCGCGAGGTGGCGGTTGTCGCCTCGTCGACCGTGGAAGACGCGGAGCGCGCCATCGCCAGTGCCCGGGCCGCGTTCGACGGCGGCGCGTGGCGCCGGCTGACCGATATCGAACGTGGCGAGGTCCTGCTTCGCATCGCCGGGCTGCTTGAGCGGGACAAGGCGGCTTATGCCCGGGCCGAGTCGTTGGACACAGGCAAGCGCCTCGTCGAGGCCGAATACGACATCGACGACATTGCCGCGTGTTTCCGTTATTACGGCAAGATAGCGGGCCTCGATGCCGGCCGGGTCATCGATACGGGCCGGCCGAACGCCATCAGCCGGGTGGTCTACGAACCGCTCGGCGTCTGTGCCTCATCGCTCCCTGGAACTACCCGCTCCTGCAGGCGGCCTGGAAAGTGGCGCCGGCGCTCGTCGCGGGAAATTCCTTCGTGCTCAAACCCAGCGAGCTCACGCCGTCGACGTCCATCCTGCTGATGGAAACGCTCGCAGAGGCCGGGGGTCCCCCGCCGGGGGTCGCCAACCTGGTCACCGGAAGCGGGTCGAGGGTGGGCCCCCCCTCCTCAGTTCTGACCCGCGCGTGGACCTCGTCTCCCTGACCGGGAGCCTGGCCACGGGCCAGACCATCATGCGGCCGCCGCGGAGACCGTGAAGCGCGTCGCTTCGAGCTCGGCGGGAAGAACCCCCCCAATGTCGTCTTCGCGGACGCGGACTGGGACGCCGCCGTCGACAATGCACTGACCGCCGTGTTCCTGCACTCAGGCCAGGTCTGTTCGGCAGGGGCGCGGCTCGTCGTCGAGGAGGGGGATTGCCGAGCGCTTTGTCGCAGAGGTTGTGAAACGGGCGAAAAAGATCCGGATGGGTGGGCCGTTTGATCCCGACGCAGAAACAGGCCCGCTGATTTCCGCCAAGCACCGCGACCAGGTCCACGCCTACGTCCAGGCCGGCATCGCGGAGGGCGCCGAGCTTTTGTGCGGCGGCTACATCCCGGAAGATGGAAAGCTTGCGGACGGTTTCTTCTACCCACCCACAGTGCTCGCCAACTGCCGCTCCGGCATGAGCGTGCTGCAGGAAGAATCCTTCGGCCCGGTACTGACCATCGAAACGTTCCGGACCGAGGTGGAGGCCGTCGTCATCGCCAACGACACGGAGTACGGCCTGGCGGGTGCTGTCTGGACGTCCGACGCGTCGAAAGCGCAACGCGTTGCGGGAGCCTGCGGCACGGAACAGTATGGATCAATGACTACCACCCTACGTCCCGCAGGCGGAGTGGGGCGGTTTTGGGAAGTCCGGCATAGGCCGTGAACTTGGCAGCGCGGGCCTCAACGAATACCGCGAGGCAAAACATATCTGGCAAAACATCCAGCCCGCGCCCAGCGCTGGTTCGGCTCACCTGCCAGTGACGCCGGGGGCGGGGCCGCCGGCTAGCACACCAGCATTTGGGGGATATGGCCGGGCGCCGCGGGCGCGGTGCCCGCCGCCGATATAACCCGCGTCCAATGGCGGCCACGGGTCATCACCATCGTGCTTTTCCACTAAGGAGTTCAGATGTTCGAACCCAGCAAGAGTGCTGATTCAAGCGGCATGGACGAGTTCGGCTATGCCCAGACCCTGGACCGCAGCATCGGCAAATTCGCCCAGTTTCACGGCCGGAGTCAGCTACATCTCCATCCTCACCGGCGTTTTCCAGCTGTTCTACTTTGGTTTCTCCATGGCCGGCCCCGCCTACGCGTGGTCTTGGCCCCTTGTTTTCGCCGGGCAGCTGATGGTGGCGCTCTGCTTCGCCGAACTAGCCGGCCGCTACCCGGTGGCCGCCGTAGATGTCGAACCCGTAGCCGAGGAATGAGGCCGCGTCGAGAACTGATGGTGTAGTCACAAACTACCCTTCGTAAATGAGAGACGAAGGTGCCCCCCCGGTGCGACCCTAGCAGCGTTGCCGTCGCTTGTCCCGGGTAATCGAGTGCCTCGCACATCTCATCCCATACAGGGTAAGAATCGCTGCCACTCCCGATTCTCTGTCGAACCTGGTTGGCTGGCCGACTGAATGAGCCCATCCCACTTCCTTAGAACCGGGACACTTCTAGTGGGACACTCCCCCCCGCGGGTCGGATCGTTTAGATGCCGCGTAATCTGACTATCCCGTATGTTGTTCCAAAACTCCCGCCACAATCACCTGTCACAGAGACAACTTTCGGTACGGTTTGGGCATGGAGATTGGTTATGCGCGTGTATCAACAGTGAAGCAAGACCTCGCCCGGCAGTTGGATGCTTTGGCGGCCGCCGGCATCGAGACCGTCTTCTCCGATAAGAAGTCCGGCGCCACCAGGGATCGCGCGGGGGGGCTTCAGGACGCGTTACGTCACGCCAGGGACGGAGATGTGCTTGTGGTCCACACCCTAGACCGGCTAGGACGGACCGTGCGGGACACCCTGAACCTGGTCCACGAACTAAAGGAACGTGGCGTCGGAGTTAGGACGCTCGCTGATCCCCTGCCTATCGACACTTCCAACCCGAACAGTCCCATGGCACAGCTCGCCGTTATCCTGCTTGCACTCTTCGCAGAGATGGAACGGACCTACGCGGCAGAACGGGCCTCACACGCCCGGGCGGTCGCATCAGCCAACGGCCGGCGTACTGGACGGCCTTCCGTGATCGATGCCGACAAGCTCGAACACGCCGCCTTGCTGCGGGATAAAGGCCTCTCCATGAAAGAGATCACTGCCAAGACCGGGCTGAAACGCACCACCTTGTACCGGCACCTGCCACCCCCCCGCTCCCCCCCTGCCGGCGACTTGGTAACCGCTAATGCTTTCTGATGTGGACACATTGAGTTTTTCCCTTACCTACGGCGGAACGCTGGTCGTGGCGCTGCTGATGTTTATAGGGCAGCTGACCGCCGTGGGGATTCTTCTGATGGTTGCCGGGATTACCCGGCTGGCGACTTACCCCCATCCAGGCCATCTCGCGATCACTCAGCAGACCTGAATAGCCATGAGAATGGCCACCACAGTAATCCCCCCCGCCTCAGCGCGTCTGGTCGTGCGGGTCTCCCGTACCTGGTCTTTACCTGAACTTATGCAGGTCGATGACTGACCGGCTTGGGGGGGCGGTCACCGTATGATCAATTGGTAACCGTTCGAATCCTCTTCGCGACGTCGGCTGACTACGCTGGAGTCGAGTCGATTGAAATATTGCCGATCGGCTCCTCGCAGATGTGCAGTTCTTTACGCCGGGCTACGTGATCACATTGACGACGCGTATTCCGAAAAGTGGGAGAATAGCCTTCGCACCACCCGTGCTTGGTGGGATCGACATGCAGTCGAACCGGCGCGCAAACTCAAGCTTCATTAGGAGTGACCATGAGGTCGATCCGGGTTGGATCCCGAAAGCTGGTAGCAAGCGATGTGTTGGCCAGCTACTGGTTTGTCGCTTCTGAACGCCAGGAAATGTATCACGGGCGTCTGCGCGGAGAACCGGGGGGGCCGTGGTCAATCGACCCGATTCTTTCGGGCCATCGCTTCACTAATGCCTACCGGTCTGCCGATCGTGTATCCCAGGATCTCATCCGCGTCCTGTACGAAGGTCCTCAGGACGCAGAAAACATTCTGTTGCGGACTCTGCTGTACCGCTTCTTCAATAAACCGGAAACATGGCGACTGATTGAAGCAACATTGGGACCGTATCTACCGCAACGTTTGACTCGGATGTCATCGACAAAGCCTTGGAGGCGGCGATGCTGCGAGGTGAGAGGGTCTACTCCCCCCGCCTACATCATCCCGCCTCCGCCCTTCGGGGGGGCACGCCGGAAACATCTCAACCATCTGCGGCTCGTAGAACACATTCTGGCCTCTGGCGCTGCAGATGAAGTTCTCGCCGCCGGCAGCCTGGAACAGGTCTACGAGATACTGTCGTCATACCCGTCGCTGGGACCCTTTCTCGCCTTCCAGCTAACGATCGACCTGAACTACAGCACCCTCATAAATTTCGATGAGAATGAGTTCGTCGTTGCAGGACCTGGTGCTCGAAGTGGCTTGGCCAAATGTTTCCTCGATACTGCAGGCCTGAGCGCGCAGGACCTGATTCGCTGGGCCGTCGATCATCAAGAAGAAGAATTCGCTCATTATGAACTCGAATTCCGCGACCTTTTTGGTCGCCCCCCCTTGGCAATGATTGACTGTCAAAATCTATTTTGTGAGACCGATAAGTACGCCAGGGTTGCTCACCCTTCAGCAGCCGGCATCGGCACGCGTACCCGGATCAAACAGCGCTACCTACCCGGCATGAAGCTCGGTGAGCCCTTTTTCCCGCCGAAGTGGGGCATTAACAAGGCAGTTCACGAGCAACTGTCCTTGACGCGGCAGGAAGCCACACCATCCATCGCGACGGGTTGGCTCAAGGAACCCCCCCGAGGCGTCAATGCTAGTGATTTCGCGCCCGTGCTCTTCTAACAAACTCATTCGCTGCAAAGGCGAGGTCGCCTCTTCCTAACGCCGCGAGACGGGATTCAAGGTCGCCGGACGCCGCGCCTCTTTTAAAAGCCCAAAAGACGTCGATTGCACGGATATATACAACAAGGAGCGGGTCATCGAACGGGATCTCTAGGTCTTCGAGGTTCTCCCCGGACCTTAGCTGTTGCTCCAGATCCATCCACTGTCCGTGGCTCTGGCCGACTCTTCCCACGAGGTGTCATAACGGAATGCACTTGGCCCGATC
>BBFS01000059.1 GCA_001313365.1 Paenarthrobacter nitroguajacolicus JCM 14115
CGTCGACGCCCAGTCCGTGACCGCCGTCGAGGTTCAAGGCGCCTACGATTCCGCCAGCACCCACCTCTTGGCAGCGTGGCTTAAAAACTCCCTGAACGCTCCCACCACCGTTGTGGAAGGAGAGCCAGGGATGGGCATCCGCGGCATCAGCTCCGCCGCGATAACGGGGATGTCCAACTGTCCCGGCCGGGTCAATCAGGGGTGATTCTGACCCAGCCGGGACAGCCCGCACAACGCATCACCCTCCCCCCCGCAGAAGCCTCAAAGACTGCCTCGCGGAAGAACTCCGGCGCCTCGACCCCCGATGAGGTCTTCGGAGAAGTGATCGGCGCGAGGCGTGCTTAGATCATCCCGCCGCGCGCGCCGATGATCAGTTCCAAGGACCGGAGCACAGCGAACGGTACAACGCCGCTGGTGCGCGGGTTTTGGGGGGGCGATACTTTGTTGCAGATTTCAAAGCGGTAATTCCCGCTGTTTCCGGAAGCCTCGATCAAGTGCGTCGTCAGCTCAGCCGCCGGGTCGGCTCTCACAGACACCGCCACAGCGTCCCAGTCGTCTACCGCGAGGGCGACGGCGGCTGCCACGTTGAGCGACTTGGGGGGGAACAATTGAGTGGCTCGGGCGGCGGACCCGGCAAAGATCTCGATGGGGGGGCCGGCAGTATTCCGAATGCGATCAGCCTCAACCTCGTCCATCCAGGCTGAATCAGGGAACCAGGCAGCTTGGTTGTGGTTATCCTGACGGCGTCGTACCCCCGTTGCGCGGCGCCCGACGCCAACAGGTCCAGGCCACCAATGGAGCCCGGGGGGTCAAGAAGAGCCTGCCAGGGCCTGCGGCCGACAACCGCTGTGAGAGGTGTGGGTCCGCAAGCGCCCCGAGTGATGTAGCGAGCAGGTCCACGCCCGCTGAAAGCACAGCCTCGCCATGCTCAACCAAGACCTCCTGCCCAGCACATTCAACCAGGAGGTCACAGCGCTCCAGCGCTTGTTCCATCTCAAGCTGCGGTGCCGGCGCGTTGTCTATGCACTGCGGCAAATGATCCCCCCTCAAGGGTGGCCCCCCCTTGACCTTTCCAGCTGCAATGTCAGCAGCAACACGAGCCCCCCCAATGGCTCCATGTCCGATGATTCCGATCCTGCGGGCTCCTGGCTTCATTCGATTCCTTGCTTGATGGAGTGGATGGACGAACCCGCGCCGTGATCTAGACGTTCAGCGTAAGTTCGTCCGCGGAGGAAGCCTTCGGGTCGTAGGCGACGATGGAGCTTCAGTTTTTTCAGTAGCAGCGCCAGTTGTTCGATCTCCTTGGCGGTCAGGCCGGCGAGCATGTTGCGCTGCGTTTCCAGATGCTTTGAAATGACCTCGTCAATGAGCTCTTTGCCATGGTCCGTCATCTGGGCGTAGACCACCCGACGATCCTCCTTCGACCGAACCCGCTCAATGAGGTTTTGTTCCTCCATACGGTCCAGCCGGAAGGTGATGCCGCCCGTGGTCAGCATGGACGAGCTGGCCAGTTCACCAGCAGTCTTCCGGTGCGGAGGGCCGGAACGACGCAAGTTTGCCAGAACATCAAAGGATGCCAACGTGAGCCCGTACTCCTCATAGTTCACATCCTGCACAGCTCGCTGCCGTGCCACCAGGCTCTGCAAGCGGCCAAAGACGCCGATGGTCCTGGGATCAAGGTCCGGGCGTTCGCGGTGCCAGTCCTCAATGATGGCGTCCACGGCGTCCGTGTCAGTGTTCCGCGATTCGGTGGTCATGCGCACTCTCTCCTTCATTCGGTCTAAGCATCTTAACACTGAGCTTCCCAACGAAGGCAGTAATTGTGAGCACTTTCCACCGGGCTCTTGCAGCGCGTCCTACTATATCTTAGTCTTGAGATAGTTAGAGCCGAGGGAGATTGAAACCATCCCGGCTTTTGCGAACTCAGGCAATTACCAATCCGAGAGAGGTCCATCATGAGCGACGTTATCGAAAGCAAGTTACCGGAACTTGAGGAGCTGATTGATTCGGCCATCGCCTCCCGTGAGAGCCGGGTTGTTGACTTCAATACCCTGAAATTCCAGACCAAAATGGGTGAAAAGTTCCGACGCGGACAGGTCCGCTACATCGGTTCCGGAGCTACCGGAGACCATTCGGACGACAACAACATCCTCCAAGCGGAGCACTTCACCTTTTCCAACATGGTGCTGCCCGCCGGATGCGTAGGTCCTGAGCACACGCACCCGGACGTCGAAGAGGTGTTCTTTGTCCTCGAAGGAGAGGTGGAGTTCAGCGTGCACGACGTGGAAGACGGCAACAAGAAAGCAAGCCGCGTGCTCGGCTACCGCGATCTGATCCGCGTCCCGGCAGGCGTTCCCCGGAGTTTGCGCACCGTCAGCGACGTTGACGCAATCATCTGCGTGATTATCGGCGCCAAAAAGCCGGAGATCCCGTTCTATCCGCCCACCTCGGAGATGTATGGCGTGACCCGCTAGATCTCCAAGAACCCGGGTACCGGCCGATGTGGCCGGTACCCGGGTTTTGTTGTGCTGAATTGGTTGGGACACACGACAAAAAAGAGCCTGCAGCTCGAAGAGTTTCGAGCTGCAGGCTCTTTGGCTAAACGACTCCCTCTGAGAGAATCGCGGCCTGCTTCTGGGCATCGGCATCATGGACCCTGCGGATCCTGCTACTCCAAGATCATGCTGATACAGGTGCTCGTCCTTGTCCGCATCTGCAGCCAGCGCCTCCAACAATTCCCGGTCCTGTTCCAAGACCACCCAGTGCTTTTCTTCAAGGGTTGTCTTGTACATGAATCGCCAAACGTCCCGTTCCCAGTCTGAAACGGTCCGGGTACGCCAGTGGAAAACGGCGGAGGTATGGGCATCAATAGGAGTGGACATTCCTACGATGCCGAACGAACCCCCCGGGACCAGCCGAATCGGCATACGGGATCTCCAGGTCCACGTAGTCCATGGCTTCACGGCAGTACTCCACCCAGTCAAAATTCTTGCCACGCTGGTCCGTTTTCTCGAAGAAGAATCCACGATCGGTCTCGCGGATACGGAAACGGGGCACTGGTATCACCGCCAAACATGGAATGCGAGTCACGGTGGAGGAACGCGCCGTGCATCGGGTCCAGGACGTTGTCCATGTAGAAACGCCACGGACTATTCCATTCGGCGTAGTTTGAGAACCAGGAAACCTCGGGGTTGTCCAGGCGGTCGGGCAGTTTGAACGCCGTCACCACGGAGTCCTCGGTCAATGGCATAAAGGCAAAGATCATGTCAGCGCCTTCCTCCACTGCCAGCGATGCTGTGACTGTCTTACCCTCAAGCGCGCAGCCGGGCATCCCCCGGAACCGAAACCACGGTGCCGCGGCCGTCCACCTGAACGCCGTGGTACTTGCATGCCACCCGGTCCCCCCAGGTGTTGGCCCACGGATAACGGGGGGCGCTGCGGTGGGGGGGACAGCGATCCTCCAACATTCGGATTTGCCCCCCCCTGGCATCGCGGAAAAGGAGCCAATCCACGCCCAACCGTCGGACTTTGACCATGTCGCCGGGACCTACGAACCGGGACGGGTAGATGGGATACCAGCGATCCCTCAGTCCCGTCGCGGCCAGTTCTGCGGCATCGAGTTGGCGCCGGGTGCCGACGACAGTTTTGATCTTGGCCCTGCCGGCCCTGGCTCCGGCGGCGCTTGCCGTTGCAGTTGCAGTTGCAGTTGTCATTTCCTACTCTCCCAGTCGTCGCATTTCGGAACGGAATCGGGTTTCGTCCCACGGTTCACCGTCCGGGGGCGTTCAGGCCCAGATTGTTCAACCCCCGAGATGATGGCCGACAGCTCGTGGCTACCGCTGGCGAAAATCTCGGACAGGGCTCCGGCGAGCTTCAGCTCATAAGGATTGGCAGGACCCACCCGGGACTGGTTGGCATCAAGATATTGCTCAGGCACTGTGTTCCTCCTGTGTTTCGGTGACGGTGTGCAGACCTTCAGCGATGTTCATGAATGACCTGCTCCACTCGTTGAATGAGTGGGAGCGGCTCTGGTGTGCTGGAACGGCAGTGTTGTCGATGATGACAAAAACCCCCCGTTCCTGATTCCCCCCCGGCGATGCTTTGCGGTATGGAGATATCGGTGTCCAGGTCAGGGGCGGCGGCAATGACCAACGACGCGCCCGCACCCGCCGGAGCGTGGCCACGAACCCCTCAACCGACGTGTCCACCAGTGGGTCGCCCAGGATGACACTCTTGACCTGCTCCGGGTGCAGTGCCGCGAGCATGATGGCCCCCCCATATGCAGCTGTACCGGTGGCCAGGATATGAGCTGGACCGGCTGTTGAATCGTAGAGGGCCGACGACGCCGCTTCTACCCATTCATCCATTTGGCCGGGCGGGCCGGTGACGTCGAAGTTAACGCCGATTCGGGGGGGTTCCCAGGCACGGGCCCCCAAAGCATCAAGCTGTTGGGCAAACCATTCGCCTGCTCCCTCGCCGCCATGCAAGCACACGACGTCGTGCTGTGGCACCACTTCGCCGGGCTCATGGTCCGGGCGCGGATCTACTTCCGTACTTGATTTCATGTGCTCTCCTGCTCCTCTACTGATGTGGGGGTTGGAATATGCACCGGCGGAACAAAAGCACCCGGTACGGGATCCAAAGCGGTGACATCGATCTCGATCACCGCGGGCCCCCGCACCGCGAGTGCTTCCACCAACGCCCCCCCATCAAACGAGCCGGGGCCGCGCACCCGCCAGAACGGCAAGTTCAGTGACTGGGCGAGCAAAGCAAAGTCCGGTGTGTGCAGGTTGACTCCCGCCTCCGCAAAACCGTTGGCCTTCTGCATGTTGCGCAGAACTCCATAGCCGCCGTCATTGAACACGAGCACCACGCACCAGACCCCTGAGCCTGCAAGGGAGGCGAGTTCACCAAGATGAACGGCCAGGCCGCCGTCGCCGGCAATAACTACCGTGGGAACGTCCGGGCGGGCGCAGGCTGCCCCCAATACCCATGGCCAGACCCTGGCCGATGCCGCCTCCCAGCGGAAAGATGTTTGTTTCGCGGGAGTACATCTCGAGCAGGCGGTTACCCCCCCACTGGCTGGAGGGGATGGTCACATCACGTGCAACTACGGATTCCCGATCAAGGCGCTCCCTGAGGCTGTGGCAGATTTCCGCATAGCCACCGATGTACTCAGTCAAGGTGGCCCGTACCTCGAGGCGTACATCGTGCACCTGCTGCGCCCACGCTGCATCTACCGAATGGCTACCCAACTGGCCGACGATCGCCTCCAGAATTTCCCGGGAGTCGCCCACCAAGCCCACAGTGGCCGGATACACCCTGCCCACGGCCTCAGGATTTAGATCCAGCTGAATGTGAGTGGCAGGCAGTTTGAGCGAATAGTGCTGCGTCTCGTTGGAACGGAAGTGCGTACCAACACTTAGCAACACATCAGACTCTTCGATCAGCCGGACAGCGGCGGGAGTGGTAGCAAAGTTCCCGATGACCAGATGGTCATCTTCCGGAACCACGCCCCCCCGTCCCGAGTTGCTGGTCAGGAGTCCTGCGCCGAGGTGGTGGAGCAGAGCCGCAAGTTCCTTATCCGCGCCGGCCGCTCCTCCGCCAGCCAGATGAGCGGGCGCTTGGCACCTGCCAGGAGCCGAACCGCTTCGGCGACGGAATCGGCGTCGTAATCCGGTAAAGGCTTCACCTGGGCGTCGATCGGGCGCTGATCATCCGGGTGGGCCAAGTACTGCAAATCAGTAGGCCACTCGATGCTGGCCGGTGTGTGAGGCGAGGAGAGCAGGTGTGCAATTGCCTCCTCCAGATCCGCCTCCGCATCCTTGCCATTGAAAATCGTGCGTGCATAGCCGGAGACCGCGTGGAGCATCTGCAACTGGCGCGGGACCTCATGGATCACTCCACGGTTGCTGCCCATGAATTCGCTGTCGATCTGGCCGGTAATGTGCAGCACGCGGCTTCCCGCGGTGAGCGCCTCCACCATGGAACCGGCGGCGTTGCCGGCGCCTGTACCGGTGCTGGTCAGGGCAATTCCGATTTTTCCGGAGGCGCGGGCATAGGCGTCGGCTGCGTTGACTGCGGCGGCCTCGTGGCGGACGGCCACGAAGTTCAGCTCCCTGTCCACTGCCTCAACGAGGGGAAGATTATGGATGCTGATCACCCCCCCGAAGGCCGTATCGATGCCGTGCCGACGCATGACACGGACCAGGACGTCACCGCCTGTTGGCCCCCCCTTGGGACCGTTGCTGCTTGTGTCACTGACATATCTGGATCTCTTTCATGATGAAGTTCCGCTGGCTAGACATAGCGCCCCCCCACGCCACCGCCGACGTCGATGGTTGCTCCTGTGGTGTATCCGCTGAGGGGCGAGAGCAGCGAGACAATATGGAAGGCAACCTCCTCAGCCGTGCCGAAACGGCCCAGCTTGATGCCGCGGTTGGCGGCGATTTCCGCGCTCCAGGCCTCGTAGTCGAGTTCCGAGCCGGCCTCCTCGAAGCGTCGCCGCCACTGGCCGGTATCCACCAGTCCGAGCAGGACCGAATTCACCCGTGTTCCCTCTGTTGCCAGGTCTTCGGCAAGGGAATGGGTGAGGTTCAACAGCGCGGCGCGGGCAGCTGAGGTGGCAGCCAGGCGCAACTCCGGCTGCCGGGAGAGGATCGCGTTGACGTTGACCACCGAGCCGTGTGGTGAGGCATTCAAGGCAGACCTGGCGGAACGTACCATGTTCAAAACCCCGAAGATCTTCAGGCTGAACTCATCACGCAACTGCTGGTCCGTGGTGTCCTGGAGCGTGGCCATCAAGGAACGGCCGGCGTTGCAGACCAGGCCATCAACGGCGCCAAACCGATCCAATGTGCCGGCGATGAAGCTGTTGGTGGCGTCTTGATCCGTGACGTCGCACGAAGCGAGGTAAATCGAGTCCTTGTCCGCCCAGGAGAATTCGTCGAACGCGGCGGACAATCGGCCGGCGTCACGCGCACAGGCAGCAACCGGGCACCTTCGCTCAGCAAATATCGGGCAGTGGCAAGGCCGACGCCGGAGCTCGCCCCCCCGGTGACAACCACCGTGCGGTCCTTCAATTGCAGGTCCATGTGTGGGACTCCTTGTTAGTGTTTTTGTCCGCTGCAGGGCGGTTCGGCGGCTTCAGCGGCTTCAGCGGCTCATGACGAAGCCGCCATCCACCACGATGGTCTGGCCGGTGATGAAGCTTGCAGCATCCGACAACAGGAACTGGACGGCGCCTGACACGTCCTTGGGTTGTTGCTCCCTTGGCAGCACGCGGTTCTCTTCATAGAGGCGGTAGCGGGAGGCCGGCACTGACTCGGTGGCTTCCACCCGGGTCAGGCCCGGAGCAACCGCATTGACGCGGACACCGGCCGGTCCCGCGTCGCGGGCCATTGTCCGGGTCATCGCCAGGACCGCACCTTTTGATCCGACATAGTGGACCAGCCGCGGAGAGCCGTAAAGCGCTGCGTCTGATGCGATGTTGACAATGGACCCTGCCTGGCTTTGTGCCAGCTGGGGGGGGTAAAGGTGTTTGCTGACCAGCCAGGTCCCATAGGCATTGACGGTCATCACCCTCTGGAAGAAGTCTTCGTCCAGCTCCCAAAAAGTGTCACCACCGACGCGTCGGCCAGTGCCGCATTGTTGACCAGCGCATCGGCGCCGCCCAGCCGTTGGACCGCGGTGGCCAGTTCCGCCACCGAGGCTTTGTCGGCGATGTCGGTGACGATTGCCGTGGCGTCGAAGCCCTGTCCGCACAGTGTTGCGGCAGCTTGCCCGGCGAGGTCCGGGTTCTTCTCGGCAATGACTATCCGGTCTCCGCTACCTGCCAGCCGGTGGGCGATGTCGAAGCCAAGTCCCCCCCGACCGGATCCGGTAACTACCACGAGGCGCGTCACCGAAGGTCCTCCCAGAAAGCAAGGATGGCAGCGGACATCTCCATCGGCTTTTCCTGCACTGCGGCGTGCCCTGCACCGGCAATGATGCCCAGCGTGGCACCGGGGGATGTTCTCTGCAAGGACCTGGATTCCGCCACGCCCGTGATCACGTCGTCCTGGCCCACTAAGACCAGCGCCGGGACTTGGAGCCGAGGCAGCAGGTCCGTGGTGTCACACTGCGCCATCATGGCGGCGGCTGACGCAAATCCGGACAGCCGGACTGCAGCCATGTCCGCGCGTACAGCTTCGGCCACCCATGCCGGGCTGATGGGGGGGAAACCAGTCTTGCTGCCCGTCGGACCGCAAGGATTTCGGGACCGACGGCGGCCAGTTCCGGAACGCGTGCCAGCATGCGTTGCGCTGCGGTCCGGGTAATTCCCGAACCACGGGTGCTGTCCGCCAGCACAATGGAACGCACTGCCTCAGGTGCTTGAGCGGCTATCCGGGTAGCGATCACGCCTCCCCCATGACGTGCCGATCAAGTGGGCAGGACCAACATTCAACGTGGCCAGGATGTCCAACACCAAAGCAGGATGATCCAAGCTTCCGGTGGAGCTGATGATTCGCCGTAACCGGGTGCATCCCAGCAAAACGTCTGGAATCCGTGTGCGCTCAGCAACTGAGCCAGGGCACCACAGGATGACGCGGCGCCTCCGATGCCGTGCATGAGGAAGACAGGTGTGCCTTCCCCGCGAATAACCAGGGAGACCCCATGGACAGTTTTCCGGCGTTCGGCAACAGTCGGCGCTGTGTCGGTGGCTGGCGGCAAGGAGCTGCTACGCATGGGCTTTTTCTGCGGCAGGAGTTTCCGGCATGGAGAAGTAGTCCTCACGTCCAGGGACCACCAGCGACTTATACCCGCTGTCCGGAATGCCGGCCATGGCGCTTCGGACCGCGGTAGTGGGCGGACCTGCAGTTCCCCCCCACTGGTCGGACAGTTCAGGCGTGCGCTCCCAAGTGCGGCACAACCAACTGTCCTCGTCCACCTGGGCTACTTCGGAGGTATATTCGCAAACCAGGCCTGAGGGGGGGTCTGTGAAGTAGGAAAAAGTGTTGTCACCCGGACCGTGACGGCCCGGCCCCCACTGGGGGGGCGCGATGTTGTGCCGCTTCAGGTTGCCGATGCCGCGCATGAAGTGATCAATGCTCTGCATCTCGTAAGCCACATGATTGACCGAGGTCCAGGGAGCCTGGTTGAACGCGATGGCATGGTGCTCGCTGTTGCACCGCAGGAAGGCCATCTGGTGCTCGGACCAATCTGAAATCCGCATCCCCAGCACCTGCGTATAAAAGGCCGTTGCGCGGTCAATATCCACGGTATTGAGCACCACATGGGCGATCTTGCGTGGAAGCGCCCGCCGACCTGCGGGCTCCTGGCTGACAACCGCGTGGACGTCGGCCGAGAGCTCCACCAACCTGCCTTCGGGGTCTACCAACTGGAGACCGTAGCCGCCCGCAGCATCATCCAAAGGTCCGGGCTCACGAAACAGCGGAATCCCCCCCAGGACGGTGAGTTTGGTGGCTGCGCGGTCAACGTCCTGCGGCGTGGCCAGGGCGAAAGAGACCCCCCCGCCCAAGGCATTCTGCTCGCCTCTTTCCAGCCTCAGTATGTGGTGTTCGGAACCGGTTCCGCGGAGCCAGAACTTGTCAGTGTCCTCCTCCACGGTGGAAAGGCCCCCCCAGACTTCATGGTAGAAATCCCTGGCCGGCCGGGTGTCGGGCACTTTCAGGGACACAGAACGCAGCGACCGCAGATTGCAGACAGGCTCTGCTGAGAAATAGTTCATGGGAATCAACCTTCAGTCGAGTGATGTTCGTACTAGAGATCCAAAATCAGGTCCCGGGACCGACAACGTGAGACGCAAACAAACATTGATTTGTTCTCGGCCCGTTCGGCCGGGGGGGAAAGCAGGAAATCACGGTGCTCAACGTCCCCGTCGATGACTCCGGTTTCACAGGTTCCGCAGATGCCCTCTGCGCATGAGCTGGGAACGTTGATGCCGGCATCGTTGAGGCCTCCAGAACCGAAACATCGGGTCCAACGGCGATCCGCTGACCAGTGCTCTGGCAGATGACGTCGAAACTTGTTTGGTCGAGTTCCGGTCCGGGCACGATGTCTGGTGCCTTGAACCGCTCAATTCTCAATTGCGAGTCGTCTGCCATGGCGCCGGCAACAGCTTGCATCAATGATTCCGGGCCGCAGGCATACACCAGTGCTTCAGGCGGGAGCGAGCCGACTGCCTTTGAGAGATCCGCGAATTTCCCGTCGGCTTCGTCGGCAGCGTGGATGCTTATCCGCTGCGGGGGGGCAGGCTTGAAACCTCCGATAGGAAGGCCATGGTTGAACGTGACCGGCCGGTATACAGCAGGGACCAGTCAGCTCCGACTGATTCCAACCGCCGCACCATGGAAATAATCGGGGGGGTGATGCCAATACCGCCAGCTACCAGTGCATAGCGTTCGGCATGGTCAAGCTGGAAGTTGTTGCGCGGACCCTCAACCTTAATGAGCGTTCCCACGGGGGGGAGCTCGTCGTGGATCAGCCTGCTGCCACCGCGGGAATCAGGGGTTCGCAGCACGGCCACAGTCCAGCTGGTGGAGTCTCCCGGGTCCGAACACAAGGAGTATTCGCGAGTAAGCCCATTGGGCAGATGCAGGCTCAGGTGGGCTCCGGGAAGCCACTGCGGGAGCGCCGCCCCCCGGCAGGATCAACAAACATGATCCGGATGACGCCGTCGGCTCCCAGGTTTTCTGGTGCACCCTGAGTGTCAGTATTCTCGGTTCGGGGACATCAAGGGTCACCGCCGCACGGTTCTGAATTTCCACGCTCATTGGTCCTCATTTCCTCCGGTGCGCGATTGCTTCGATTTCCACCGTGGCGCCATAGGGCAGGGCAGCGACCTCCACAAACGAACGTGCCGGACGCGGCTCCTCGAACAGCTGCTCGTAGTGACTGTTCGCTTCGTCCCGCAGCGTCACGTCCGTGACGAAATAGGTGGTCTTGATGACGTCAGCCAAGGACATGCCGACGGTTTCCAGTCGTTCGGAGAGCCTCGCGGCCGCGGCAACCAGTGCTTCAGAGCGGCCGGGTACGGCAATACCACTTTCATCCACCGACAAGGCGCCGGAGACAAAGCCGAATCCCCCCCCGGCCACAAAGGCCGGGCTGTAGGGGTGAGCATTCATTGACGTACCTTTCTAAAGCGAGACGGTGGCAGCCTGTCCGGCTTAGTTGCCGGCCCATGGGATGGATGCACCCGAGAGGTCGATGTAGATGCTCTTCTGGTGCATATAGGATCGGATGCCGTCCCGGCCCTTTTCGGTGCCCAGACCGCTTTCCTTAAGCCCGCTGAACGGGGGGGTGGAGATACTGAATTGCTTGTAGGTGTTGACCCAGACGGTGCCGGCCGAAACAGCCCTCGCTGTGCGCCAGGCCAGGCGGTAGTCAGCGGTCCAGATTCCGCAGGCCAAACCAAAGACACTGTCGTTGGCCTGAAGGATGAGGTCCGCTTCATCCTCAAACGGCAGGATCACGGCCACGGGCCCGAAGATTTCCTCCTGGCAAATGACGTCAGAGTTGCTCACACCGGCAATAATGGTGGCTCGTAAAAGGCACCGGCCTGAAGCTGGGCTCCTTGGGTACGGCGCCACCGCAGAGGATCTGCGCACCAGCCAGCCTCGCGTCTTCAACCATCCTGGCCACGGCGTCCCGGTGGGCATGGGCAACCAATGGCCCAACCTGAGTGCTTGGGTCCGTTCCCGGTCCGATTCGCAGGGCTTCGGCACCCTTGACCAGTCTTTCGACGACGGCGTCGTAGACCGATCGCTGAATGAAGACGCGCGAGCCGGCAATGCAGCTCTGACCGCTCGAAGAGAAGATGCCATAAAGCACACCGGCCACAGCCTGGTCCAAGTCAGCATCAGCAAAAATAATGGTGGGCGATTTCCCGCCCAGTTCCAAGGTAATCGGCATGATTTTCTCCGCCGCAATATGGCCCAGTTGGCGCCCCGTGGAAGTGCCACCTGTGAAGGAAATCTTGCCAATGTCCGGGTGCCGGGCAATCGCGTCGCCAATGACGCGGCCGGGACCGGGGAGGACGGAAAGCAGACCTGCCGGAAGTCCTGCCTCCTCACAAATCCGGGCCAACAGGAGCGAAACCCAGGGAGCCCAGACGGGTGGCTTCACCAGGACTGCGTTTCCCGCCGCGAGTGCCGGGGGCAACTTTTTGTGCGTCACTGGCAATCGGCGAGTTCCATGGCGTGATGGCTCCAACTACGCCGATCGCCTCATAGGTGGACATGCTGAGGTAGTTCCCGCGAGGGGACGTCAGTGCGTCCTCCATGGTTTCCAGAGCGGAGGCAGTGAAGCGGAAGGTGGCTGCCGCGCTCATGGCGAGCGCCTTGGTTTCCACAAGCGTCTTACCTGTATCCAGCGTCTGCAGTCCGGCAATGCGGTCAGCGTTGGCCTCAATCGCTGAGCTGATGCGGTGGAGGACAGCGGCACGTTCGTGAGGGAGTTTCCTTGCCCATCCGGACTCTTCCACGGCTTTCAGGCCAGCAGCTACCGCGGCGTCCACATCCGCCGTCGTTGCTCCATGGAGGGTGGCGAATACCTCTGAGTTAGCGGGATTCACGGATTCGATCAGTGCGCCGCTGCCTCGGGTCCACACGCCGCCCACGTAAATTTCATCCCGCGTATCCACCAGGCTGTCCGTATTCATCATCGGCTTCCGTTCATCTCTCTGTCATTCCCACGGCGTCAATTCATGCGTGCCGCCCAAGGGCGGTGCGCACCAATCCTGTGAACTACGTCATACAAAAAGAATATCAGTAGTAAGATACTTTCTGTCAAGATATTTAGGTTCAAAGTTAATGTGGCTTTGGACCTGCATGCTCCAGCGCATCTCTATGGATCGGCTCGCTGGTGTGCGCCAAGGGCAGGCCTGAGCTCTGGTTCCTGGCAGCGATGATCTCCGCCATGATGGAGACCGCGGTTTCAGCGGGAGTGGAAGCGGACAGGCCCAAGCCGATGGGCGAGCGGAGAGGTCCCACCGACCGATCAGTGTGGCCCAAGCCAATCAGCCGCTCCCGGCGGTCACTGGCAGTCCGGCGTGAGCCCATCGCGCCGATGTACGCAAAACCGTGTCTTAGGGCTACATCAAGGACCGGAACATCGAACTTGGCATCATGGGTCAACACACAGATAGCGGCATCAGGGGGGGCGAGCCTGCCCAGAGCGATTTCTTCCTGCAGGTAACGCGCCGGTTGATCGACCACGATCTCATGGGCTGCGGGAATACGCTCGGCTGTCGCGAACACAGATCGGGCATCGCAAACAGTGACGTGAAAGCCAAGGAAAGCCCCCCCCAACTGGGCCAAGGAGGCGGAGAAATCGATGGCCCCCCCGAAGATCAGCAGCCTACGGGCAGGACGGTAGACATCGATCAGCAAGGACAGCGGCTTTTCGGTACCGGTATCCGCCAGGAGAGTGACCGACGTCGTACTTCCGGAGGCTATTGCCTCCTGGACTGCAACCCCCCCGGCGGCGCGGGCGGCGTCGGGAGCAAGTGCGGTACCTTCAAACAGCTCTTCGACATCCGCAGTTTGCAGCACCACTTCGGATCGACCACCAGCCAGGTACGCCGTCGAAAATGGTGACCATGGCGCAGGGCAGATTTTCATTCAGCGCCCTCTGCAGTGAAGCAAACTGTGCGCAGGAGCCCGGGGCGTACTTTTGGATGAAAATCTCAACGCTGCCGCCGCACGTCAGCCCGATGCCGAAACCGTCGTCGTCTGAAATGCCAAATCGGTAAAGCTCCGGGACCCCCGCTGGCGAGGACCCCTGCTGCTGCTTCGATCACACTTGCCTCAATGCATCCACCTGAGACGGAACCGACCGGCGATCCGTCTTCTGTGACAAGCATGGACGTTCCGACTGCCCGTGGCGCGGAGCCCTCCGTGCGAACCACCGTGGCCAAGGCGACATGTTGATCGCCCAGCAATGATTTCTCCAGCGCCTCCATCACCTCACGCATTTCCATCAGCCGCCTTGGCGCACACGCGCAGCGCGGATGCCGTTATAGACGCGTTCAGGCGTCATGGGCAACGACGTGAGCTGCGCGCCCGTGGCGTCAGCGATGGCTTGGGCAATCGCTGGGGCAATGGGAAGCATGCCCCCCCTTCGCCCATCCCCCTTGGTCCCAAAAGGTCCGGCCCCCCCATGGCCCTGTTCCTGGGTAATGGAGGAAAAGCGCCGGGGGAATGTCCTCAGCCAAAGGCACCCGATAGAGGAGCGCCTCACCATTCAGCAGCACACCGTCGTCGTAACGCAGTTCCTCGAAGAGTGCCTGCGCCAGCCCGAAGACCGCTGCGCCCTCGTCCTGGCCGCGGCAACCCAACTTGTTCACCACCTTGCCAGCGTCCCCCCCACTGACCACCAGCTGCAAAAGCTCCACCCGACCGGTTTCCGGATCAACCTCCACTTCGGCAGCTGCCCAACCGATCTCCCAAAAAATGCAGGGTGCTTCCAGGGGGTGCGCTGCTGGAGTTACGGACCTTGTAGTAGCCGTCCGCCGTAAACTCGAATCCCGTTCCGCCGAATCTGTCCATAATCAGCGGCGGGAGCTCATAGGTGATGCCTTCAGCATCGACGATGTGCCAGTTGTCCAAAAGGATCGACTGCCGGTCCAGCATCAGGTGTTCGGCCGCCATGTCCAGAACGGAACACTTCACTCGCTCTGCAGCCTGCAGGACGGCATGACCCATGACTGCGATGCCCGAAGAGGCATTGGTGCCTTGGTCGAAGGGAGTGTTGTCGGTGTCAATAGCGGCATACTTCACCCGCTTCGGATCGCATCCGAGCGTCTCCGACACGATCTGGCACAACGCCGAATGACCGCCTTGCCCCATTTCCACCAGGGCGCAATTCAGGAACACATCGCCGTTGGTGGTCACCTTCACACGGGCCTGGGCAGGCTTGTTGACGCCACCACCATCTTTGATGCCGATGGCAACCCCCATGCCACGATTACTTGAGCGCGTGCGGTCGCGATAACCGATGGCGTCCGCCACCAGGTTCAGGCCATGCTTAAGGTCCGAATCGATGTGTGTTTCTCCTGGTACGAACTCCTCCCCCAATTCCTTGGCGTTCTTTAGTCGAAGCTCAAGGGGGGGATCAAAACCCAGCCGTTCGGCGATCAGGTCAACTTGGCGCTCACTGGCCCAGGTGGCCTGCGTTGCGCCGAAACCACGGTAGGCGCCGGCCGGGACGGTGTTGGTGATCACCGCTTGGCAGACGGAATCTATCCGTTTCCAGCGGTAGGCCCCGGGCATCCGATACCCTGCTTTCTCCGCCACCAACGGGCTGGCATCCGCATAAGCCCCACCGTTGAGCAGCACCCGCGACTGGCGCGCCATGAACTCGCCGTCTGCCTTGAGCCCCGATTTGACCGTGAGGACGGCGTCATGCTGGCTCAGTGTCAGGAAGACTTCCTCTGTGCTCATGCAGTAACGCACCGGCCGCCCAGCCGATAACTGTGAGAGCCGGATGGCGATCGCCTCCGTTTTTGGGCCATTCTTGGCGCCAAAGCCCCCCGCCCAGGAGCGGGACGTTGACCCGGATGTCGTTCTCAGGCAGCCCGAAAACCCTCGCCAGTTCCTTACGCATTGGGAAAGGGCTTTGAGTAGAGGTCCACACTTCGATTTCGTTCTCAGTCGCCTCGGCAACCGTGGCAAAGGGCTCCAGGTGCATGTGTTCATGCGGGAGAAGGTAAAGGTGTCCTCGAAGATGTAGTCGCAATCCGCCCAGACGCTCTCGTCTCCCGTTTCGTAGCGGAATTCGTAGCTCACGTTGTGGGCAGTGTGTGCCGCTCCCGAGGCTCCATCGCCGTACTCGGGATAGCGGCGAAAGGCTGGTCGGGAAAAATGGCGGGCGCGGAGGCTCCATCGCTGCTGTCACATCAAAGACAGCCGGCAGTTGCCCGTACTCAACACGGATCAAATCCAGTGCCGCGAAAGCGGTACGTTCGTCCACGGCGGCCACTGCAGCGACGACGTCGCCAACATAGCGGACCGACTCTGTGGCCACAATCGGCTGGTCTTTGACGTAAGTGCCGTACGAGTGCAGTCCGGTGATTTCCTCCCGGGTGACCACGGCAGTGACTCCGGGCAGGGAGCGGGCGGCCGAAGCATCGATGCTCAGAATCCGGGCATGCGCGTGCGGGCTTCGCAAGACCTTCGCGTGAAGCATCCCGGGCTTCGCAATGTCCACCGTGTAGACGGCACGGCCGGTTACCTTCGCGGTGCTGTCCAGGCGTGGGCGGTCGCGTCCCACGATCGGCGCATCGTCCGGAGTGCACGGATTCACGAACCCTGTCATTCGAAATCCTGATCCTGCTGCTTGGCCGAGGCCAGTTCTGCGGCACGCTCAACGGATTCCAAGATCATCTCGTAGCCCGTACACCGGCAGGTGTTCGAACTGATCCATTCCCGGATCAGGTCCCGGTCCGGTTGCGGATTCTGCCGCAGCAGCCCTGTGGTCAGCATCAGCATGCCGGATGTGCAGAAGCCGCATTGGAAGCCGCCACATTCACTGAATGCCTGCTGCTGGGCACTCAACGTGCCGTCCTGGGCCGCCAGGCCCTCAACGGTTTCAACACGCGCGCCGTCAACGTCGAAGGCAAACGTGGAACACGCAGCTACGGGAAGGTCATCAACCAAAACAGTGCAGACACCGCAGACACTGCGCTCACACGACGCACGGACCCCCTGTTTACCGCAGATGTTGCGAAGCAGGTCCAAGACCGTGGCACTCGTAGGGACACAATGCCGCTCCGGGCTTCCGTTCAGCTCGAATTCAACCTTGTGGGTGAATGCTTCCTCGCTTGATTCCGGTGATTCAAGGTTCATGGCTGGCTATCCTTTCCTTTGTTACCGGTTGCTTGGGCAAGAAGACGGCTGCAGAGAACGCCCACCAAGTGCCGGCGGTAGTCGATGGACCCCGCGTAGTCGCCCGCCTCGTCCGGAAGCTGAGCCGCCAGGACCCCCCCGCCCACGGAGACCGGGTCAAGCTCGGCGATGTCAGTTGCCTCGGCAGTGTGCGACAGGACGAAAGGCTGCCGGTATTCACTGCCACAGACAGCAGAAACGGTGAGGCCGGCCACCGGGTCCTTTCGTACAGCGAGGGACACGGTGCTCACCGGGCGCATTGACCGCTCGTAGCCGAACCACAACAGGGACGCAGTGTCGACGTCGACGGCGGTCAGAATGCCTGCGTTGCGAAGGTTCCGGCCCGGGAGTGAGTCCCGGTCCCACAGTGAAGAGACGGGCAGGGCTTCAACCTCACCGCCTTGAAACTGCATCTGCCCACCCAGCGCCGCCAGAATGACAGGCATTTCGTATCTATAGCGACGGGACAGGAGATTGCCTCCGAGGGTGCCGCGATAGCGGATTCGAACTGTGGCAATTGATCCCCAGGCTGCTGCCAGCGCAGGAACGGCGGACAGTATTTCCGGGCTTCTGCTGCCTTCAGCGTGGCTCACCAAGGAACCAATGCGCAGAACCCCCCCGGCATCAATCGATATTTCCCGCAATTCCTTGATCCGCTGCACGGAAATCAGCACTTCCGGCTCCAATCCCTCGCGGAATTGCGCCACCAGGTCCGAACAACCCGCCGCAATCACAGCCTCTGGATGCTGCCGGGCAAGAGCCACAGCAACTCCGAGCGAAGTGGGCTGATGCAACATAAAGGGTGGAAGGGCGGACTGGCTCTGGGCTATCAGCCGCCCCCCCTAATTTCTGGCCTCGCATTGGTCAGCCTTCTTTCGCGTTCGCCCGGTAGGGGGGGCCTTTTGCCGGGCGGCCCGCAACAGGCCGCCCGGCACGGTTCGGGCCCGGACTATGCCGGGCGGTCGCCTTCAGGGTGACCCGGTGCATCAGCCGGTAGTGCGGGTGGTAGTCCCCCCCACCGCATAATGTTGGGTGGATCGGTTGTCCCAGATCACCAGGGAGTTCGGTTCCCAACGGAAGCGAACCTGGTATTCCGGAGTCCTGGCGAGGTCGGTGAGCATGTTTCTCAGCGAGTCCCCCCCAGCTGGGTGGAAATGCCCGTAAGCCGGGTGGTGAACAACGCGTTGACGTAGACAAGCTTTCGACCCGTTTCCGGATGCTTACGCACAACAGGGTGCGTCATGGGTGGGTACTTCCGCCGGGTCTCCTCGTAGCGTGCCTCGCCGTCGGGACCCTGGCGGACAACTCCGGTGAGTTCCTTTTCCCAGTCATGCACTCCCTCAAGCCCGTCAATGACGCTTTTCACGTTCTCCGGCAGGGCGTCATACGCGGCGGTCATACTCGCCCAGAGCGTGTCTCCGCCGCACGGAGGAATTTCCTGGGCGTGGAGGTAGGTAGCGGAATTCGGCGTTGCCTGCCAGGTCAAGTCCGAGTGCCATACGTCGGTCCCTGCAGCCCGTCCACGCGACTCCAACACCTCAATGTGCGGATATTCGGGGGAGGGAGGGGGAAGAACGCACTTACTTCCTGGGGGTCGCCGAAAACCTTGGCGAATTCGATTTGATCATCCGGCGTGATGTGCTGATCGCGGAGAAACAGTACTTGGTGCTCGAGGAAAGCTTCCCGTAGTTCCGTCCGGCATTCCGGGGGTGATCTCTTCACGTAGATCCAGTCCATGGACGTACGCCCCCCCGATGGTGGGTGTTGCTCGTTCCAGGGTGAATGTTTTGAACTGTTGATCGTTGCCGCTCATGGTAGTTCCTTCCTTTGTTGGCGTTTGATACAGCGGAATGCTTTGTGTCACTCCGAATACGTGGATGCGGGGGACCTCATCAGCCCCGGTCGCATCGCTGCGTCTCCCAGCCCGCGATGCCTTCTTTCGTATGACCCGTCCGAGCAAAACAGCGCAAGTGATGGACACCGTTCCAGCGACGAAGACGTAAAGCGACGTCGAGACAGACGCATTTGTCGCAGCAAACAGGGCACCGGCAATAAGGGGGTGCAATGGCGCTGCCGAAGAGATTGCCGAGAGTAGTAGCCAAGGACAGCCCGCTATAGCGGACCTTTGCGTCAAAGGCGGTGGAGAAGTATGCCGGCGACAGCGCCCAGGGGATATAGACGGCCACCGTTGCCGCAACGTAGCACACGGCGATGAGACCATAAGTGCCCCCCCATCAAGGGCAAAGTACAGGGGGAAAGCAACGATGACGATGAGCGCAAGGCCCCCCCACAAGTACACTCGCTGCCCGCCGAATTTGTCTGAGAGCGCTCCGGCGATCGGGGGGGTAACTACGAAGCCAATCGCGGAGGTGACGATCACCAGGACCAACATCGCCGTCGAGTCCAGATCTCCGGACTTCCCTGCGTAAACAAAGTTGTACACGGTGATCAGGTAGAAGAAGATTCCCGGTGCCAGACTGGCGCCGGCTACAAGGAACACTTGCTTGGGGGGTGTGTCCGAAGCACCTCGACTACAGGCAGACGCACAACGCCGTGGTCAGCCTTGACTCGATCGAACTCCGGGCTCTCCGCGACCTTCACACGAATAACCAGGCCAGTGATAACCAGTACCGCGCTGAGCAGGAACGGGACCCGCCAGCCCCAAGCCATGAAGGCGTCCTCCGACATCGACTCCAGGGTATATACAAGGTCATGGCCAGGATCAGCCCGACTGCAACGCCTGCCTGCGGCCAACTGCCGAAATAGCCTCGCTTGCCTTCGGGGGGAATGTTCGGTAGCCATCAGTACTGCACCGCCCCCCCACTCTCCCCCCGAGTGCGAATCCTTGGGTCAGCCGCAGTACAACCAGCAGAATCGGGGGCGAACACGCCTATCGAGTCGTATGTGGGCAGTAGTCCAATGGCTACTGTGGCAATCCCCCCCATGATCAGGATGGTGAGGACCATCATCGGCTTCCGGCCTGCCCTGTCACCGAAGTGGCCGAAGACGATGGCCCCCCCAATGGGACGGGCGACGAAGCCGGCCGCGAAAGTCGAGAACGCAAGCAGGGTCCCGGTTGTCGGGTCGAAGCCAGGGAAGAACAGGTGGTGAAAAACGAGCACCGCTGCGGTGCTGTAGATAAAGAAGTCGTACCACTCGATAGTCGTGCCGATGAGGCTCGCGAAGGCGACCTTCCTCGGAGAACTCGCGCCCGATGGTTGTGCGACCACTGCACTCATATTGTGCCTCCAGGTAATTTTGCGAACAGTCGGCCCCCCCGCTATGCGTGGACCCTGGTGATCAGGGCTGCCTTAGGCACCTGTCTCAGAATGAGCTTTGAAGTGATGCAGATTACTTCAGTAGTCATTATCTTATGACTGAGATGCTTTGTGCGCAAGATCTCATTTCCAATGGAATGCGGCCGGAAACTCAGGCAGTAAGTGGACTCGAGGGCGCGCGGCCCCTCACTGGGGGGGCGTGGGAGCGATGAGGCCTCTGGCAATCTGTTCAAGAATTTCCTGGATGCCACGGATGTCCCGGAGGAACGGGGGGGTGCGGACAACGCTGCTGACCACATGCAATGCCGCTTTCACCCTGGTCCTCACCACTTCCTGATCGGCGCCGGGGGGGTAAACGTCCTGGACCAGCGAGGCGACGTCGGTGACGTAGTCGCCCTGGGCCTCCATCAAGTTCCGCAACTCCCGTTCGGGAAGGTGCGGACGTTCGGACACAGCCAATTGAAGGAATTCCGGGCTTCCCAGTGAGAAAGCAATGTAGGAGGAAAAAATGCGCTGCAGCGCCTCGGCCGCATCAGCGGCTTCAGTGAGAGCCCGCGACATGTCCATCCACCGCACTTCTTTGGCACGATGCAGTGCTGCGGCAAGCATTTCCGCCTTACTGTCGAAATGGCGGTAAATACTGGGACCCGCCACTCCAACTTCAGCGCCGATGTCGTCAAGGCTGACGGCGTCAAACCCGTTCGCAGCGAACTGCCGGATTGAGGCTGCCAGCAACGCCTCACGGCGGGTGCGCGGCAAGTCAATGGACGCGCTACGGTGATTCGTCACTGCTTCAATCGGGGGGGGCATTGGCATGACCAGTACTGTGCGGGCGAGCGTGGTCAGCTGGGATTCTTCGTCCGCACGCGAGAGCCGGTTGGGGTCCAGCGACACACTGATCATCGCCGCAAACATGGCCCATGCCCGCAGGTCCGCCTCAGGAGTAGGCAGCGCAGAGCTTCCGGACTGCAGTTTGCTGCTGATGGCGAACTTGATACTGCTGGCAATATCGAAGCGGACGGCAGGCGGGAGATGACGAGATTCCCGCTCCCACAGCATGCCGTTCTCCCGGTGCACCAGAATTGCCCGCCCCCCCAGCGCCGTGATCAACTGTTCGAGGTCGCCGTCGGGCGTCTGGGTGATGCTATCCAAAACGGGCTGGAGGCTGGCCACCACTGCCTCGCGAAGAAGCTCACCCTTGCCCGGGAAATGTCTATAGAGGGCGGATGGCTGCACTGCCATCGCCTTGGCACATCGGTCATGCTGACCTGGGGATATCCCTTCTGTGCGAAGAGGTCACCTGCCGCAGCAAGAATCAGGCGCGCCGGTTCCGCGGCCTGGTGCCGCGCTCCGGGGGGGCGGTGGAGGACTTTTTCATGTTCACAAGATTAGTCGCATTCACTTATTGCGCAATAGCCCGCTACGTGCCAAAGTTTAAGAACAACCTGCGGATCACTGAACTTCACTTACGGAAACGCCAGCTGACGCGAGACAGCGATGCCTCACCCTGGCAGACACGCGACGGTTCCTCCGCAACACAAGCGCCGGCCAAAAGTACTTCGCAGCCGATGCCGATTCACTTACGGGACGCCAAGGTGGCTCGTAGACCAAGAGAAACAACGCAAGAACGAGACACCCCCCCGATGGACAGGTTTTCCCGGGCGCCAGCGGCGCCCCTTCCGCGAGTTTCCATCCCACGCGATAACTCAAAGCACCGTCCCAACCCAAAGTTCAGTGCCGTGACAAAGGAGTCCCACATGAAACGACGTGCAATAGTCGCTGTTGCCGCACTTTGCGGCTTCGCAGTTCTGACAGGCTGCAGCACCGGGAATGACGCCCCCCCCAACGCGTACGCCGTTAAGACGGACATTCCGACGGCAGCAGCAATGGACCCGGCAATCCTGGACGCCGCCCGCAAGGAAGGCTCGCTTTTGGTTTACGGCGAGGCGAATGAGGCGACCATGAAACCGGTCCTGGCTGCTTTCCAGAGCCAGTATCCGGATATCAAGACCAGCTACATCAGCCTCGGCGGAACCGAGAGCTTCCAGCGCTACCTCAACGAGAAAGCCACCGGCGGAAAGACCGCGGATGTCATCGTCAGCCTGCAAGGCGCGAACTTCCTCGATCTGTCAAGCGCGGTGACATCCAGGACTTCACACCCCCCCTGCCGCCGCGCCACTGCCCGACTTCGCGAAACTCGCCCCCCCCGGAGTCTTCGCAATGGAACTGAACCCGGTCATGGCACTGATCAACACCACCCTCCTGCCCGAATCCGAACAGCCCGACTCCCTTGAAGCCCTGGCCAAGATGTCCAGTGACCCCCCCAAGCTCACAGGCAGGATCGTCACCTATGACGGCACCACGGAGTTCGGCTACACGGTTAATCACGCCTACATAGCCAAGGCGGGAGAGGCCGGCTGGAACGTCTTGGATCAGCTAGGCAAGAACACCAAGGTGGAAGCCAGCGCAGGGCCCATGTACAACAAACTCCTGCAGGGCGAGTACACCATGTCCTACTTCCAGTCCGGCGCTACCCGGCCGCTCCTCACCGGCGCTACCGCGAAGGTGCTGAACTACAAGTTCTTCAAGGACGGATCGCCCTTCATGCCCCGCGGTGCCGGAGCAACAACCGGGGGGGTAAGTCACCCAACGCGGCCAAAGTGTTCCTCAACTTCCTGATTGACAAGGCAGGCCAGACGGCCGGTTGCGCCGGCGGATTCGCGCCGTACCTGGACGGCGTGGACTGCCCGGTGAACCTCGCGAAGGTTACAGAGCAATTGGGTGCAGAGAACATCAACATCGCCACCTGGGATGAGGCCCTGGTGAACGATGCACCGGCCTTCAAGAACCGCTGGAAAGAAGCATTCGGGCGATGAGCAGCTCCACCCTTACAGACCCCAAGGCCCCGCCCCCCCCGCCGGGTGTTGGAAACATCAAGCGGGCATGGCTGCCGGAGAAAGTCATCCACTACGGTGTCTGGATCCTCGCAGTCCTGCTGATCCTCGGCCGATCGTGCCGATTGTCTGGTCATCACTCTGGTCCACGCCGCTCTACGAGGGCGGCGGCAGCGGCACCCTGGACAACTTCCGTAAACTGGCGACCGACCCACTCTGGTGGTCAGCCGTCGCCAACAGCTTGCAGTTCGCCGTCTTTGCCACCATCGGCTCGGTTCTGGTTGGAACCACGGTGGCCCTCTTGGTAGCCCGAACCGACCTCCCGCTGCGGAAGCTCTACTCAGCCCTGATCGTCCTGCCCCTGGTCCTGCCTGGACTGGTGCTCATTGTCGGGTGGCAGTCAATGTGGTCGAAAAACGGATATGCCACACATCTGCTGGAACAGTACACACCGTTCACTGTCCCCTTTGACCTCTACAGTGTTGCCGGAATGGTGGTCATGGGTACTGTCCTTGGCTCGCCTGTGGTCTACCTCTTTGCCCGGGGGGACGCTGTCCTCAGGCGATTCGACACTCGAGGAAGCCGCCCGTTGCGCGGGTGCCGGTCCCCTCCGAGCCTTGCTCTCGGTGACTCTGCCGTTGCTGCGCCCGGCATTACTCAACTCCGGGCTGCTGGTCTTCGCTTTGGCGCTGGAAACACTGGGAATTCCCCTCATCCTTGGTACTTCCAAAAACATCGACATGATGTCCACCTACCTGTACCGGCAGTGGACCGGAAGCGCCGACGGCGGTGGAGGAGTCCTGCCTGCAGGAGCCGTCATGTTGTTGCTCGCCGTCACTTTGCTGCTGTTGCTGCGCAACCGCCTGGCCGGCGACCTCGCCCGCTTCACCACAACCGGCGGCAAGTCATCCAGACCGGCAAACGTCGTCAAATTAGGCCCTTTCGGCTGGCTGCTGTCGGCCGGCGTCGGAATTGTTCTGGGTTGCGCAACCTGGTGCCGCTCAGCGGGGGGGTGGTTCTCGCCTCGTTCACCGCTGTTCTGACCCCCGGCGATCAACCCGTTCAGCTTGCTGACACTTGACCACTTCTCGGCGATCTTGACCAACCCGCTCTACACCGGAGCCATTGGCAACAGCTTGCTGATTGCCACAGTTGGCGCCGCTATCGCGACCGCCTGCATCGCCGTCATCGCCTTGGTTGCCCACCGTTCCAGCTTCCGGTTCCGCGGATCCTTGGAGCACATCGTGCTTTATCCCCCCGGGCCGTCCCAGGCTGATCACCGGCATGGCCTTCTTCTGGACGTTTGCATCCTGGATCAGTCCGGAACTTTCAGAGCCACACTTTGGGCGGTGGGAATCGCTTTCGGGGGGGTCCGTGCACTCGCCATGGGTTACGCCGCGTTCTATCCCTCACTTGCCGCGCTGGGTGCGGACCTGGACCGCGCCGCGCGCTCGGCCGGGGCAGATTGGTGGACCGCGATGCGCACCATCATCCTCAGCCTGCTGAGGCCAGCCATGGGCATCTCATACGTCTTGCTGTTTGTAGCAATGCTCAACGAAGCCGACGCCGCAGTTTTCCTGGTAACCCCCCCTGAAACCCAGGTTCTGGGACTGGCCATGCTTCAGATCGCAGCAAATGGCCTCGGCGGCACCGTGGCCGCCCTCGGAGTCATCCAACTCGTCATCACCGCAGCTGTCCTGGGCGCAGGACGCATTCTGTTTGGAGTTCGCCCTAATGTCTGACCTGGTCATCACCAATCTCACCAAGAAGTTTGGCCGTCTGACGGTCCTGGACAACGTTTCGGTGACAGCCACCGACGGACAGATCCTAACGTTGCTTGGGCCAAGCGGCTGCGGCAAATCCACAACGCTCTGGTCCATCGCAGGACTGCTCAAGCCGGACGGCGGCAGCATTGTCGTGGGCGACCAGACCTTGTTCAACCACGATTCCTCCGCCTTCCTGCCGCCGGAACGCCGCGACTGCGGTGTGGTTTTCCAGTCCTATGCCGTGTGGCCGCATATGAAGGTCCGCGACAATGTGGGCTATCCGCTGCGGCTGCGACGCTACAAGCCCGAGGCATTACGCAGACGCGTCGATGAAGTGCTCGAGCTGGTTGACCTCTCTGATCAGGCAGACCGCTACCCGCATCAGCTCTCCGGCGGTCAGCAACAACGGGTGGCGCTGGCGCGTGCTTGGCATTCCCTCCGCGCTTGCTGCTCCTGGACGAGCCGTTTTCCAATCTTGATGCCAAGCTGCGGGAACGTACCCGCGATTGGTTGCTTCAGTTGCAACGCAAGATTGGCGTGACCACGGTGTTTGTTACCCACGATCAAGACGAAGCCCTGGCAATGAGCGACCGGATTGCAGTCATGTCTGCCGGAACAGTCCGCCAGATTGGTACGCCGGAGCAGATCTACAACGATCCTGCCGATCTCTTCGTTGCTGATTTTGTTGGCACCAGCAACTTGCTGGAGGGAACAGTGATTGGCCGCTCAAAGGGGGGGATCCTGACGATCAAGATCGACGGGTTGGACCAAGCGATCCACGTACCATCCGCCATTGATTCCGACGGCGTCGTGGTTGCCGTTCGTCCGGAAGCGCTGGCGTTGTTGCCTGACGATGCGTCGTCTGACGGCTACGAAATGACTGTCAACGGGCCCGTCCTTGAGAGGTCCTATCACGGCCATCATTTCCGGTACACGGTGGGCGTCGGCGAGCAGTCCTTGGTGGTCGAAACCCGTGAGCGCACGGATTCCCCCCCGCACGTGCGCGTGGGCATTCCACGGGACGGGTACAAGTTGTTCCAGCCCCCCCGCACTGCCAAGGCGCCCAAGGCCGCACAGTGATTCCCGTCGGATCAAGCTACCCCCCATCAGAATCGACCTTTTCAGCGACACTATTACCCGGCCAACAAAAGCTATGCGCCAGGCCATGGCCAACGCCGAAGTCGGGGGGGACGAACAAAAGGGTGAAGACCCCTCCACCAACGAACTGGTAGCCCTGGCACGGGAGCTCCTGGGCAAGGAGGAAGCTGTCTTCCTGCCATCAGGGACGATGTGCAACCAGATCGCCTATGCTCTGCACTGCCGCCCTGGCGACGCGATTCTTGTTGACGAGACCGCGCATTCGCTGTGCCATGAGGAAACCGGGGCGCCCGCCCTGGCCGGTGCCCTGTACAGGCCGATCAAAGCAGACCATGGCGTGTTCTCGGTTGCCCAGCTTGAAGCGGCGCTCCGCCCCCCCGAGGGGAGATCATTCGCCCGGAATGCGGTGCTCTCCATAGAGCAGCCGTCCAACCTCGGAGGCGGCACATGCTGGTCGCTGGAGGGCATCACGTCAGTGACGAATGTGGCACGGGCTCACCAGATAAAAACCCACATGGATGGCGCCCGCCTGCTCAATGCGGTGGTGTCCACCGGCGTATCTGCACGATTTTTGTGCCCCCCCGTTCGACTCAGTCTGGCTGGACCTCAGCAAAGGACTGGGCGCCCCCCCAATAGGAGCCGTGCTGGCAGGCGACGCTGATTTCATCAATGAGCCTGGCGGCTCAAGCAACGGTGGGGTGGCTCCATGCGTCAATCAGGCATTGTGGCGGCAGCGGGTACGTTTGCCCTCCGCAACAACGTGGACAGGCTCGCAGATGACCATGGGAATGCCCGCCTGCTGGCTGAACTGCTAGCTGTCAACCCTCATATTTCGATCGATCCGCTAACAGTCCAAACAAATATTGTCCTCTTTGACCTGGTCGATTTCCCTGTCACCGCGCACGTGCTGGTGGATCGCCTGCTGCAGACCAGCGGGATCCGGATGGGCGCCTTTGGCCCGTCCACCATTCGTGCCGTCACCCATCTGGACGTTGACACGGGGGGGACGTACGCCTCGCCGCTGACGCGCTCAGGGAATTGCTGGACGAAACCTACTCGCTGCACGTAAGACCAAGGAGCAACTAACATGACCATCACTTTTGATGTGGCCGACCGCCCCCCCGTACCGTACAGCGTCAGCCGCGCGGCCCGGACAGGCGACGACGTCACCGTGCTGCTCAATGCACGTGTTGTTGATCCCGAGTCGGGCACGTCCGGTTCCCTGAGCGATGTCTGGCTAAAGGCAGGACAGATCTCCGGTATTGTTCCTGCCGGCAGTGAACCGGGCACGGGCAGCGTCATGGACCTAAAGGGCAGGTTCGTGGCTCCCGGACTCATGGATGCCCATGTTCACTTGGCCTTCGATGGTGGTGATGACCCGAAGGGAACCTATCAGGCAGCAGCGATGACGAGATCGTTGCGCAGGTGGTGGCGAATGCGCGGATTGCGCTTCGAGCCGGAATAACCACCGTACGGGACTGCGGGACACCCCCCCGGCACCTTCTTGCTCCCATGAGGGCAGCCCTGGGCATGGTGTCAGATGTCGCTACCGTGGTTCATTGCGGTGCGCCGATCTGCCGCGTGGGCGGGCACGGTCACGACATGAACGGAGAGGTACGCACCCGTGAGGATATCGAGGCCATCATCGCCGAACAGCACGCGGCCGGCGCCACCTGGATCAAGCTCATGGCCAGCGGCGGCGGATTTACTCCCGGAACCAGTCCAAGCGTCTTTGAATTCGATCCCGTCCTGCTCCGGGAGGCGGTGGTCATCGCCGGCTCCTACGGCATGAGGACTGCAGCCCACGCCCATGCCAGTTCCTCAATGGCCGCGTGCATCGAGGCACGCGTGCACTCCCTGGAACATGCCTCGATGCTGGGGGCCGGACGAGCAGTGCATTCCCGATCGCGAGCTATTGCGCAGGGCGGCCGATGCCGGGATCACATTGTGCCCACCGTCATTTCAGCGGACATCGTTTCCCGGCAGTTGCGAGAGGGCCACCCAGTACTGTCCAACCCCCCCCAGGACCGCAATGTGGTGGCCCGGTTGGAATCGCGGTTTACCAACGTGACCGAGTTCCTCCGCTCCGGCGTGTCAATCGTGGCGGGGGACGGACGCAGGCCCTGCCCACGTCACCTTTGATCTCCTTGCCCGCGAGTTGGAACGCTATGTCGACGCCGGACTGGCAGCACAGCATGCACTGAAATCTGCCACGTGTGAAGCCGCCGACATGCTCGGGATGGAGTCGCAAGTGGGTCGCATCCGGCCCGGTCTGTGGGCCGACCTCATCGTCACGGCGGCGGACCCCATGCAGGACATCAGCACTCTCGCAACACCCCTTGGAGTCCTCAAACGCGGACTACTGATCGCCCAATAACTGCTCGCTCCACCCCCTGGACCACCAACACACCCATAAGGCATCCCATGAACCTGACCCCAGTCAATGATGACTTGGCGGCGAAGACCGTCCCGCCCCCACGACGACCCCCCAGCTGGAAGCACTTGCTGCGATCGAACGCCGTGTCCTGTGGCTTGCGACGTCCATCATCCACCACGCAAACAAAGTGCGGCCCAACACATCCGGCATCAAGGTGGGCGGGCACCAGGCCTCGAGTGCCTCCATTGCCACGATCATGACCTCGCTCTGGTTCGGGCAGCTCCGCGCCGAGGACCGTGTCTCGGTGAAGCCCCCACGCCTCGCCGGTGCTCCACAGCATCAACTACCTGCTGGGCAGCTTGGATGAAAAGTACCTCACGACGCTGCGTGAGTTCGGCGGGCTGCAGAGCTACCCCAGCCGTTCCAAGGATCCGGATCCCGTTGACTACTCCACTGGCTCTGTCGGTATCGGGGGGGCCACCGCGCCGATCTGGGGGGGTGCCATCTCGCGGCGTTACATCGAGACCGTGAGCGGCACACCGAACCGTGGGCGCCAGTACTCGCTGGTCGGCGACGCCGAACTGGACGAGGGCGCTGTCTGGGAAGCCGTGCTGGACTCGAATGTTGCGGATCTCGGCGAGATCGTCTGGATCGTAGACCTGAACAGGCAGTCCCTTGACCGGGTGGTGCCAAACATTGCCGCGGGCAAGATTGAGCGCCTCTTCGCTGCCGCTGGTTGGCAGGTCATTACCGTGCGTTTCGGCCATCTTTTGGAAAGTCTCATGGCCATGCCAGGAGGCGATGCACTCCGGGCACGCATCGTTGACATGTCCAATCCCGAGTACCAGCGGCTTCTGCGTTGCTCCGCCGAGGAGCTGCGCCGCAGGCTCCCGGGTGAGGGCGCCGGGGGGGTGCGGCCATCGCGGAACTTATTGCCGGCGTCGAGGACCAGATCCTGACCCGGGCCATCAGGAACCTGGGCGGGCACGACCTCGCCGCGTTGCGCGAGGCCTACGCGCAGATCGATGACACCCGCCCCACCGTCATCATCGCCTACACCGTCAAGGGCAACGGGCTGCCCACCGAAGGCCATCCGCAGAACCACTCCTCGCTGCTTACTATCGATCAGTACCGACAACTCGCCCACGGAATGGGCGAGAACCCCGACGCGCCCTGGACGCGGTTCGACCCCGCAAGCACCGAGGGGGGGCAACTGGTGGGAATGACGGCCGAAACCCTTCAGCGCTCCGCGCAGCCTGCTGTCGCCCCGCCCTCAGTACCGGCAGATTTCGGCAGGACACCCTCGGGCACGGCAACCACGCAGGCGGCTCTGGGCCGTACCTTGCTGGACGTCACCCGTGCGGCGCCCGATGTGGCGCGCCGACTGGTGACCGTCAGCCCGGACGTGAGCTCAAGCACCAACCTCGCCGGCTGGCTGAACAAGGTGGGCGTCTGGTCAGTGGAAGAGCGCCGGAACTGGTTCAGCGACGATACCGAGACGGTCATGCACTGGCGTGAAAAGCCACAGGGCAGCACATCGAACTCGGCATAGCCGAGGTCAACCTTGTCAGCCTCCTGGGCGAGCTTGGCGCAACCTGGAGCCGTTGGGGCCAGCCGTTGTTCCCGATCGGCGTGCTCTATGACCCGTTCGTTGAGCGAGCTTGGAACCATGGTCCTACGGTATCTATGCCGGAGGGCAGTCGATCCTGGTAGGGACGCCGTCGGGCGTGACGCTGGCACCCGAAGGCGGTGCCCACCAGTCCATCAAGACGCCTTCCATCGGACTGGAACAGCCTGGCTGCACCAGCTACGAACCGGCCTTCGCGATCGACGTCGAGTGGACGTTGCTCGCCTCCATGTCCCAACTCGGACGACCGGACGGCAAATCCGCCTACTTGCGTCTTTCCACAAAACCCGTCGACCAACAACTGGCCGCCGTCCCGGAAGATCCCGCCGCCCCGTGAGCGTCGCCGTCGCCAAGTGGTGGCTGGCGGCTACATGCTGCGCGCGCGCGACGCCGT
>BBFS01000060.1 GCA_001313365.1 Paenarthrobacter nitroguajacolicus JCM 14115
TTCGAACAGCCGGTGCGGCTGCGGTCTCGGCAGGCGCAGCAGCGGCTTCAGCGGCTGCTACTACTCCGTCACTTGTAGCCCGACGGCTGCGGCCACGACCACGGCCGCGGGGGGGTGCTTCCTGGGCCGGGGCCTCGACAGCTGCATCAGCAGGTGCGCTGCTTTCAGGAGCGGCCTTCGGCTCTGCAGCCCGGGCTTCCTTGGCCGCAGTTGCTTTCGCCGTGCTGGCTTGGCGGGCGCTTGGTAGTTGAGGTGCCGGCACGGTGGGCGGAGATGGCCGTGACCAAATCCCCCTTGCGCATACGGGATCCCCCGGAAATGCCCAGCTGGCTCGCGAGAGCCTGGAGCTGGGCGAGCTTAAGGCCTGCGAGGCCGCTGCTCTTGGTGGTTGCTGCAGTTGACGACTCAGCAGCAGAAGATGTTGTGTCCACAGCTGAAGCCAGCTCAGTGGTTTCTGTCACGAAGGATCCTTCCCCCCCCTCGACGGCGTCCAGAGCGAGAGCTGGACGCGATGATTTGTTCTGGGCTGCAGTTCAGATCTGCAGCCGGTGATTTGGGCCGTGCCTGATGGATTGTGGCCAACAGGGCCGGATACTGATCGTCATCACTGGATCCAGTTGCCCGGACAGCCGGCGTAGATTCAGGAAACAGAGAGATTTCTGCGGCACCTGAGACAGGCCGGAAAGAGACGACACCACCAACGTTGGCACAGTTGACGAAAGGTACGGCAAAACACCGAGATCCAAAATCAGGGAACTGCCCGCGGCTTTACCGGCGGTGCACTTCCACTCTAGCACCTTGATCGTCCACAGCCAGCGTCATCACGCGCCAACCGACGTCGGGTGTGTTGTCCGCCGTGAATGTGCCGATGAATCCGGCGACACTTACTGCTTCCTCAGCGCCATTGGCCAGCACCATCACGGTGGGGGGCCTGCGCCGGAGACAACCGCTGCATGGCCGGCCGACCTAAGAGCAGCGATGAGGTCGGCACTGGGGGGGCGCATTGCCTGAGCGCGATAGCTCTGGTGGAGATAGTCTTCCGTGCCGGGCAACAGCAACGTGGGATCCGCGGTGAGTGCGTGAATCAACAAGGCTGCACGTCCGGAATTCATTGCTGCCGCGTGATGTCCAACGGATGCCGGAAGCAATCCGCGTGCAGTCTCCGTGGACAGTTCGTAGTCCGGGACCGCCACCACGGGGGGGATCACCGACCGTGCGACGTCAGCGCGTGTGGTGCTGTACTGCTCGCTGTCCTGCCACGACAGCGCCAGTCCGCCGAAAATGGCGGGTGCGACGTTGTCCGGGTGGCCTTCCATCTCGCTGGTCAACTGCAGGATCCAATCGCGGTCCTGCCGGAATTCGGCAGGAACCAATGCGTTGGCGGCAGATACGGCAGCAACCACAGCCGAGGCTGAAGACCCCAGCCCCCGGCCATGTGGATTGACGTTGTCCGCAATGATCTTCAGACCTGAGTGCCGGAATCCAAGCCGATTCAGCGCAAGGTCTATGGCACGAACAACCAGATGGCTGGCGTCACGTGGGAGGGAGTCAGCGCCCTCACCGGAGAGCTCGAACTCGAGCTCTCCGGTACTGAGGGTTTCCACCGTCAAGGTGTCGTAAATCGACAAGGCCAAGCCGAGGCTGTCGTAACCGGGTCCCAGGTTGGCACTCGTACCGGGGGACCTTGACGGTCAGCCGCTGACCTGCCGCGACAAGTGCACGATCGGTCGCGGTGGGCTGCGTTGATTCCACTCTTAGTTTTCTTCCAGTCCCAGTTCTGCGGCAACGGTGACGACGTCGTTCGGCACCTTGACGGGCTGGACATCGCTGCCATCCTCAGTGCGGAGGGCCCACTGCGGGTCCTTGAGCCCGTGCCCGGTGACCGTGATGACGATGGTTTTGCCGGACGGAACCTCGCCTGCAGCGTGCTTCTTGATCAAGCCCGCGACACCGGCAGCGGAACCGGGCTCTACGAACACGCCTTCCTTTGCGGAAAGCCATCGGTGGGCGGCCAGGATCTCGTCATCGGTGACAGCCTCAATCAAGCCACCCGATTCGTCACGGGCCGCTACGGCGGTCTCCCACGAGGCCGGATTGCCGATGCGGATGGCAGTAGCGATCGTGTCGGGCTCGGTGATGGGATGCCCTGCAACGAACGGTGCGGCACCTGCAGCTTGGAAGCCCCACATGACGGGCGTCTTGGTGGAAACAGCCGGAAGTGTTCCGTTGGCCGTCTCGAATGGCGCGGAATACTCCTTGTAGCCCTTCCAGTAGGCGCTGATGTTGCCTGCGTTACCCACTGGCAATACGTGGATGTCGGGGGGGGCGTCGCCCAGCGTGTCCACAACTTCGAAGGCGCCGGTCTTCTGGCCCTGGATGCGCGCCGGGTTGACTGAGTTCACCAGGAACACCGGGTACTTCGCCGAGCTTCCGAGCAATGTCCAGGCAGTTGTCGAAGTTACCGTCAACCTGGAGCAGGGTGGCACCGTGGGCGATGGCCTGGCTCAGCTTGCCCATGGAGATCTTGCCTTCGGGTACCAGCACCGCGCACTTGAGGCCTGCGGCCGTCGCGTACGCAGCAGCTGAGGCGGAGGTGTTGCCGGTGGAGGCGCAAACCACGGCCTTGGCACCGGCCTCCACAGCAGCTGTCATGGCCATTGTCATGCCACGGTCCTTGAACGAACCCGTGGGGGTTCATGCCTTCGACCTTAAGGTAAACCTCGGAGCCGGTCAGCTCTGAAAGCTTCTGCGCGTGGACCAGAGGCGTGCCGCCCTCGCCCAGGGTGATGACCTTGGTGGCTTCCGTTACAGGCAAACGATCAGCGTATTCGCGGATTACTCCGCGCCATTGGTGAGCCACTTAGACCCCCCCTTCTACCCGGAGTACGGATGTTACAGAATTGATGACGTCCAGGCCCTTCACGGCCTCGACGGTTGCCGCGAGTGCAGCTTCGGATGCACGGTGCGTCACGATTTTCAGCTCGGCCGACTCAACGTTCGAGGCAGAGTCGCGGTGGATCGTTTGACGCATTATTTCGATGGAAACGCCGTTCTCCGCAAAGATGTGCGCGATCCGGGCCAGAACGCCGGCTTGGTCCGCGACGTCCAGGCCGATGTAATAGCTCGTGGTGGACGCATCGATGGCCAGCGCCGGAACGTGGCCAGTGGTGGTCTCCGTCCGCCCCGGGCCGCCCAGGACCAAGCGCCGCGCGGCAGACACGAGGTCACCCAGCACAGCGGATGCGGTGGGCGTTCCACCTGCACCTTGGCCATAGAACATGAGTTCGCCGGCGTTTTCCGCTTCGATGAAGACGGCGTTGAAGGCACCACGGACAGCAGCCAACGGGTGTTCGCGCGGCAGGAGCGTGGGGTGGACGCGCACAGAAATGCCGCTGCCGTTGTCCGATGAGTCGATCTTCTCGGCGATTGCGAGCAACTTGATGACAAAGCCGGCTTCCTTGGCGGAGGCAATGTCCGCAGCGCTGACCTTGGTGATGCCTTCGCAATAGACATCGTCCAGGGAGAAGCGCGTGTGGAAGGACAACGATGCAAGGATCGCAGCCTTCGCTGCAGCGTCGTGGCCTTCGACATCGGCTGTGGGGTCGCTTCCGCATAGCCAAGGCGCTGGGCTTCGGCCAGGGCGTCGGAGAACTGCGCACCGGTGGTGTCCATCTGGTCAAGGATGAAGTTGGTGGTGCCGTTAACGATGCCCAGGACGCGGGTGATGCGGTCGCCGGACAGGCTGTCGCGGATAGGGCGCAGGATGGGGATCGCACCGGCAACGGCGGCTTCGTAGGACAGCTGGACGCCGGCCTTGTCTGCCTCTTCGTAGAGTGTGGGGGCCGTCCTGTGCGAGCAGTGCCTTGTTGCCGGTGACAACGCATGCGCCGTTCTGGATGGCCGTCAGGATCAGCGAACGGGCAGGCTCGATGCCGCCCATGAGTTCAATGACGAGGTCTGCGTCCTTCACCAAGGTTTCGGCATCCGTGGTGAATAGTTCGCGCGGCAGTTCGACATCGCGTGGGGAGTCGATATTGCGCACGGCGATGCCGGCAAGTTCCAAGCGGGCTCCGCTGCGGGCTGCGAGGGCCTCGGCGTCGTCAATCAGAATCCGCGCAACCTGGGCCCCAACGTTGCCACAGCCCAGCAGGGCCACCTTCAAGGTTTGCACTTCAGACATTCGCCACTCCCATGTCGCGGTTCAAGAGATCTTCTTCGGTTTCCCCCCCGCGGACAATCAGCCGGGCGCTCCGTCGCTTACAGCGACAACGCCAGGCCTGGCCAGGTAGTTGTAGTTGCTGGAGAGGGCCCAGCAGTAGGCGCCGGTACCCGGTACTGCGAGCAAATCACCGGCTGCCACGTCCGCGGGCAGATATACATCTCTAACAACTATGTCGCCGCTCTCGCAATGTTTGCCCACTACGCGGGACAGTTGAGGATCCGCCGAAGAGTTCCGGGAAGCCAAAATTGCCGAATAATCCGCGTCGTAAAGCACCGGGCGCGCGTTATCGCTCATCCCGCCGTCCACCGACACATAGCGGCGGGGATACGTAACGTTGTTGTCCCCCCCGTCTTCCCCCCCCTCAGTAACGTCAACACGAACGGTTTTGAGCGTGCCGACTTCGTAGAGCGTGAACGTGGTGCTGCCCACGATGGCGCGTCCGGGTTCAATCGAGATACGCGGTGGAGTGATGTCCAGTTCCGCGCACTTGGAACGCACGACGGCGGCCATCGCCTGCGCAATTTCGGCTGGCGGCCGGGGTGTATCCACCGGAGTGTAGGCGATTCCGTAGCCGCCGCCCAGATCCAGTTCGGGCATGACGATGGAGTACTTGGCCTGCATGGAGGCCAGGAAGCCCAGCAGCTTCTCCGCTGCAAGGGCAAAGCCGTCGGGCTCAAAGATCTGTGAGCCGATATGGCAGTGCAGGCCCAAGAGCTCGATGCTGGCGTAGGAGGTTGCTGCAGCCACCGCTTCCTCGGCTGCTGACAGGCCTGCTTCATCGGTGGTGTCTCCGGCCATGGAGAGGCCAAACTTCTGGTCCTCGTGTGCCGTGGCGATGAACTCATGGGTGTGGGCGTGTACGCCGGGGGGGGTCAGCCGGAGCATGACCTTGGCAGTTTCGCCACGGCTGGAGGCAATCTTGGCCACCCGCTCCAGTTCATCGAGGCTGTCCACCACGATTCGGCCGACCTTCATATCCAGGGCGCGCTTGATCTCGGCGTCGGACTTGTTGTTGCCGTGCAGGCCAAGATTGGGCCCTTCGATTCCCGCACGGGCGGCAACAGCCAGCTCGCCGCCCGAACAGGTGTCCAAGCGAAGGCTTCCTCGGAAACCCAACTGGCTACTGCAGTGCACAGGAACGACTTTCCGGCGTAGTAGACGTCCACTCCCCCGCAAATATCGGCGAAGGCGGAATCAAACGCGTCTTTGAACGCCCGTGCACGGGACCGGAAGTCCGATTCACTCATGACGAACAGCGGAGTTCCATACTGTTCCTTGAGCTTACTGACGGACACGCCGTCAATGGTGACCTCACCGGCGTCGTTCTTCTCAACCCCCCCGGCAGCCCACATGGGTGCCTGCAAGGCGTTGAGGTCCTCGGGAACAGCCAACCATTCGGGTGCGAGCGGAGAAGCGTGTGTAGCGTTGATGGTCATTTCCCTACATCCGTTCCGGCGCAGAAACGCCCAGCAGTTCGAGTCCGTTGGCCAGCACCTGACTGGTGGCGTCATTCAGCCACAGGCGCGTGCGGTTAACGTCCTGCACGGGTTCATCGCCTTGCGGCGAGACGCGGCAAGCGTCGTACCAGCGGTGGTAGCACCGGCGATGACTTCGAGGTGGCGGGCCACGCGGTGCGGCTCACGCAGTTCGGCAGCCTTCGCCACAATAGACGGGTAGCTGCCCAGGTAGGAGAGCAACTCGTTTTCAGTGGCGTGGTCCAGGAGCGATGCGTCAAAGACGGAACGCTCTACGCCGGCCTCCGCAGCATTGCGTGCTGTGCCGCGGGAGCGGGCGTGCGCATACTGCACGTAGAACACCGGGTTCTCGTTGCTGTGTTTCTTCAGCAGTTCCGGATCCAGCGTCAGTGGTGAGTCAGCCGGGAAGCGGGCCAGGGAATACCTGACGGCATCCTTGCCGAGCCAGGAAATAAGGTCCTTGAGCTCGATGATGTTACCGGCACGCTTGGAAAGCTTGGCGCCATTGACGGACACAAGCTGGCCGATGAGGACCTCGATGTTGACCTCGGGATCATCTCCCGCGCAGGCGGCGATGGCCTTCAAACGGTTGATGTATCCGTGGTGGTCCGCGCCGAGCAGGTAGATCTTCTCCGTGAAGCCGCGGTCCTTCTTGGAAAGGTAGTACGCGGCGTCCGCAGCGAAGTAGGTAGGTTCGCCATTGGCGCGGATCATCACACGGTCTTTGTCGTCACCGAAGTCTGTGGTGCGCAACCAGACGGCACCGCCGTCGTCGAAAACGTGGCCTTGCTCGCGAAGGCGGGCGACGGCGGATTCGATCGCACCGGCGTCGTGCAATTCCTTTTCCGAGAAGAAGACGTCAAACTCGACGCCAAACTCCGCCAATGTGGTCTTGATGTCTGCCATCTGTGCCTGGTAAGCAGCGGCGCGGATAACGGGCAGGGCTGCCTCGTCCGTCAACTCGCGGATATCCGGATGGGCCTTCAGTACTTCGTCGCCAAGCTCGCGGATGTACTCACCCGGGTAGCCACCCTCAGGCACGCCACGTCCGTGAAGGCGGGAGAGGACCGAGTTGGCGAAGACGTTCATCTGCGAGCCGGCGTCGTTGATGTAGTACTCGGCGGTGACGTTGGCACCCGAGGCACGCAGAACACGGGCAATGGCATCGCCAGAGCAGCCCAGCGTGTGTGCCCGATGTGCAACGGACCGGTTGGATTCGCGGAAACAAACTCCATATTGACCACTCGCCCTGCGAGCGCCTGGTTGGTGCCATAGCTGGTTCCGGCCTCAACAATGGCCTTGGCGAGGGCGCCGGCTGTGGCAGCATCGACGGTGATGTTCAGGAAGCCCGGACCGGCGATCTCCACTCCGGTAACGCCGGGAATGCCCTGCAGATGGTTGCTGAGGATTCCAGCAAATTCGCGGGGATTCATGCCGGCCTGCTTGGAGAGTTGCAGGGCGATGTTGGTGGCCCAGTCTCCATGATCCCGGTTCTTGGGTCGCTCCACTCGTACGGCGTCGGGCACGGCAGATTCCGTCAGGGCGATTTCGCCGGTGGAAACGGCGTCCTTAAGGCAGGCGGATATGGCAGCAGAGAGTTCTTCGGGAGTCACTCTCCTAGCCTACCGGGGGGCCCGCAAAGTCGCGGAATTGAGGGTCTCGTATGTGGATAAGCCGGTCACAGCCCACTCACAGGAACGGCTGCCCGACGCCACAGACTGAACCATTACGCTGAATTCAACGTTGTGAACACGTAGGAGGTGGCCTCGTTGGTCATCCCGGTACACGCAGTATCCCTTGACGTAAATGACCATTGACGAATTCTTGTCCAGTTGAAACGAGCAGAACCATGACTACGCCACTCCGCAAGAGCCTCTACGTTGGTTTCGCCGGCCTCTCCATCATTGGAACAGCTGCGGCCTGCGCCCCCCACAACCGAAGCCCCCTCAACCCAAACCCCCGCTACCCCGGAGGGGGGGGCCAGGCCGGTTCCAGCAGTCCTTCATCAGCGGGCACGTCATCGTCAACGGCTGTCGCTTCCACCGGCGCTTCCACCTATAAGGACGGGACCTACAGCTCCGACGGCACGTACACTTCGCCCAATGGCCAGGAGACGGTGGGCGTCGAGCTGACGCTTGCAGCCGACAAGGTTTCTGCGGTCAACATCACGGTCCACCCCTCCAATCCCAATACCAAAAAGTTCCAGGGTGAGTTCGCCAGTGGCATCGCCGCACAGATCGTGGGCAAGGATATCGATGAGCTCAACGTCTCCAAGGTGGCTGGCTCTTCACTGACCTCCGGTGGCTTCAACGAAGCCGTGGAACAGATCAAGTCCCAGGCCAAGTAGCAGCCATGCCCCACCCTGGCTGGAGCACCTTCCGCTTCGAAGGGATCGGTACGCAGTGGGAGATTTCGACGCCGGACAGTTTAGTACCCGCCGTCCGAAGCGAACTGCTTGAAACAGTAGCGGCATACGACAAGACGTGGTCACGGTTCAGGACGGATTCTCTGGTGTCCGGCCTTTCCCGTAGTGCAGGCAAGATCACCCTGCCGGGGCACGCCGTCGTCCTGCAAGAGGTCTATTCCGCGCTGTATCGCCTCACCGGTGGTGCCATGACCCCCACTCGTCGGCAGCAGCCTGGAGCGGCTGGGTTATGGCGCCACTTATGCCCTCACACCGTCGGGCACTCCCCCTCCCTCCGCCCCGCTGGGAAGACGTCCTTGATTGGGCAGGAACCGGGATAACAGTGAAGGAGCCGGTGGTTTTGGACATTGGAGCTGCCGGCAAGGGCCAGCTCGTGGACCTCTTGGGTGAAGTCCTGCGGGAAGCGGGCTGCACCGACTTCCTGGTGGACGGCAGCGGCGACATGCTGCACTCCGGAAACCGCCCGGTCACCGTTGCGTTGGAGCACCCTTATAACCCGCGGCAGGCCGTAGGCACGGTGGAGCTGGATAACTTCGCGCTGTGTGCCTCGGCCTCGAATCGTCGCACGTGGGGTGACGGCCTGCACCATGTCCTGGATGGAACCACGGGCAAGCCAATACACACCACAGTGGCAACCTGGACCATGGCTGCGAGCGCCTGATGGCGGACGGCCTGGCCACGGCCTTGTTCATGCAGGAACCTGCTCCGCTGGAGAAGGAATTCGAATTCTCATGGCTTACGGTGTCGTCGAGCGGTGCTGCCGCCTTTTCGAAGGGTTTTGAGGGGGAGACTGTTCACATGATTGCCGCTAAGTCCCGCGTGGACACCTGGTTGGGCCGCTTCACCATGTACCGCTTGATTCTCTGGGTGCTGGGTGTACTGGCGGCCTACAGCATGGTCCTCAACATCCTGGGATGGCTGACCTTTGGCCTACCTGAGATGTTGGTCCATTTGGTGCTCTGCCTGGGCGCAACCTATGCCTCCGGCCGACTCCTGGCTTTGCTCTTTGGTGTCAAGCAGCATACGGAGTCGTCACTGATCACCGGACTGCTGCTGTATTTCCTCTTCTGGCCCGCCTTTGGAGCGATGGATATGGCGGGCGTTGCTTTGGCTTGCGTGCTTGCCAGCGTGTCCAAGTACGCTCTGGCCTTCCGCGGGCGTCATATCTTCAACCCGGCCGCCGCAGGTGCGTTCATTACGGGCCTGACGGGGCTCAATATCGCCACGTGGTGGGCCGCCACCCCCGGCCATGCTCTGGCTCCTGGTTCCCGGAGTGGTGATTGTCCTGTATCGCACACGGAAAATGCTGATGGGCACCGTTTTCCTGGTGGCTGCCACAAGCATCATCACCGTGGAGCTGCTGAGCCGCGATATGACGCTGGGACAGGCTTTATGGCAGGCCTTGGCCCAACGGCCGTTGCTGTTTTTCGTCGGCTTCATGCTTTCGGAACCTCTCACCCTGCCTCCCCGCCGCTGGCAGCAGTTGGCGCTTGCCGCGTCGTGGGTGTCGTTTTCGCGGTCCCCTATAACTTCGGCTTCATTGCCAACTCCCCGGAGCTCGCACTGCTGCTGGGCAACCTCATTGCGTTCTTCCTTGGACAGCGCGGCGGCGTCCATCTGACGTTCAAGGGCTCGCGCCCCCTCACCCCCCCGCCAGTACTGAATTCAGGTTCGAACCGCAGCGGCCTGTGCGTTTTGAGCCCGGACAGTTCATGGAGCTCAACCTGCCGCATTCCGGATCCGACGGCAAGGGCCGTCGCCGCGTCTTCAGCATTACCAGCCCACCTGGCGCGGCTGAGGTTACCTTCGGCGTGGGTACGGCCGAGCCGCTGTCTGCAGCGAAGAAGGCACTGCTTGCTCTTCGACCCGGGGACAGCGTTTCCGCAACAGCCGTGGGTGGAGACTTTGTTTTACCGCACGACGCCGGGAAGCCGGTCCTGCTGATCGCCGCAGGAATCGGCATCACGCCGTTCCTGTCACAGCTGTCCGCCGACGACGCCGCACGCGACACGGTGGTGGTGTACCTCGCGAAAGGTCGCGAGGAGCTGGCCTGCGTGGAACAGCTGGAAGCCTCCGGGGCCAAGGTCGTCGCCCGCCTTGCGGACGGTTCCACTCCCCCCCGGAGTACATGGTCGACGCCGGTACCTCCAGAATCGATGCAGCGCGCCTTAAAGAGCTGGTTCCGGACATTGGGGGATCGGGAAGTCTTTGTCTCGGGCTCCCCCCCGGCGAGTGTGGAATCCCTTCGAGCTGCAGCACGTGGCGCAGGAGCGCGTCGGGTCCACGTGGACTCGTTTGCGGGTTACTGATTCGAAGGGTTCGGGGCCGGGCTTGCTGGTCCGGCGCCGTGACTTTCGTCTGCTGTGGCGGGTTTTCATTTGCGGCACAGGGACTGCTAAGCTCTAGGACGTCCCACCGGCAACGGAGGGAACCCTGGATGCCTCGTAGCTCAGGGGATAGAGCGTCTGCCTCCGGAGCAGAAGGCCGTAGGTTCGAATCCTATCGAGGGCACAACGAATACCCCCGCCAGCCTTGCTGGCGGGGGGGTATTTTTTTGTGCCGGAAATGGACTATCAGTTGGGGGGGCTTGCCGGGCTTGGACCGCAATATTGTCAGCCCCCTGCTCCTAGGCTGATTTCAGTTGGTCATACCGATAGCCAAAGGGGGGGTTTTGCCGTGATGTGTTCAATCGTCCCGCCGTATATGCTGCGCCGGATCGCTGCCCGGAACGAACCACGACTCCGGGCAGTTGCCAGGGCCGCGAAGGAGTCGTTGCTGCATATCAAGATCTGCAGGCCATCCGGACAGCCCCCATCCCTGCTGCACCGCCGAGCGCACGTCAAGCCAAACCCGGTCCGCCCAAGCGGACAATCTTCGATGCCGAGTCCTCCGAGGCCTTGCCCGGCCGCATTGTCCGCAAGGAAGGAACCCCCCCACCCGTCGGCGACGTTGCTGCGGACGAGGCCTACGACGGCCTCGGGAGCACACACCGGCTGTACGGGGGAGATCTTCGGGAGGGACTCCATTGACGATGCAGGCTCGCCCTGGATGCAACGGTTCATTACGGGAAGCTCTACGACAACGCCTTTTGGGACGGGAGCCAAATGGTCTTCGGTGACGGCGATGGCCAGATTTTTCAGCGCTTCACCAAGTCCGTGAGTGTCATAGGGCACGAACTTGCGCACGGGGTCACCCAATACACAGCCAATTTGGCCTATCGGAACCAGGCCGGCGCGCTGAACGAGTCCATGTCGGACGTTTTCGGGGTCCTCGTCGAGCAGTATCTGAAGCAGGAGTCCGCCCGGGATGCCAGTTGGCTCATCGGAGAGGGCCTCTTTACAGATCAGGTCCAAGGCGCCGCCCTGCGCTCAATGAAAGCGCCGGGGACGGCTTATGACGACGACGTTTTGGGTAAAGACCCACAACCGGATTCCATGGATACGTACGTACGGACGAGTGCTGACAATGGCGGAGTGCATATCAACTCCGGCATCCCCAATAAGGCCTTCTACGTGGTTGCTCGGAACTCGGAGGCAATGCGTGGGAGCACCCGGCCAGATTTGGTACGACACCTTGACCAGCGGATCCTTGCCGGCAACCTGCACGTTTGGAAAGTTTGCCAAGACCACAGTCGCAACTGCTGTGGAACTTTTCGGGACCGGATCACCTGAGCATGACGCCGTCCTGAAGGCGTGGGAGACTGTGAAGGTCAAGGTTTAGTCAGGTGGCGGGACCGGACAGTTTGGTTCGGTCCCTGCCGGTTGGCTGACAACGGAACGTCGAACGAGAAGCAGCCGGCCATGAAGATCACCGTCCAACGCAGTGGGGGAATCGCCGCGATGACACGCGTCTGGAGCGTAGATGCTGTGTCCCCCGATGAGAAGGAACGATGGGTGCCGATCGTTGAGGCCTGCCCGTGGGACGAAGCCAAGAGTCAGTCCCGGACACCTAATGAGCCGGACCGGTTCATGTACTCCATCCGTGCGGGGGGGCAGCGGCGGGCAACCCTTCCCGACCGCGCCGTAACAGGCCCCTGGCAGGAACTGGTGGAATGCGCCAAGGCCGAAGGTGCAGAGTCGCGGGGGGGCGGGTTCGGAAACCGCCGCTAGGAGGAGCCGCACTCATAGCCCGAAGCGGTTTCGGTCTGCTTCTGGTTTGCGCGATTTCAGATGGCTTCTGCCAACTGACCCCGGAATGCCCGCCTGTAGCTTTGCGGACTTGTGTCCAACACTTTGGTGAAGTGGTGACGCAGCAGGACGGAATGCCCGAACCCTGCAACACGGGCGATCTCGTCGATGTTCAACTCAGTGGTTTCCAACAGTTCCTGCGCACGCAGCACTCGTTGCGAGTTCAGCCAGGCTGCCGGCGTCGCTCCGGTTTCGGCCCGGAAACGGCGGGCAAACGTCCTGGGAGACATGTGGAGCCGTGCAGCCAACTCGTTCACGCTGTGCTCTTCGTCGAGGTGTTCAACCATCCAGCGCAGCAACGCCTCCATGGGCGCTGAACCACAGCGGGGGGGCATGGGCCTGTCGATGAACTGGGCCTGGCCGCCGTCGCGATGCGGCGGTACCACCATGTCGCGCGCGATCGCGGCTGCTACGTTCGCTCCCAGCTCCTCACGAACGAGATGGAGGCATGCGTCGATTCCGGCGGCCGTGCCAGCGCTGGTGATGATGGTCCCGTCCTGAACGTAGAGGACGTTCTCGTCCACGATAGCGTTCGGGTACCGGCTGGCCAGGTCCTGCGAATAGTGCCAGTGCGTGGTGCAGCGACGCCCGTCCAGCAAACCTGCCCGGGCCAGGGCATAGGCACCGGAGCAAATGGACATCACCCACGCGCCCCTGGCATGCGCTGCGCGCAAGGCAGCCATAACGGACTCGGGTACGTCCTGGTCACGGCCAAACGGCGCCATGATGACGAGATCCGCGTCGGCTGCTGCTTCGAGACCGAGGTTTACATGAAGGGACAAGCCGGATTTCATGCGTATATCACCCGGTTCCGGGGCAACCACGCGGAAGTCAAAAGCCGGTACTCCGGCACCCCGGTCCGATCGGTCAATGCCGAAGACCTCGAAGGCTGTACCGAATTCAAAGACCGAGAAGTTGGGAACTACGATCACCGCCACTGATTTCAACATATTTCCAGTTTGGCAGAAAATTATCTAAATGGGGGGGCGTTTCTGCCACTGTTTCTTCAGCTGCCGTGAGAGCAGGCTTGAGGCATGGAAATCTTTGGAATCATCCTCTTCATCGTCCTCATCACCGCCGTAGCTGCCACCGTTTCAGCCCTGTTGAAAGATGGACGCGGGCACAACCCTCCCATCAACTCCAAGGAGCCTTGGAGCGCTTTCGACGCTCCGAGCAGCCCGTATTGGAACCCCCGCATCTACTAGGGTATGCCAAGCCGCAGCGAGGTACACCAGGCCACATCCATATGACGCCCGCCCGTTCACGGAATTCTGCAGGATTCCCCCCCGAACGGCGGGCGTCCCTATGTTGCCCATGGTCCCGCCAATGGACCATGCGGATGTCCCATGGGCTAGATTCACATGCATGATCCAAACGTCTGCGCGGCTCCTCCAGCTGTTGTCACTGCTGCAGGTGCGCCGCGAGTGGACGGGACCAGCCTTGGCCCACCGCATGGGTGTGACGGAGCGGACCGTACGCCGGGACATCGACAAGCTGCGCAACCTGGGATATCCCATACACGCCTCCCCCCCCGGCATAGCCGGTGGTTATCAGCTTGGTGCCGGCGCCCAGCTTCCGCCGCTGCTGCTGGATGACAACGAAGCCTGGCTGTCGCCTTGGGTTTGAATTCCGTAGCCGCGGGCCCCCGTGGCAGGCATCGGTGAGGCATCCGTCCGCGCTTGGCAAAGCTGGAGCAGGTCTTGCCGTCCCGCCTGCGTCCCAAGTTCGCCATGCTGAAAGCCGCCGTCACCACCCTCCCCCAGCAACGCGGGGACCGTTGATCCCCAGCAACTGACCGTCGTCTCCGCCGCCATATCGGACCGGCGCCAAATCTCCTTCGACTACGTGAAATCCGACGGCGAATCAGCACGCCGGCTGGTGGAGCCCTACAGATTGGTGGACACCGGACGCCGCTGGTATTTGGTGGCGTGGGACGTTGAACGGGAAGATTGGCGAACCTTCAGGGCTGACCGTCTTGCTTCCCTGCCGTCGGAACGGAAGAGGTACACGCCAAGCCCCTGCCTGCGGAAGACCTCGCCGCTTACGTGCAGCAGTCCATCACCCGCTCGCCGTACAGGTTCGACGTCGTGGTGCGGCTCCGCGCTCCACTGGCCGAGGTAGCCGCCACCATTAGTTCCCAATATGCGACACTGACTGCCGACGGCCTGAATGCCACCATCCTGCGCTCCGGATGGGACAACCTTGCCGCCCCCGGCGGCGTACCTGGCAGCTATGGACCTGGACTTTGAGATCCTCGAGCCTGCTGAATTCAAGGCTTACGCCATGGAACTATCGAGCCGGCTGCGTGCTGCGGCCGGGACTGTGACGGACACAGCGGACGTGGAACCCCACTCACAGTAGACTGACAGCAGCCATGACACTTCATATTTCCTCACCCCGCAGAGCTGCCCGTATCCGAGCGCCGCGAGATCTGATGGCGGCCATCGCCGCAAACCAGGTGACCATCATTGCCGGCGAGACCGGTTCGGGTAAGACCACCCAGATCCCCAAAATGTGCCTCGAGCTTGGCCTTGGAGACAAGGGCCTTATCGGGCACACCCAGCCACGCCGGCTGGCAGCCCGCACCGTGGCCGAACGCATCGCTTCCGAACTAGACGTGGAAATTGGCCAGGAAGTTGGCTTTCAGGTCCGCTTCACCGGCGAGGTCAGTGCGTCCACCAAAGTCAAGCTGATGACCGACGGCATCCTCCTCGCAGAGATCCAGCGGGACAAACTGCTGCGGAAATACAGCACCATCATCATCGACGAAGCCCATGAGCGCAGCCTCAACATCGACTTCATCCTGGGCTACCTCAAGCGCATCCTTCCCCAGCGCCCGGACCTCAAGGTGATCATCACCTCGGCCACCATCGATCCCCCAACGGTTTGCCAAACACTTCGGCACCGAAGAAGCTCCGGCTCCGGTCATCGAGGTCTCCGGACGAACGTATCCCGTGCAGATCCGGTACAGGCCTTTATCGCAGCCGGCGGGCGGGGGGGACGAAGACACCTCGGACGATGAACTCGAAGAGGACCGCGATCCCCCCCTGGACGCTGTGTGCGACGCCGTGGACGAGCTCGCCAAGGAAGCGCCCGGCGACATCCTCATTTTCTTCTCCGGCGAGCGCGAAATCAGGGATGCTGCTGAAGCCATCAACGGCCGCATCCAAACGAACAGGCGCCTGGCCGGGACGGAGGTTCTGCCCCTTTTTGCCCGATTGAGCCTGCAAGAGCAGCACAGGGTATTCAACCCCGGCGGAAAACGGCGCATCATCCTGGCCACCAACGTTGCCGAAACGTCGCTGACCGTGCCGGGCATCAAGTACGTGATCGATACCGGAACCGCTCGTATTTCCCGGTACTCACACCGTACTAAAGTCCAGCGCCTTCCCATTGAGCGCGTCTCACAGGCCTCGGCCAACCAGCGCTCGGGCCGCTGTGGGCGCGTTTCCGAGGGCATTGCCATCCGTTTGTACTCGGAAGAGGACTTCGAGTCGCGTCCGCTGTTCACGGACCCGGAGATTCTCCGGACCAACCTCGCTGCCGTCATCCTGCAGATGACGCGATGGGAGTTGCCCGCGGACCCAAAGACGTAGAGAACTTCCCATTCGTGGAACCACCCGACTCCCGGGCCATCAACGACGGCGTCACGCTCCTGCGCGAACTCGGCGCCTTGACGTCGCCCAAGTCCGGTGACGCGGGTGGCAACGGTCGCAGCGGCAGTGGACTGACCGCCGTCGGGCAGAAATTGGCTCAGCTGCCTGTGGATCCACGGCTGGGCCGGATGATCGTGGAGGCGGGAAAGCGCGGCTGTGTCCGCGAGGTCATGATCCTGGCGGCCGCCCTCACTATCCAGGACCCCCCCGTGAACGGCCAACAGACAAGCAACAGCTGGCTGCGGAGAAGCATGCACGATTCCGGGACGAACTCTCGGACTTCACCGGCTTCCTCAATCTGTGGAACTACATCCAGGAAAAGCAACGCGAGCTGTCCTCCACCCAGTTCCGCAAGCTATGCCGCAACGAATTCATCAATTACCTGCGCGTGCGTGAGTGGCAGGACCTCTTCACCCAGCTCCGGCAGATGGCCAAACCCCCCCTTGGCATATCGCTGGACAACAAACGGGAAGCGGATCCCGTAGGCAACTACGAGGCGTCCACATCAGCCTGCTTTCCGGCTTGCTAAGCCATATCGGCCTGCTGGATGAGCGCAAGCGTGAATACGCCGGCGCCCGCGGAAGCCGGTTTGCGATCTTCCCAGGTTCAGCACTATTCAAGAAATCGCCTACGTTCGTTATGGCGGCGGAACTGGTGGAAACCAGCCGCCTCTGGGCACGTGTCGCCGCCAAGTTCGATCCCCTGTGGGCCGAGCAGGTAGCTCCGGACCTGGTAAAGCGGTCGTACAGTGAGCCGCACTGGTCTTCACGGCAAGGGGGGGCCGTCATGGCTCACGAGAAAGTGACGCTCTACGGCGTCCCGATCATTCCCAACCGCCGCGTCAACTACGGACGGGTCGATCCCGAACTCTCACGTGAACTGTTCATCCGCCACGCTCTGGTAGAAGGCGAGTGGAAGACCCATCACAAGTTCTTCCACCGTAACCGCGCCCTCCTGCAGGAAATCGAAGAACTCGAAACCCGTATGCGGCGCCGCGACATCCTGGTGGACGATCAGACGCTCTTCGAGTTCTATGACGCACGCGTGGGCAAGGAAGTGGTTTCCGAGAGGCACTTTGATAAGTGGTGGAAGGATGCCCGCCAGTCAGACCCCCCCGACCTCCTGGACTTCGACCAATCGTTGCTGATGAGCGAAGATGCCGAGGCACTGGACGACTCCGCATATCCGAAGAGTTGGCTGCACAAGGGATTCGAACTGCCCCTGAGCTACGAATTCCATCCTGTGGCTCCAGGCTCGGCCCCCAACCCGTCCGACGGCGTCACCGCCGAAGTTCCGGTGTTGTTCCTCAACCAATTGGACGACGCCCCCTTCCGTTGGCAGATCCCGGGACAACGCGTGGAGCTGGTCACTGCCCTTATCAAATCGCTGCCCAAGCAAGTACGGAAGAATTTCGTGCCTGCCCCTGACGTTGCGAGGCAAGCAACCGCAGCACTCGAAGCAGACTTCGATCCCGCCACCGATGAGCTCGAGCCGTCCTTGGAACTTGTCCTTCGACGGCTCCGCGGGCACGTCATTCCCCCCTGGATCCTGGAATTGGGACGCAGTACCGCCGCATCTGCGCGTGAGCTTCAAGGTGGTGGACAGCAGTGGCAAGGTGCTCGACGAAGGAAAGGACCTCGCTGGACTCCAGGAAAAGCTGGCACCGGCCACGCGCCGCGCCATTGCCGAATCACTCGGAGCAACACCTGCGACGACGTCACGGGCCAAAGGCGTCAAGGCAACCGGCCCGCTGAGCGCACCCAACGGCGGAACGCCGGCTTCAGGGCCGGCTCCTGCCGGTGGCGGAGCGGTTGCGGAACGCGAAGGTATCACCGCATGGGACTTCGGCGCAGTGGAACGCCAAGTGACGCGCACCGTGAAGGGTCACGCCGTGACGGGCTTCCCTGCAGTCGTCGATGAGGGCAAGTCTGTCGCCCTTCGTGTTTTCCAGACCCGGCCGGAACAGGAAGCCGCCATGCGTGGCGGTGTTATCCGGCTGCTGGCCCTCCGGATCCCACCACCCGACCGTTACGTGCTGGAACACCTCAGTAATACGGAGAAGCTGACGTTCAGCCAAAACCCGCATGGATCCGTGAGTGCCTCATCGCTGACTGTGCACTGGCAGCCATCGACAAACTGGTTCCGCAGGATCTGCCGTGGGACAAGGAGGCCTTCGATGCGTTGTACGAAGTGGTCAGGGCAGAACTGATCGACACCGTGTTCACGGTGACCGCCGTCGTCGAACGCATCCTGGCCAGTACGCGGCGCATCCAGAAGCAGCTGAAGTCCAACACCAGCCTGCCACTGATCAGCGCCCTCAACGACATGAAGAGCCAGCTGGAGCAACTGGTGTTCCCGGGCTTTGTGGCACAGACGGGTTATGCGCAGCTCAGCCAACTGCCACGCTATCTGCAGGCGATCGAGAAGCGGCTGGAAAAGCTCCCGGGCAACGTTCAGCGGGACAGCCTCAACATGGCAATAGTGCAGGCACTGGAGGACGACTACGACGACGCTGTGTCGGCGCTGCTTCCGGGACGCAGGGCGGGCACCGAGTTAACCCGGGTGCGCTGGATGATCGAAGAGCTCCGGGTGAGCCTCTTCGCCGTCGAGCTTGGTACTGCCTACTCGGTGTCGGAAAAGCGCATCCGCACGGTGCTGAACCAGCCTTGGCACCCGCATAGCCGCGGCGCAATGCCATGAAAAAACCCGGCGGCGCTTAATAAGCACCGCCGGGTTAAGTCGTGCAGGACTCAGTCCTGAGGGACTGCGTCGCCGTGGCCTGCCTCCCGAAGCGCAGCACGGAGCTTTACAGCCGTGGCCTCCATGACTGCGGGATCGGGGGGGTTGTGGTCCACGTTGTGGATTTCAAAGTCTGCCGTGGAGTAGGCGGGCCACACGTGGACATGCAAATGGTCTACCTCGAAACCTTCCATCAGCACGCCAACGCGCTTGGCGTCAAACAAAGCCTCCTGCACCTTGCCGATGCGCTGGGCCACGTCCATGACCTTTGCCAGCAGTTCAGGGCTGGCTTGCGTCCACGAATCCACTTCTTCACGCGGAACCACCAAGGTGTGTCCCTGGGTAATGGGCGAGATGGTCAGGAAGGCGACCACGTCCTCGTCTTTCCAGACAAAACGGCCCGGGATCTCCCCCATTAATGATCTTGGTGAACAGTGTGCTCATGCGTCTGCCCTTTCGGATGGTTCCTGAAGTGTTGCGGTGTCCAGTACGAAACGGTACTTCACGTCCCCCGGCCACCATGCGGTCGTAGGCTTCATTGAGTTGTCCGGCTCCCACTATCTCGATGTCGCTCACAACCCCCCCGTGTTCGGCGCAGAAGTCCAACATTTCCTGCGTTTCCTCAATGCCGCCGATCAGTGAACCCGCATAGGCGAGTCGTCGGCGGATGAGCAGTCCCGGGCTGACCGGCGGCATGTCGTCCGCGGGGGAGGCCCAATTGGAAGAGGGCCCCATCCAGGCGAAGGGTCCGGAAGTACGGGTTGAGATCATGCGGCGCTGCGACGGTATCGATGATGACGTCGATGCTCCGGTTGGCGGCCTCCATGGCGTCCGCGTCCTTGGAGAGGACCACGTGGTCAGCGCCCAGTTCCCGGGCAGCCTCGAACTTGGATTCCGACGTCGTGAAAACGGTGACGTCGGCACCCATGGCTTTGGCGATCTTCACTGCCATATGGCCAAGGCCACCCAAGCCTACGACACCCACGGAGTCGCCTTCCTCCACATCGAAATAACGCAGCGGAGAGTATGTGGTGATTCCGGCACACAGCAAGGGAGCGGCCGCTGCCGGATCAAGGGCCTCCGGGATGCGCAGCACGAAGCGCCTGTCCACCACTACCGACGTCGAGTATCCCCCCCCTTGCGTAATGTCGTCCCCCATGACGCGGGTCCGCAGCTCCATAAGTACCAACGTTGCCCCCGCTCGCAGTACTGTTCCAGTCCTTCAAGGCAGCTCTCGCATTCGCGGCAGGAGTCCACCATGCAACCCACACCAACACGATCGCCGGGGGGGCAAATTCCTGCACCCCCGGCACCCACACGTGTCACACGGCCTACGATCTCGTGGCCTGGAACCAACGGGTAGGAGGAACCCGCCATTCACCGCGCGTTGCATGCACGTCCGAGTGGCACAAACCACAGAATTCAATCGCGATTTCGACGTCGTCCGCTGTAGGGGGGGTCCGGCGCGCAACAGTCAGCGGCACCAAACCACTGTCCGGGGGGGAAGTGGCCCCCGTACGCTGCAGCCAGCGTTCCGGACCGGTCTTCACTGCTATCCAGGGTGACGGGCTTGGCGAGGGGGAGGGGGCACAGGGCGTCCGGGAGTCATGCTCCGACGCTACTCCCGGCAGCCGTGCTTGTGCCACTTGGGGCCGCGGAGTCCTCGTCAAAAGGCGTGCTGCCCACGACCACGTCATTCGCAGCATTGTTTGACCACTGCGAGAATGAACCCGGATAGAGCGCCGCACGGTATCCGGCGATCTCCAAGGCAGCAATCTCATGGGAAGCTGTCACGCCGGATCCGCAATAAACAGCAACGTTGGACGACTGATCCAGACCCAACTCCTCAAAACGCCTCCGCAGCTCTTCCTCTGGAAGAAACGTGCCGGCAGCTGAGACGTTCCCCGTGGTCGGCGCGCTCACCGCACCCGGAATGTGCCCGGCCCTGGGGTCTATCGGTTCTACCTCGCCCCTGTATCTCTCCCCTGCCCGGCATCCAGCAAGACACCATTGCGATGCCACTGTGCCGCCTCCTGCTCCGTGATGGCCGGCATGAGGCCTTCGCCCAAAGTGACATTTCCGACGGCGGGACTCACCTCACCCGATTCCACCGGGTAACCAGCCGAACGCCAAGCGGCGAGGCCGCCGTCGAGCAGGTACACAGAGACAAATCCAGCGTTCCGCAGCATCCACCAAACGCGTGCCGCGGCCATGCTGCCGCTGTCGTCGTACGCGACCACGGTGTCGCCGTCGTTAATCCCCCCCACTTTCGAGCCGACTCCCGAAAGCGGTCCTTGGTTGGCAACGGGTGGCGGCCCAGCCCGGTCTGTGCGTGGTCGGCCAGCTCTGTGGGCAGGTCCACGAAAACGGCGCCCGGAAGATGGGCGCCAGATATTCAAGGTGCCCGTCAGTGCGGCCCAGGATCCATCGGACGTCGAGAAGCACAGTCCGCCGCCCGGTTTCGAGTCGCTGGTGCAGTTCTGACGCACTCATCAACGTGGCCATGGGATCTCCTTCGTTCTGGCGGCTGGTCTTGCGCAGAGGTTTCGTTGCTGCCGGTGTCCGAATTCCAGCCTAGGCTTATCCGGTGAGCAATTCGTGTATTCAGGACAGGGCATGGGCCAGCGAGGCCATCCGTAAGATCGAGGCCGAGAATAACGCTCCGCCGACACCCACCTTTATGCGGTTCCACTCCCGGACCACTGGGGAGTCCAGTTGTACCTGAAGGACGAGTCAACCACAGATCCGGCAGTCTCAAGCACCGTTTGGCGCGGTCCCTGTTCCTGTATGGCCTGGTCAACGGCTGGATCACCGAGGGCACCACCATCGTGGAAGCCTCCAGCGGCAGCACGGCCGTTTCAGAGGCCTACTTCGCCCGGCTCATCGGCTTGCCCTTCATCGCAGTCATGACTAAGACCACCAGCCCCGAGAAGATCGCCCTGATCGAGGATTTCGGCGGCGCCTGCCTGTTGGTGGACCACGCCTCGGAAGTTTACGCCGTGGCCGAAGAGACGGCCAGGACGTCCGGTGGCTACTACATGGACCAATTTACGTTTGCCGAGCGGGCAACAGACTGGCGGGGGCAACAACAACATCGCCGAGTCGATTTTCGAACAGCTTTCCTTGGAAGAGCACCCGGTTCCGGAATGGATCGTTGTGGGCGCCGGCACCGGCGGTACCAGCGCCACCATCGGCCGTTACCTGCGGTACAACCGATACAACACCCGCCTGGCCGTTGTTGATCCCGAAAACTCGGCTTTCTACCCGGCGTGGCGGGACGGAAACGCAGCCGCAGCCACTGGCCTGCCGTCCAGGATTGAGGCATCGGCAGGCCTCGGTCTGAGCCCAGCTTCGTGCCGGCGGTCATCGACCATATGATCCAAGTGCCCGACGCCGCGTCCGTTGCCGCCATGCGGCACCTCCGGAAACTCACCGGCCTGCATGCAGGGCCTTCAACCGGGACCAACCTTTGGGGCGTTTGGCAGTTGGTTGCCGGGATGGTGGCTGAGGGCCGCAGGGGGCAGCGTCGTTTCCCTGATGTGCGACGCCGGCGACCGCTATGCGGGAAGCTACAACGACGCCGGATGGTTGGCCGCGCACGGCCTGGACCCCCCCGCACCGCATGAAGCAGTTTTGGAAAACTTCCACAGCACAGGAGTTTGGACCGGCTAGACCTCCACGGACTCCTTGGGCGCCAATCGCGCGTAAGTGGTTCCGTAGCGGGCCCCCCCTATCCGGGTGACGTGTCCCTCGACAATCCCCCCCCGGCCCAGTTCGTTGAGCAGCCCGTCATGGACAGGGAATGCCTTTGGAGCTCGTACGGAAATGACGAAGTCCACTACCTCGCCCACCTTGGACCACGGCGCATGAATGGGGACAAGAAGGGTTTGGACGCTGATTCCGTCAGGGACCACGAACGAATCCCCCCCGGGGTGGAATACGTTGTCGTCCACCAAGTAGCCGATGTTCGCTACCACCGGGATCTGGGCGTGGATGACCGCATGTTGACCACCGTAAGTCCGGATGTTGAACCTGCCGCGTCAAAGCCGGAGTTGGGTTCCACAGTATGCACGCGGGCGGCGACATCCCCCCCGTTTTCCTTCAACGCAGCTGCCACCCCCCGGCTGGCGCGTGGACCTCCAGCATGGTGTTGCTCCGCAGGGCTGCCGTTACTGCCGGGCGGTCAATGTGGTCATTGTGCTCGTGCGTGACAAGTACAGCGTGGGCTCCGCTCAACGCTTCCTCTGACTCGGAGAAAGTCCCGGGATCAATCACCAGGACCTTTCCTTCCTTCTCCAACCGAACACAGGCATGGGTGTACTTGGTGAGCTTCATGGAGACAGCCTAGGGCCGCCCGCTGACAGTTTCCAAGGTTCCCCCCCTACTGGTAAAATTGGGGGTTTGCCAGCATCCCCCCCAGGGAAGTGAGTCTTTCAATGCCACAAGGCACCAGTCCCGCCACGACCGGCCATGACGCGCCGGCCACCAGCGGCGTCAAGGAGCAGCGCGTCACCAAGCAGCGCTTGGCCGTCAGCGCTGCCCTGGATGAATTGGATGACTTCGTCAGCACCCAGGAGCTGTACCGGCTGCTGCAGAACAAGGGCATCTCGGTGTCATTGGCTACTGCGTACCGCATTCTGCAGTCCTTGGCGGACGACGGACTCATTGACGTCCTCCGAAACGGAGACGGCGAAGCGTCTATCGTCGTTGTGCAGTCACCGGGCACCACCACCACCTGCTTTGCCGCAACTGCGGCAAGGCAGAAGAAGTGGAAGCACCCGCCGTCGAAACCTGGGCTGCCCGCACGGCAACTGAACATGGCTTCACCGAGGTAGCCCACACAGTGGAAATCTTCGGGCTATGCCTGAATGCACGGCCAGGAAGGCAGCCGGCAAGCTCTAGAGGGCACCTGCCGGCTGGTCCCGCGACACCCGGCCGTTGATGCCTCTGTTGGCGCGGACCCTGCCAATGACCCGGCACACCACGTAGATCAGGAAGGACAGCGTGGTGACGTAAGCTGATGGGAATACGGCTACCCAGCGCCAGGAGAATACCGCCCACGGTGGCCGTCATCGCGAAGAGAACACTCAGCAGCACCACCAAACGGGGGGGCGATGTGGTGACCCGCAGTGCAGCGGCTGCAGGGGGGGTAATCAGCAAGGCAAGTACCAACAGCGCGCCGACAATCTGGATGGACAGTGCCACGCTGACACCCAGGAGAACCATGAAGCCGATGGCCAGGCCGCGAACCGGGACCCTCTGGCCTCAGCCATCTCCGGGTCAACGCTGGCAAAGCTCAGTGGCCGCCAGATCGCCGCCAGCGCCGCCATCACCACCACTGCGGTGCCGGCCAAAACCTGCAGTTGCACCGTATCCACGGACACAATCTGACCGGTCAGCAGGCCGAACTTGTTCGCCGCGCGCCCCTCATAAAGGGCGAGGAACAGGATCCCCAAGCCCAGCCCGAACGGCATGATCACACCGATGATCGAGTTCTTGTCCCGGGCCCGGACTCCCATGAAACCCAGGAGCACTGCCGCGGCCACCGAGCCGATCAAGGAACCAAAAATGATGTCGGTGCCAATCAGGAGAGCAAGCGCCGCACCGGCGAAGGACAGCTCGGAAATGCCGTGAACAGCGAAAGCAAGGTCGCGCTTCATCACGAAGGTGCCAACCAGTCCGCCCAGCAATCCGAGGACAGCTCCTGCCAGATGGAATTTTGGACAAGTACCAGCAACTCACCGTAATTCTCGAAGTTGAAAATGGTCTGCAGGATGCTCTCGAGATCCATCTAGAACTCCTCCCCCCGCGGTGGCGTGGGCATCGTCATGGAAGTGCGTGGTTGCGTCTGGAAGACCGACGACGACGATCCTTCCGTTGGTGTGGATGACCTCCACATGACTGTCGTACAGTTCGGAAAGAACTTCCGTGGTCATGACTTCCTGAGGCGTCCCTACACGGAACTGGCCGCCGGCAAGGTAAAGGACCCTGTCTACATAGTCGATAACCGGGTTGATTTCGTGGGTCACGAAGACCACGGCACTGTTCCGATCGTGGCATTGCTTGTTGATCAGTGAACTGACGCCCTGCTGATGATGCAGGTCCAGGGAGAGCAGCGGCTCATCACACAGGAGAACCTGAGGCTCAGTGGCCAGTGCCTGAGCCACCCTGAGACGTTGTTGCTCGCCACCCGATAACTGCCCCACCGGCACCTTGGCGTAGTCTGACGCGCCACTTGCTCCAACAACTCGTCGATCCGCTGGTTGACCTTGCCGGATGCGAACCGCATTCCCCCAGCGGTGCCCATCGATCCCCCAGCCCAACCAGGTCGCGTGCCCTCAACGGCGTATCCGCTGCAAAGGACTTTTGCTGCGGTATGTATCCAATACGTTTACTGCCGCGTTCCACTGCGTGGCCGCCCAGCGACACAGTTCCGGAATGCAGTTCCTGCAGCCCCAGAAGAACTTTCAGGAAGCTTGTTTTTCCGCTGCCATTGGGCCCAAGAACGGCAAAGAACTCTCCGGGGTGGATGTCCAGGTCCAGATCCCGCCACAGTGTCCTCTTGCCGAACTGCAGGCTCGCTCCGCGGAGGCTCACTACCGGTGTCAAAAGTTGTCCTCGATCCATGCGCCCCCGGGAGGAGCGCAATAGTTGTGCCGCTGGTATCCGCGGCTGTGCTGATGGCAGGAAAAGGCCCCGCAGCCATCCTGAATATCTTAGGACGCCAACGGGGGGGCTCTCCACTGCACGTTGTTATGCGCGGACGGCTACTTCTTGAGTGCTGACGAAATGGATTCCACGTTATCCGCCATCCACTGAAGGTAGTCCTTGCCGTCCGGAAGTGTTTCGGTGAAGTTCACAACCGGCACCCCCCCGGCATTTTCAGCGGCGCGCTTGACGGACTCGGTCTGTGGCCCCCCCTCCGTCTGCTGGTTGTAGGCGAGGAGACGCACAGATTTGGCGCTGACGAGGTCTGTGGTTTCCTTCAGGACGGCGGGAGGGACATCTGTTTCCTCTTCGATCGCGGCGCTGTAAGCTTCCGGCGTCTTATTTTCCAGGCCGGCCGCCTCCAGGAGGTACAGGGGAACGGGTTCGGTAACAGCAACGGGTGCGTGCTCGTTGCCGGCCTTGATGTCACCGAGCTTGCCGGTCAATTCAGAAATTTTGGTCTTGAAGGAATCCGCGTTCGCAGTGAATGTGGAGGCAGATCCGGCGTCCAGACTGCCCAACTTCTCGGCAACGGCATCGGCGAGCTTGCCCATGGCGTCCAGGCTGTACCAGACGTGCTCATTGAACTCGCCATGATCGTGCGCGTGCTCATCTTCGTTGCGGGCCCCCGGCACTACTGGATTCCGTGCCGTGGCCTTCTTCTTCGGGAGCCAGCCTGAGACCTCCACAGCGCTGATCATATTCTCGTGGCCGACCTTGGTCTCGTCAGCAATTTTGTGAAGGAATTCGTCGTACCCGCCCCCGTTCTCCACCACCAGCTTGGCCTTGGAGATCAGCAGCTTGTCCTGGGCCGTGGCTTCATAGGAGTGCGGATCCTGGCTGGTCTTGGTGATGATCGCACTCACGTTGACCTTGTCACCACCGATTGCCTTGACCACATCCCCCATAGACGTTGGTAGAGGTCACTACCTCAATGGCATCAGCTGAAGACGGAGTATTGCCGCCGGCCGGGCCAGCACAGGAGGACAACAAGAGGGCAGCAAGACCTGCAGAAGCGGCAAGGGAAAGTCGGGCGGCGGAACGGCGCACGGGGGGGACCTCGGATCTAGTCAAAATGAGAATCAAACACAATTAGGGGGGGCTCCACCAGTGTACCCCCCCTAAATAGGAATGATTCCAGTTTAGACGGATCTGGCGCCGATGGAGATCCATCGACGCCAGACTCGTTTTCTCCTGCTATTGCGCTTGCTGACCACCGTAGCGGCGAATGCCGGTGGCCTGCGTGGCGTCACGGATTTCACCTACCAACTGCTCAATGACGTCCTCCAGGAACAGGACACCCTGAGTCTCGCCGCCCGCACCAACAACACGGGCCAAGTGTGAACCCGTGCGTTGCATGACGGACATTGCCTGTTCGATCTCGTCATCCGGGGAGAGGTTTGCCAGTGACCGGATGCGACCCTCTGCGATGGGGTACCTCCGGCCCTCGTCGGGAATGGACAGGATGTCCTTCACGTGCAGGTATCCGGCGAGTTCGCCGTCGTCGTCAACCATCGGGAACCGGGAGAATCCGGTGCGGCTGACCGCCCTCTCGAGGTCCACGGGCGTGGACGCTGTCTTCAGTACCACCAGCTTGTCCAGGGGGGGAACCATGATGTGCGAGGCAGTATGCTCCGAGAACTCCAAAGCACCGCTGAGCAAGCCCGCTTCGTCGTCCACAAGGCCGTGGCGCGTGGACTCCTGGACGATCGACTGCACCTCCTCCAGCGTGAACGTAGAGGAGACTTCGTCCTTGGGTTCAATTTTCATCAACCTAAGGATGTGGTTGGCCAGCCAGTTCAGCGTCCAGATGATCGGATTGACCACCCTGGCTATGAACATCAGCGGCGGGGCCAGCAGCAGGGCAGCCTTGTCCGCAACGGAGACCGAAATGTTCTTAGGCACCATCTCACCAAAGGTGACGTGCAGGAACGTGACGAACAGCAACGCGATGGCAAAAGCGATGATGTCTGCCAGTTCAACCGGAACACCGACCAGTTCCAAGGGCTCCGCCAACAAGTGGTGGATTGCGGGCTCGGCAACCTGAAGAATCAGGAGGGAGCAGACAGTGATACCCAACTGCGCACAGGCGAGCATCAGCGAAACGTTTTCCATGGCGCGCAGCGTTGTTTGCGCGCGCTTGGATCCCGCTTCGGCAAGCGGCTCGATCTGGCTGCGACGCGCAGACATGACTGCGAACTCTGCACCCACAAAGAAGGCGTTGCCGATCAAAAGGACCACGAGCCAGACGATTCCTGCCCAGTCGCTCATACGGCACCTGCTTCGTGACGCGTGCTTCCGGAGTCGGCGGATGATGATTCGCCCGTCTCCACGTGATGGAAACAGATCCGGTCGATCCTTCGGCCATCCATCCTGGTCACCGTCAGCGTCCCGCCAACGGTGTCCACCACATCGCCTGTCCTGGCAATTCGGCCCAGCTGGCTCATGACGTAACCACCCACAGTCTCGTAGGCGGATTCATCAGGAACAGTGAGGTTGGGGGGGATCTGCTCGGACACTTCGTCCGGCCTCAGCAAGCCCGGGAAATACCAGTCACCGGATGCGCTCTGCAGCACTCCTGGCCGAACTTTGTCATGCTCGTCGGATACTTCGCCGACGATCTCTTCCACAAGGTCTTCGAGGGTGGTGATTCCCGCGGTGCCGCCGTATTCATCCAGCACGACGGCTAGCTGAAGGTTGCCTTCGCGCAGCTCAGACAGGAGTGCGTCCAGATGGATAGTCTCCGGGACCTGCAGGACGTCAGTCATGATCGCGCCCGCCTCAAGCTTGGCCCGACGCTCCGCAGGGACAGCAACTGCCTTCTTGACGTGAACAACCCCCCCGCGGATATCGTCCGTCGAATCCCCCCCAATGACAGGGAAACGGGAGTATCCGGTTCGCCGCGCGGCGTCCAGGACGTCTGAGACCGGCTGATCGGCGTCGATGGTTTCCATGCGGATGCGGGGGGGGTCATGACGTCCGCCGCCGTGCGCCCGGAAAAGTTCAGGGTGCGGGCAACGAAGTTGGCTGTCCCGGCATCCAGCGTCCCCCCCAGCTCGGCCGAGCGCCGCACCAAGGACGCAAGCTCTGCGGGGGTCCTTGCCCCCCCCGAGATCTCTTCCTTTGCTTCGAGGCCGAACAGGTTCAGCACCTTGTTCGAGAAACCATTGAGCACCACGATCGCCGGTTTGAAAACGGCGGTAAACATCAACTGGGGCCGCGCGAGGCGCTTACCCAAAGGGAAAGCGAGGGCAATGGCCATGTTCTTGGGGACCAGCTCGCCCAGAAGCATCGACAGCAGCGTGGCAAACGCCATGGCAACAATCAGCGCGACCGAATGCGCTACCTCAGGGGCGAGGCCAAGCAAGCCGAGGGGCCCAACGAGCAACTGCCCCCCCACAGAGGCTCCATCACGAAACCTGTCAAGAGAGTCGTCAATGTGATGCCGAGTTGGCAACTGGAGAGCTGCGTGGAGAGCGATTTGAGGCACTTGAGCAGCGGCGCGGCAGCGTGGTCGCCGTTATCCACCGCCCGCTGAACGCTTGCCTGGTCCAGGGCAACAAGGGAAAACTCAACTGCTACAAAGAAGCCGGTGCCAAGAATCAGCAAAGCCGGCAAGGAGAAGAATCCATTCCACTTAGCGCATCACTCCAAGAGTGGGCACGTGCAATGGCGGTAACGCCTCTGGCGCGGGGGATTCGCCCCCCGGCGGAGGCTGGTCGGGTCCCCGCGGACGCATGGTCTGCGGCACCACCGGCTGTGAGCGCCGGCGCGTGATGGGCATGTGAACGGGTGTTGCCGGCTCGACGGGCGCGCTGTGCGGAGTTACCAGATTGGCTCCCCCCCCGACAGTTCCCAGGCCGGCACCTAGATTTACTGTCCATAAGAATTTCAGTCTACAGTCCACCCGGCCAGGGCGCCTCGCTGGCGTCACGTGCGCTTACATGAATGAAGGACATGCTCATTAAGTCAGCCGCAACATGATTTAGGTCACCACTATTGGCAGTTAACCAACGATCCTAACTAGACTGACATGGGTCTGAGTTCGCGGGACCCGGACCCTGGCCCATCGTTGTGGAGAGCATCTGTGGCCAGCGGGAAAACAACACTCATGGAAGAGGCGTATTTCAAGTGCCAGAGCAGCCCAGCCACCGTCTACCAGAGGAATTTGGCGGAAACGAGTGGCTCGTTGACGAACTGTACGAGCGGTACCAACAGGACAAGAATTCGGTCGACGCCAAGTGGTGGCCGCTCTTCGAGTCCTTTGCTTCCGGTGACGGCACTTCTTCCAACGGATCCTCCGCAGCCG
>BBFS01000061.1 GCA_001313365.1 Paenarthrobacter nitroguajacolicus JCM 14115
GCAGCAGCCTGGCGGCTGTACGCCGGGTACGGGAGGCGGCAGCGCATCGCCGTCGAGCGCTGCCACAGCTACCGCCACCGCTACTGAAGGCGCGACGGCGGCCGCGTCGCCATCCGCTACGAGCACCGTGACCCGTGCCTTGCAGAATGCGGAGTGGAGATCCCGGAGGAGACTCTTGGGCCTACCCGGGCGACGGTTCCAACGGCCCCCCCAACGTGCTGGAAGCGTCCGGGGTGGTCCGTCGCGACATCAGTCCAGCTTTGGAACTTCCACCACCAAGGCCGAGGGCGTGCCGCTGACAGTGACCCTGACGCTCCTGGACAACGCGAACGGTTGCGCTCCTTTGGCCGGTGCCGCCGTGTACGCCTGGCACTGCGACAAAGACGGGAAGTACTCGCTTTACGATTCAGGCATTGAGAATGAGAACTACCTTCGCGGCGTCCAGGAAGCCGACGCCAACGGGCAACTCACCTTCAGCACTATTTACCCCCCCGGTGCCTACAACGGCCGTTGGCCTCATATTCACTTCGAGGTATTTGAGTCCATGAGCAACACCTCGACCGCCGGACAGGTGCTCGCCGTCTCGCAGATAGCGCTCACTGAGACTGCCTGTAAGGAGGTTTACGCAACTTCCGGTTATGAGTCCAGCGCCCGAAACTTTCCGAACACTACCCTGACCTCGGACAACGTCTTTGGTGACGATGGAGGCATATACCAGCTGGCGACTATGTCCGGTTCCGTGGCTGGTGGTTACACGGCCGCGCTGAACGTCACCGTTTAGGCCGTTCAGCTGCGAAAGCAGGGCTAGACTCGGGGGGGCATGCCTTCGAATGCCAGCGCAGCAGTTGACCACATCAAGGACCTGGGCGAGTACGTTTCGGCGTCTCCGTCGAGCTTCCACGCGGTGCATGAGGCTGCTCGGCGGCTTGACGCCGCAGGCTTCACCGCGTTGGATGAATTACAGCCCTGGGACGGCGGAGCAGGCAAGTGCTACATCATCCGTGACGGGGGCGCTCATCGCTTGGGTGACCCCCCCGAAAACGCCGGCCCCCACCACTGGTTTCAACATCCTCGGTGCACACACAGATTCGCCCTCGTTCAAACTCAAGCCGAAGCCGACCACCGGAAAATTCGGCTGGCTGCAGGCCGGGGTGGAGGTCTATGGCGGGCCTTTGCTTAACTCCTGGCTGGACCGTGAATTGCAGCTGGCAGGCCGATTGGTACTTCGTGACGGCACTCAGCACCTGACCGCGACGGGTCCACTCCTTCGCTTCCCGCAGCTTGCCATTCATTTGGACCGCGGCGTCAACGACAACGGGCTCCACCTGTCCAAGCAACAGCATATGAACCTATCTTCGGCCAGGGCGACCCCCCCGCCGGAGAGGACCTCTTGGGACTGCTCGCCTCACGTGTGGAAGGCATCACCGTTGATGCTGCGGACATCGGTGGTTACGACGTCGTAGTGGCGGACACGCAGGCACCGGCAGTTTTCGGGGGGCCAAGGGTGAGTTCTTCGCCTCAGGCCGCTTGGACAACCTTTCATCCACGCACGCGGGCCTGGTGGCGCTGATAGCGCATGCGTCCTCTGTGCCGACAACTGGTCCCATCGCGGTCCTGGCGGCGTTCGATCATGAGGAGATCGGCTCCAACTCGCGCTCCGGTGCCTGTGGACCCATCCTCGAGGACGTTTTGGTGCGCATCTCCGACGGCTGGGTGCGTCGGTGAGTCAAAGGCGGCAGGCCATGGCGGCGTCGTTCTGTGTTTCTGCGGACGCCGGCCACGCCGTCCACCCGAACTACGTGGAGAAGCACGATCCCGCGAACAGGCCGGTGCTGAACGGGGGGGGCCCGCTGCTCAAAATCAATGCCAACCAGCGTTACGCGACCGACGCTACGGGTGCGGCTTTGTGGGCCCGTCTCTGCGATGAGTCCGGTGTTCCGTATCAAGAGTACGTTTCCAACAACGATCTCCCATGTGGTTCCACCATCGGGCCCCTGACTGCTACCCGCCTCGGCATCCGAACGGTGGACGTGGGTATCCCGCTGCTGTCCATGCACTCTGCGCGGGAGCTGTGCGGCGTGGAGGACGCGAAGAGTCTGGCGACTGTAGCTGAGCAGTTCTTCCGGGCAGCGGTCCAGGCAGAAGCCTAAAGCAGTCATTTCAGGGGTATTACAAAAGTTTCCTATAGGAAACTTTGGATTCCTCAAGGTTTACATTTTGTGCACCCTTCTTTTTTCATCACGCGCAATTTGTTCAGCTGCACAGGATGCGCGTCGGTGTAGGAGGTTAACGTGAATTAGTCATGTGGCCCGTGGCACACCACTGCGGCCAACCTCAAAACCTAAAAGGACGGCGCCGATCCATGCACGCTGACCAACAGCTTTCAAAGTCCCTAAAACCCAGACACTTGTCCATGATCGCCATCGCCGGCGTCATCGGGGCAGGCCTGTTCGTTGGGTCCGGGGGGGCCGCTATCCAGCAGGCGGGACCGGGCATCCTGGTGGCCTACCTTGCTGCCGGCCTCGTGGTCATCCTCGTCATGCGCATGCTTGGTGAGATGGCTGCAGCCAACCCTGAGACCGGTTCGTTCTCCACCTATGCTGACAAGGCGTTGGGCCGTTGGGCCGGATTCAGCATTGGCTGGCTCTACGCCTGGTTCTGGATCATCGTGCTCGGCATCGAAGCCACTGCCGGTGCGGCCATCATGCATCGCTGGGTGCCGGGCGTTGACCAATGGGTGTGGGCGCTCATTCTCATGGTGCTCCTCACGCTGACCAACCTCGGCTCAGTGAAGTCCTACGGCGAGTTCGAATTCTGGTTCGCGTCCATCAAGGTAGCGGCAATCGTCATCTTCCTGCTGGCCGGAATCGTCGCCATCCTCGGCTTCATGCCGGGCGTCTCAGCGCCGGGCGTAGCCAATCTGCTGGAGCAGGGCGGCTTCATGCCCAACGGTCCCGGCGCAGTCCTCGCGGGCATCCTCGTGGTGGTGTTCTCCTTCTTCGGCGCGGAGATCGCAACCATTGCTGCCGGTGAATCCGAGAACCCGGTGGACGCCGTCAAGAAGGCCGTGAAGTCCACTGTGTGGCGCATCCTGATCTTCTACATCGGCTCCATTGCCATCGTGGTGACCTTGCTGCCCTGGAATGACGCCTCCGTCGCCAAGAGCCCGTACGTTGCTGTCATCGAGCTCTACGGAATCCCGGGTGCCGGCACCATCATGGACATTGTTGTCCTCACGTCGGTGCTCTCCTGCCTGAACTCGGGCCTGTACACCGCCAGCCGCATGCTGTTCTCGCTCTCGCAGCGCGGCGACGCTCCCAAGTCCTGGATGAAGATCTCCAAGCGTGGCGTGCCTGCCGCGGCAGTGCTCGCTTCCACCGTGGTTGGATTCCTCACCGTCGGAGCGAACTACATTGCCCCCGAACTCGGTGTTCCTGTTCCTCGTGAACACCTCAGGTGCCATCGCGTTGTTCGTCTGGCTGGTCATCGCGACCTCGCAGCTCATTCTGCGCAGGCGAATGGGCGCGGCAGCCAAGGATCTCGACCTCAAGATGTGGTTCTTCCCGTACCTCACGTGGATTGCGATTGGCGCCATCGTGGCACTCATCATCGGTATGGTCATCATCGAATCCACCCGTGAATCGCTGTTCCTATCGCTGGCCCTGGCAGCCGTTGTGGTGGGCATCGGCGTGCTTCGCTACCGCAATAAGGGCAACACGCCCGCCACTCCGGTGCTTGGCGGGGGGGAAGCCGAGCGCGCCAAGATCGGTTCCTGACCCCCGTCGCGTTTTCTGCAACGGGGACAGCCGCCGTCAATGCTCGACGGCGGCTGTCCCGTTTCGCTTTATGGTTCGGCTTGGCCGTTGCGTTTCTTGTCGGCCTGCAGGATGCCGTCGCGTACGCCCGCACGGATCACAAAGTACAAGAAATAGAGGCGATCGCGGAGAATACAACCGTCAGGACCAGGGCGTTCAGAGGTGTGGCATCCATGGCCCCCCCAACTAGTGGGACTCTATCCCGGCAACAGGAATCCACGGATTGCCGTTCTTCGTGTTAGTGTTTTTGACGCTGTCAAGGAGAATAACGAAACACGTTCTCCTGATCACCTTGCGCGGGTGGCGGAATGGCAGACGCGCTAGCTTGAGGTGCTAGTCCTCGAAAGGGGGTGGGGGTTCAAGTCCCCCCCTCCGCGCACAAAGAAACCCCCCCGGAAGTCGATCTTCCGGGGGTTTTGTCGTTCGTGGGCCTGCTTCCGGGCCTCAGCCGCCGGTCCGCGGTGCAAACATTATGACGCCCACCCCCCCAACAAGGCAGATGGCGGCGCCGATGACGTCCCAACGGTCCGGCCTGAAGCCATCCATGAGCATTCCCCCCCATGCAAGCGAGCCGGCGATGAATACGCCGCCGTAGGCCGCGAGGACGCGTCCAAAGTGGGCGTCCGGTTGGAAGGCCGCGAAAAAGCCGTAGATGCCCAATGCGGCGACGCCGAGTCCTGCCCACCACCAGGCTTTGCCTTCGCGCACAGACTGCCAGATCAGCCAGGCGCCGCCGATCTCTGCGACGGCGGCCAAAACGAACAGAATGATGGACTTCAGGACGGTCATAACCCCAGTATTCCGTGCTGCGATGCCAGGTTATCCACATACGTAACCTGACCGGTTCCGGCCGACTACCCCCCCGCCGAATAGCTTTGAGTGCAGGAGATGCACTAAGATATTGAAGTCTGTGTTACGCCTCTTGCCGTGTTTTGCGGCCGGGGGAGCGCCAACGCAGCATCGCAAATGAACCTCCTGTTACGGAAATACCGTAACCGCTTAGCCCAAAGGAGGTGGGTTCACATATGCGTCCTTACGAATTGATGGTAATCATCGACCCCGAGGTCGAAGAGCGTACCGTAGAGTCGTCGCTTCAGAAGTTCCTCAATGTCATCACCACCGATGGTGGAACCATCGAAAAGGTAGACATCTGGGGCCGTCGCCGTCTGGCGTACGACATCAAGAAGAAGTCCGAAGGTATCTACGCCGTGGTGAACTTCACCGCAGCACCGGCTACCGCCAAGGAACTTGATCGCCAGCTGTCTCTCAACGAGACGATCATGCGCACCAAGATCATCCGCCCTGAAGACCAGAAGGTCGTTGCTGAGTAATCAGCCCCCCCTTCCAGATCTTTACCCCCCCGAAGGAACGAACAAGGAGGCAGTAGATGGCAGGCGAAACCACTATTACGGTCATCGGTAATCTCACCAATGACCCCCCCGAGCTGCGGTTCACCCCCGTCTGGCTCAGCAGTAGCGAACTTCACCATCGCTTCTACTCCCCCCCGGACCTTTGACCGCCAGTCCAATGAGTGGAAGGACGGGGGAAACCCTGTTCCTCCGCGCATCGGTATGGCGCGAAGCAGCCGAGAACGTGGCCGAGTCCCTCACCAAGGTATGCGCGTCATCGTTTCAGGCCGTTTGAAGAGCCGTTCTTACGAAACTAAAGAAGGCGAGAAGCGCACCGTAATCGAGCTTGAGGTCGATGAAATCGGCCCGAGCCTGCGTTACGCAAACGCCAAGGTCAACCGTACCCAGCGCTCCGGCGGCGGGCAGGGTGGCTTCGGTGGCGGTAACGCCGGTAATTCCGGTGGCTTCGGAGGTGGCGCTCCTGGTGGAAACCAGGGCGGCGGCAACTCCGGTGGAACCTGGGGGCGGCAACCAGCCCGCACAACAGCAGGATGACCCTTGGGCTACGCCCGGTGTCAGCAACGCTGGCGGCTGGGGGCAACGGCCCGGATTCCGAACCTCCCTTCTAAACACCAAATAAACGTCCGACGCCGGACGCTTGCCGGAAGAGCCGAAAGGCACCATGGCGACAACCGCCGTCGAACACCACCATCCCGTGGATCAATATCCACGGGCTCCATAGAATAGGAGCTCCACGATGGCTAAGGCTGAACTCCGTAAGCCCAAACCAAAGTCCAACCCCTTGAAGGCCGCTGACATCACTGTCATCGACTACAAGGACGTAGCATTGCTGCGCAAGTTCATCTCTGACCGCGGAAAGATCCGCGCTCGTCGCGTCACTGGCGTTACCGTTCAGGAACAGCGCAAGATCGCCCAGGCAATCAAGAACGCCCGCGAAGTTGCTCTGCTGCCTTACTCCGGCGCTGGCCGCGGCTAAGGGAAGGGATTAACTAACATGGCAAAGCTCATTCTGACCCACGAAGTAACCGGTCTCGGTGCTGCTGGCGATGTCGTCGAGGTGAAGGACGGTTACGCACGTAACTTCCTGCTGCCCCCCCGCGGCTTCGCTCTGACCTGGAGCAAGGGTGGCGAGAAGCAGGTTGAGTCCATCAAGCTGCTCGCGCCGCTCGTGCGCACGCTTCTGTTGAAGCTGCACAGGCACAGGCCCAGGCTCTGTCCTCCAAGAAGGTCAAGCTCGAGGTGAAGGCCGGCGAGTCCGGTCGTCTCTTCGGCACCGTCAAGCCTGCTGATGTCGCTGCTGCTGTTGAGGCCGCTGGCCTCGGCGCCATCGACAAGCGCAACGTTGAATTGCCGAACCACATCAAGTCTGTCGGTTCGTACACGGCTAACGTTCGCCTGCACGAGGATGTTTCTGCTGTCATCGACCTCGAGGTCGTAGCCAGCAAGTAGTCTCTGACTGCATCTGAAGGCCCCCGCTACCGGATTCCGGCGGCGGGGGGGGTCTTTTTTCTTTGCGCCGAGTTGGCACTTAACACCAATGTTGGCGCTCAACATCGGTGTGAAATGCCATCTCGGCGCGAGATTATGGCGTGTGGAACTCCTCCATCACGTGCTTGTACCCGGCGCGGATCATTTCGGCCAGGGTGTCGCGGTCCACGTCGTCCAGCTTGTTCACATAAAGGCACGCGGCACTGGCCTTGTGCTTGCCAAGTTCCGGGAGCAGACGGTCTGCGTCGGGACCTTCGGTAAGGCCGTACAGCACCAGGCTGGCCTTGCGCGGTGAAAATCCGACGGCGGCGGCGTCGCCTTCGCGGCCGCTGTCGTACTTGTAGTGATAGCTGCCGAAGCCGACGATCGACGGCCCCCACATGACGGCTTCCTTGCCGGTGATGTCGCGCATCATTTCCAGCAGTTCAAAGCCGTCCTCGCGCCGCTTCGGGTTCTCCACGGCGGCCAGGAATTCTTCCACGGAGACGTCCGTGGGCTGGGTCTTGTTCTCTGCCATAGGGGTAGTTTGGCAGACGCGGGACGGGTGCGTCAGCAGAAAAAATCGGCCAGCATTCCGGGCGACGCCATGGTGGAGGACCGGTGAGGGGGGGCAGTTTCCATGCCGGAGCGGCTCAGTGGCTGATCGGCAGCGGCCGGAACGAGGCCCTCCGAGCAGCCGCAATTGCCCGTCAGATGCGTTTCGCTCGCGACAGGACCACCACCAGGAAGATGCCCGCGCTGAAGACCGCCTGAATAGTGATGACGGACGTCGGCACGTAGCCGAGGTACAAGGCGAGCAGCACGGGGGGGACCATGGCCAAGATGGTCACGTCCAGCCCGCGCATCAGTGAGCCTAGCTGAGCACGTGGAACCGGACCGAACGGCGTCTCAACCGGAGGTGCGGTCCAGTCCGGCGGGGTCCTGGTGGCTGCCCGGAGGGTCCCCCCCGCTCCCATGCCCACACCTGCGAGGGCGCCGACGCTATCAACCAGGGATTCGCCGCACCCAAGAGAACCAAAAGTCCGCTCAGCACGCCCATCCACACAGCCATTGCCAAGCACGGCATGAGCGCGCGACTGGCCCTCACCAGGGCGGGATGCAGCGGCAATAACGCGTCGAGCTCAGGAACGAGCGCCGTCTTGCGGGCCACACTCCCCCCCATACCGGAAGCCGTTGCGCATCCGGAGATCACGATCACCGCCAACTGTGCGAACTCGGGCAGCCCGCCTTCCACGAGCAGTATCGCGGTACAGGCAACGAGCCACAGAATTGGCGGCACCAGTGGGGGATTGAGCCTCAGAAAAGCGACCACATCAGCGCGGATCAGCGCCCGAAGCGCGCCTCGCGAAGGCCGGGCGTAGAACCTGGCTGCCTACCGCCGTCGACCCTTTTACGGTTCCCGCCAAGTGCTCGAAGCACCTCGTTGGGGTCCATCATGAACAAAGACGCACCCGCGTGGCCGGCGACGGCGCGCCGCGAACCAGCTCGTCACCCCCCCGCACCTGACCGGCGCGTGGCACCACCACGGCAAAGAGTCCGACGGCGGCGACTGACACCAGCGCTGTTGGCCACCGGGAGGAAGGCAACACTGGAAGGACGGAGCACACAAGAAGTACAGTGGCCGCAATCGTCTTGCCAAGCCGGGGGGCCCAGTAAACCAAGCTGCTGTACGGCTGCCAGAACAACCGCGATAGCGCCGGCCGCACCGAAGGTGAGGGAAGCAAGAACGTGTTCGAGGGGCGCGCGGTCATCGGCAGTCACCATGCTGAAGGGCAGGTAGATGATGGCCGAGCCAGCTGCAGTTAGTGCGACTTTGCGAACGAATGGCGGCAGGACCATGGGGGGGCGGCGGTCAACGGGAAGCGTCAGCCACCAGGTGCTCTCTGCACCGTTGACGGTCATCGGTCCAAGCTTCCGTGCAAGGTTGCTGATGACGAGAAGGGCCGCGAAAGTGATGGATGTCCACAGCAGGGATTCCGGCAGGACGAGCATGGTGCCCGGATGATGCTGTTGGCCGTTGATGCCCGGTCCGCGATTTCGTTGCGCAACGCAAGGACGAAGGAGGCGGCAATAGTGAGTGCCACACCAATGCCGAGTCCCCCCCAGCTGTAGGCATCGACGACGACGTCTCCCCCCACGAGGTTCGGCTGCGTTTGTAGCGTCTGGCGGACCGGCGGGTGAATCGGACAATCTCAGAGGCCAGCTCCCGATTCTGCGGGGGGGAACGTTCAAGGGCGAGCGTGTCAGGACCCTGCAATGATCGAGGCCCCCTGCTCCGGATCGAACTCCCGGACTTCCTCGTCAATGACCAAACAGGTGGAAGCCGTGGCGAGCAGCAGTTGGGGGATCATGGGTGACCAGCACTACCGCTCCGCCGCCCTTTGCATGGTCTGCGATCCGTTCCCCCAATGGCTACGCGCATCCGGGGGATCAAGCCGCTGTTCCGGCTCGTCCAGGATCAGCAGCGATGACGGCCGGATAAGTCCAGCGGCAAGCAGCAACCTGCGGCGTTGGCCGGAAGACAAGGCATCGGGGGGGATGGCGTGGGCCCTGCCTGAAGCCCGAAGAATTCCAGTTCTTCCTCAACGCGCGCTTCGGGGTCATCCAAGGAGTGCCCGCGGGCGATGAGGAGCAAGTGCTCGCGGACGGTAAGGGACGGGAAGAAGAGGTCGTCGTCGAAAACGGCGGAGACTTGCCGGCGGAACGGCACGGCGTCCGGATCGATGAGGAGGCCGTGGACCTTCACATCGCCGGACAGGGACGCCTGCCGCCCCCGCGATGGTCCGGGCTACCGTGGACTTTCCTGCGCCGTTGACGCCGACGATTCCCAAGACTTCGCCCGCGTCCACCGATGCGGAAACTTCCCCGCAAACCGGAGCTCCGGCATAGCCGACCAACAGGCCTTCGGCCTCCAAAACTGTCCCCATGGTGCAACCCTACCCGCGGGATTGGCGCGACCCCGCTGCACCGTTTAGCGTGAGTCATATGTCAGCATCCGATGCTTCCGCGAGGGCCAACGGCAACCCCTTGCTTGTCCTGGGCAAGATCACGTCCATCCTGGATGCCTTTTCCTTGTCCAAGCCGGTGCTTCAGTTGGCTGACATCCGTGAGTTCACCGGCATGCCCACGTCCACGGTGCAGCGACTGGTCACGAATCTGACCTCCCAGGCTTCCTTGACCGCGAGGGGGACGCCTACCGCATCGGAATGCGGATGGCGTACTGGGCCGCGCCCGCAACCCGGGGGGGATGGAGGTTGTGGACATCCTGAGTCCGCTGCTCAAGACCCTGCGCGACACCACCGGCGAGACCGCATGCTTCTTCAAAGCCGAGCAGCACTACCGGGTTTGTGTCGCCATGGCCGATACCCATCACGCTCTGCGCCGCGAAATGCACTTGGGCAAGATTGTCCCGCTTCATGCAGGTTCTGCAGGCAGGTTCTGCTCGCATGGTCTCCTGAACTGATGGAGGCTGTCCTGCGGGATCCCTTGGAGTCCATCACCGACTACACCATCACCAGCTCCGAGGAACTGGAAGCCGCGGTGAAGAAGACCCATGCGGACGGGTTCGCGATCACTGTGGGCGAGAGGGAAGACGGCGCGTCAGGCCTTTCTGCGCCTGTTTTCGATTCAGCCGCCGGCTTGGTGGGAGCCGTAACCATCAGCGGACCGACTCTTCGGATGCCGCTGGAGACGTGCGAGGCCTGGGTGGAACCCCCCCTTCTCGCTACAGCCGAGCACATGACCAGGCTCATCGGTGCCGGTTCCCCGGCGAGAGCTGAATCCTCAAACCCTAGGGAGAATGACGATGCCTGAGAAGTCCTCAACAGTGGACGCGTATATCTCCGTCCAGCCGGCGGCCACTCAGCAGGTCCTCCATGAAATCCGCCGAACCATCCACGCTGCCGTGCCGGACGCCGGGGAGATGATCAGTTACGGCATCCCCCCCACCATCACCATTGGCGGGCACTACGTGGTGTATTTCGCTGCTTGGGCGCACCACATCTCTGTCTATCCGGTCCCTCGGGGGGGTGATGAAGGCCTAGCCACGGAACTGGCCCCCGTACCTGTCAGGCAAGGGGGACCCTGAAATTTCCGCTGGCCAAGGAAATTCCTTTGGATTTGATCGCTAAAGTTGCTGCCCAGCTCGCGGCAGAGAAAAAGATGGGGGCACTGATGAGGGACTTCGAAACCCTGGTGAACGAGGCTGCCGAAGCGGACGTGACCGGGTGGGGGGTTCCATTGGCTGGAGGGGAGGGCCGCCGAAGAAAGGCCGCCATGGGGGTTCGCGAAGATGCTTGCCGGGCGTCTTGCCTCCGTCCGGAGTGCATTGGATCTTGATACCGGTGGGGGAGAGGTGCTTTCCGAGGCAGGAAAGTTTCCCGAACGGATGGTGGCCACCGAGGGATGGCCGCCCAACGCCCGGCGGGCTGCTGAAAGGCTCGGTCCACGCGGCGTGGAAGTCGTGGAAGCAACCACCGATGCACCGTTGCCGTTCCCTGACCACTCCTTTGAATTGGTCACAGCCCGGCACCCCCCCGTTCGGCCGGACTGGAATGAAATCCACCGCGTGTTGGCCCCCCCGGTGGCCACTATTTCGCCCAACATGTTGGCCCGGCGTCGGCGTTTGAACTCATTGAGCACTTCCTCGGTCCGCTGCCGGTACAGCGGAAGGGCCGCGACCCGCAGGCCGAGTCAACCGCTGCGGAAGCTGCCGGGCTGACCGTCACAGACCTCCGGACGGCCCGGTGCCGCATGGAGTTCTTCGACGTCGGGGGGGCGGTGGTGTGGATCCTGCGTAAATGCGTGTGGTGGGTCCCCCCCGACTTCTCCGTTGAGGGCTATCGTGACAAACTCAAGGAGCTGGACGAACAAATGAGAGCTGGCCGCCCCCCCTTCATCGCTCACTCCACCCGGCACCTGATTGACGCCCAGCGCATTGGGTAGAAGTTAAGCGGGCGCAACTAGGAGGAGCACGCATGGATTCTGCACGGACCTTTGAGTCGATTGTCATCATCTTCAATCCCAACAGCACCGGGGGGGATGCGCCTGAGCTGGCGCAGCAACTGCACGACAGGCTGAAGGAGATGCTGACGTATCAGCCCGAAATCACCCTTCAGCCACGGAGCACGCCGGGCATGCAGTGGACCTGGCACGCGAAGCGGCCTCAAAGGGCGGCGACGTCCTGGTGGTCTCGGTGAGCGGCGATGGCGGCTATAACGAGGTGGTCAACGGTGTGATGCAGGCCGGCAACCCGAGGGCCGTCTGTGCGGTCAGGGCCGCCGGCAATGCGAACGACCATAGCCGGATCATCGCGACTAAACCTTTGGAGGAGGCCATCGCAGAGGGGGCATGTTCACAACATTGACCTTCTCCGGATTCACACGGGCCAAAAAGAGAATGAGCCTCTTGAATACGCCCACTCTTATATCGGCTTCGGCCTCACCCCGGTGGTTGCCACTGAACTCGAAAAGGGCAGCAAAGGTGCTCTCAAGGAAATGGTCACTGTTATTCAGACCTTCTCCAAGTTCGAGCCTTTTGGCATCCGCTTGGCTGACGGGAAGCGCCGAAAGTTCGACAGTCTTGTCTTCGCCAACATCAATGAAATGGCCAAGTACGCCACGTTGAGCGAAGCGGAGGACCACCCTTCTGATGGGAAATTCGAGGTGATCGTTTTCCCGCACATGCCTAAATGGCGCACTCTGCTGACTGCATTGAAAGCCACCACCCAAGGATTGGGTGATCAGCCGAGTGTGAGTAGCTACGAATTCACCACGCTCAAACCGTTGCCGTACCAAATGGACGGCGAAGTGAAGTCCGTTGAAGCCAACGTCAAGGTCACAGTGGAGTGCGCTCCCCCGTGCCTTGGCTACCCTCGGTTAGGCCCGTTAGTTGGCGCAGGACGTGGTGACGAAGTCGTAGATCCGGCCTCGCAGTTCGTCCGGTGCCGCGATCTTCAGCAGACCCTGCCGTTCTCCCACCTTGATTCTCAAAGGCAGGAGGGTCCCTACCTTGTCTTCCGCTACAGCATGCGGATCACAACGGGCGGGCCGGATGGTCAGTGGCAGCTCTTGTTTGGCCGTGCCCAGGAGGACGTTCCCGGGCCAGGGGGGCAGTGGGGGATTGGGCCAGTAACGTGGTTTCGTCGATCGCCTCAATAGTGAGGCTTTGCGCGTCAGTTCCCGGCGTGGCTGGCGTGATGATTAGGCGTACGACGGCGGTGCGACCGTCCGCAGCCACCTCAAGTCGCGGGTCCAAGACTATGGTTGCGACCGCGGCTGCTTCCGCTGCAATGCATAGCTCGCCGGCGTTCCTGGCCAGGACGCGAGGGGGGGATCTGAGGCGCTGGTGTTCTCCTCCACAGGCTCCTTGCCCGGCGCTGCGTAGCCGACCGTGGCCTCGAGTTCCAGTGACTCACCCTCTGATCTTCCGCAGGAGGCCGTAGGCAAGTCAGCAGGAAGGCTCTTGGGCTGACGGGGTGGTAACTCAAGGCTGCCGCCGACGGCTGCCAGGATATGTCTCCTTCAAATAGGGGGGGAGAGTGGAGCCGGGCACTGGTCACTGTGAGGGGGGGCGTGCCTGTGGTGTTGGTGAGCTGTATTTGGATGGCTTGCTTGCCGTATTGGTCCCTTGATTGGTTGACCTCCACGGTGATGGGCTGTGCAGTTGCGGTGGTGGGTTGCGTGCCGGCTTCGCCGGAGTCGCATGCGCCCACAAACGGCATGGCCATGGCGAGGGCAAAACCCGCCGCAAGCGAACGCCACGTCCGGCTCATCATGCCATCAGTGTAGGGGGGGCGCTGATATTCTGGACGGTACGTGGCGGGACGTGGGAATTGTTGGGTTTAGGGCCAGCCACTGAACTGGTCCGCGCTGTGATTCGTAGGTGGCGGGTTCTTATAGATCCGGCCGCGCTGGGATTTTGCCACTCCCTGGTGCCGTGGCGGCCGCGTCCGCCGATGCCTGCGCTGCCAGATCATGTTCAAGATGAAAACGGTCACCATGACCAGGAGCAAACAGCCTAGGCACGCCAGCAATGCAATGCTCTGATCCATCGGTCATCCTTCTCTGTGACGCTGATGCCTTATTGGGTCCTACCTTAGCGAGCCGTGCATCAAAGCCCCCAGGCCGGAGGGTTGGTGCCAGTAAGATGTGGCTCACGCGTTTCTTCGAATTCCGCCCATGAAGTTAATAAGCGAAAGGCGACACTGATGTCATTCCAGGCTTACCTCGACGCTATTGAAGACAAAACCGGGCTCACACCGCGGCAACTGGTTGAAATTGCGGAAACCAAGGGATTCAACGACCCTTCGGTTAAAGCCGGGACCATCCTTGAATGGCTCAAGGCTGACTACGATCTTGGCCGTGGCCACGGCATGGCTTTGGTGCACGTCATCAAGAAGGGGCCAAAGATCGACAGCAAGCACGTGGGATCGGACGGGACCCACCGAGACGATTCGGACACGCTCTGGCTGGATGGCAAGGCGAGCAAACCAACTCCCTGAAACATGTTGGCGAGCCAACACTAAGCATGCTTAGCTTAGTGTCCAGCCATTTCTTGATGTGCACGCAGAGAGGAACACAATGTCTACCGTGACGCAGCTGTTCAAATCCCCCCCTGCCGCTGACATCTGGAAGGTCATCGAGGATGGTTGGCTCTATTCCGGCTGGGTTGTGGGTGCCTCAAGAATCCGCGCCGTGGATGAGCAGTGGCCGCAGGTTGGCGCAAAGTTGCACCATTCCGTGGGCTCTTGGCCTTTTCTCATAGATGACAGTACCCGGGTGACAAGCATGGAACCTGGCCAAAAGTTGGAGCTTCTCGCCAGGGGGGTGGCCCTTGGGCGAGGCAAAGGTGCTGATCACCCTCGAGGACCTCGGAGGCCATCAATGCCGCGTCTCCATTGCCGAGGATGCCGTGCGTGGGCCAGGAAAAGTGGTGCCCAAAGCTGCGGGATCCCATGATTTCCGTACGAAACCGTGAGACTCTCAGGCGCCTTGAACTCATGGCTGCGGGCGGGGCTGGCCGGAACAACTAAAGGCAGAAGCGAGAGCCTGCCCTTGAAGCTGTCCGGGGCGACCAGGATGCTCATGCTCGCACGAGCGGATTGACGGGGGGGTGGAGCGGCAGGCGGCCTTCGGCGATGGCGATCGCGTTGAGGGCGCTAAGCCTGGCCATCTGGCACGCACCGGGACGGTTGCACTACCCACGTGGGGGGGCAGGAGGACCGTGTTGGGCAACTCGGCAAGGCCGGGGGGGGCGAGTTGTGGCTCGTCCTCGAAGACATCCAAGCCAGCGCCCCCCGATTACGCCGTCACGGAGTGCCTCTACCAGGGCCGCCTCGTCGACCACCGGTCCGCGGGCGGTGTTGATGAGAATAGCGTCCGGCTTCATCCGATGCATGACAGACGCGTCCACAAGATGCCTGGTTTGCTCGTTGAGTGGAACGTGCAGGGACAGGAAATCGCTGCTTTCCACCAGTGATCCCCCCCAAGGTACTTGTCGGACCCTGCCCGCGAACTCGCCCAATTCATCATCGGTTACCGGGCGGTCGCCAGGAGGACGTGGTGAGAACAGAACTTCCATGCCGAATCCCAGGCACGTCGAGCAACGGCGCGGGCGATCCTGCCGAAACCAGCGAGCCCGAGGACGGCGCCGGAGACATCCCGGCCCAACATGAACTCAGGCTCCCACCCGAGGAATTGTCCCTCACGAACTACTCTGTCCGCTTCCACCACGCGGCGCGCTGTGCCGAGGATGAGGAGCATGGCGATGTCCGCGGTGGCGTCTGTCAGAACACCGGGTGTGTTGCCCACCAGGATGCCGTGCCGACTGGCGGCGTCGACGTCGATGTTGTTGTAGCCCACCGCAAAGTTGGAGACACCTTTCACGCGGCTTTCGCCAACAGAGGCTCATCGATGACGTCGCGGAGTTGAGTCAGCACGACGTCGTAATCGCCTGTGGCGCACAGTGCGGAGAGCGTCGTGTAATGAGGCGGCTCGGGCAGGATGGTGACCTGACCGGCGTCGGACAGTAGTTGCAGTCCAGGTTCCGGGATGGCCGTGGTGACCAGAAAATGGTGCCCCATGGTCAGTTGCCTCCAGCGGAGGCTGGCTGATTAGCGGAAACTGGCATGACCCAGTCAAAGGCCTCAGCTTTGGAACGAGCTCCCTGGGCTGCCTTGGAGCGGTTCGGTTCGCCCAGTTCGGCCAGCAGCTTTTCCGAAAGCGCCACCAGCTTGCCGAAGACGTCCGGAGTGAGCCACCCAGGACGGGTCGCGAACAAGATGTCTTCGCTGGAAGTGTTGCCACTGCGCCCGGCGCGAATGGGCAACCGCCCAAGCCACCGAGGGCGCCGTCCACCATGGCAGCACCGGCTTGGATGGCGGCGAGCGTGTTTGCCACGCCCAGGCCCCAAGTGTCGTGTCCGTGGTACACGATCCGCCGGGCAGGGGGGGACTCGTCGCGCACGCGGGAGATGAGCCGCGCTACCTGCGCCGGCACGGCTTGCCCCAGGGTGTCGCAGATGACGATGTCCGTGGTGCCTTCGGCGCGGGGGGGATCGTTGGCGATGGAGAGTATGCGTTCCTCCGGAACGTAACCCTCGAACGGGCAGGTGAAGGACGTGGCGATGCACAGTTGGATCTGGCCATCAACAGCTCGCGCGTACTCGACGGCCTCAGGCAAGGCAGCCAAGCTCTCGTCCGTAGTCCGCCCGATGTTCGCTCTATTGTGCGAATCCGAGGCAGACAAACAGTACTGGAAGTTCCGCGCTCCGGCGGCGGATGCTTGGCAACGTGGCCCGGTGTCGCCACCCAAATCCAGCATTTTTCCAGTTCCTCAGGGGGTGAGGGCTTGGACCACTTCCAGCGTGTTGGCCATGGTGGGGACCAGGTCTGCGCGGGCCATGGAACCCAGCTCGATCGCGGGCACTCCCAGTCGCAGCAGTTCCCGTACGGTCTCGATCTTCTGCTCCGCAGGTAGGAGCTTGCCGGTGAGCTGGAGTCCGTCGCGCAGGGTGACGTCCCGCAAGAGAACGTTGCCCAGCGTTGAGGCAAGGGGGCTTTCAAAGCGGTTCATGGTCGGAGGGCCTCCTCGCGGCCGGAAGCCGCATCGATCTGTGCGGCATCCATGTTCAGGAGTCCGCCAAGGATTTCTTGCGTGTTTTCGCCCAGGTCCGGGCCCAGGTTCCGAATGGGCAGGGACTGGTCCCCGATCACCGGAACAATGCCCGGGAATCCGACGCCGGGGAGGACTTCCTCGCCTGTGGAAACGTCGAATTTCTGGATCATGTTGCGCGCGGCGTACTGGGTGTCTGTGCTGATATCGGCCGCGGTGTAAATGGGGGGGCCGGCGGGGACACCGGCGGCTTCGAGGGCTGCCAGGGCGTCAGCTCCTGAAAGGGTCGCTGCCCACTCGCCGATTGCCTGATCCAGTTCTTCGCGTTTCGCCCAGCGCCCGGCATTCGTTTGCAGGGAAGGGTCCTCTGCGAGGTCCGGGCGGCCGATTGTCTGCATGTAGCGCTGGTAAATCGAGTCACCGTTGCCGGCAACCACGATGCTCGCACCGTCCTTGCACACGTACGCGTTGGAAGGTGCGATACCTTCCATCCGGCCACCAACACGCTGCCGGTCTACGCCGTAGGCCTGATAGTCCGGGATCAGCGATTCCATCATGGAAAACATGGCCTCATTCAGCGCGACGTCGATGATGCGCTCGGTGAGCGGAACCGCGCCGGCCGAGTCCCGTCGTCGTGCTTCACGCTGGTACAGGCTCATCATGGAGCCGAAGGCGGCGTACAGGCCCGCGATCGAGTCCCCGATGGAGACGCCCACACGCACCGGTGCGCGGTCCGGGTCGCCCACCAGGTTGCGGAACCCGCCATAAGCTTCGGCGACGGCGGCGAAACCTGGCCGCTCGGACAGTGGCCCGGTCTGCCCGAAGGCAGAAATGCGGGTGACGATCAGGTCCGGATTGGCTTCATTGAGGACCTCCGGGCCCAAGCCCCACTTTTCCAAAGTGCCGGGGGGGCGGAAGTTCTCCAGCAGGATGTCGCACTTGGCCACCAGTTCCAGCACAGCCTGCTTGCCTGCCTCTGTGCGCAGATCCAGGACCACGGACTTTTTGTTGCGGTTCAGCGTGCGGTAGAGCATGGACGTGTTGCCTTTGTGGAGGCGCCAGTTGCGCAGTTCGTCGCCGGTACCGGGCCGCTCCACTTTGATGACCTCAGCTCCGAAGTCGGCCAGCAGCCTGCCGGCCGTGGGCGCGGCGATGTAGTTACCGAGTTCCAGGACCCGGACGCCGTCCAGAGGGGCGATTGTTTGGTGTGTCATGGTCTTCTTTCGTGCGTGGTGGGTAGGCGGTAAGCGGGGCCGGTCAGAACAGCAGGCTCATGGGCAGGATCAGGAGGATCGCCACCACGGAGGCTACGGACACTCCCACCGTGACCGATTTGAGTGCACCCCCCCTCACACTCTGGCCCAAAAGTGACTGCAGGAGCCAGAACGTGTTGCTGGTGACGTGAACCATGAAGAGCGATCCCGCACCTGCCGCCAGGGCCAGCAGTACAGGATCAAGTCCAATGGCTGGAGCGATGGGCGCAAGCAGACCGGCCGCCGTGATGGCAGACAAAGTAACGGACCCGACGGCGATGTGCAGCACTGCAGCGATTGCCCAGACCACCAGCAGCGGGGGCCACCGTGCTCGCGGAGAAGAATCCGCCCAGAATGTCACCCAGACCAGCAGCCGCGACCGTTGCGGCCAGCGATCCGCCCACACCGGTGAGGATCAGGATCTGACCGCTTTCCTTGAAACCGACCGCGATGGCCTCCTCAACTTTTTTCTGTCCTATGGCCGCGCGGGTCACCAAGCAGGTGCCGATAAGGCCGATCAGCAGGGCAATCACGGGCTCACCGAGGAGCTGCAGCCAAGGGAGCTGAATCTCGAAGATCTCCAGGATGGCCCCCCCGGCACCAATGAGGAGCAGGGACGTCAGCAGCGGCGCGAACAGCAGGAGCAGCGGGGCTTCTTTGCGCTCGCGTTCGACGACGGCGACACTTCCGCCGGCAGGCTGGGCGCTTGATGCCGTTGCGCCACGTTCGTTGTTGGTGGTCGGCACCGATGCCAGGCCATTGTCCGCGGGTTCTTCGCCTTCGCTGTCCTCCTCAGCCACGAACGTGTGGTCCTCGTCCTTGGCCTCATTCCAGAATCCGCGACGGAACAGGAACGTCATGATGGCAATCGAGATGATGATCGTGGGGGGGATCACAAGGAGCAAGCCGAAGAGCAGCATCTTGCCGAGCGGCACATTCAGGAGGCCGGCCAGCGCGAGAGAGGCGACGCCGGGAACGGTGAAAACGATGCCGCATTCCAGCGCAATAGCCATGGCCGTAGCCATTCGTGCCGTGCCGAGCTTGCCGATTTTCGGTGCCAACTTGCGGGCAAGCGGAGCCGAAATGACCAGCAACACGTCGAGGAAAATCGACTGCAGAACCGTTCCGATGGCCAGGCCCATGGTGTAGGGGAGGCGCTTGGGGCCGAATGTTTTGAGGAGGTGTTCCACGAGCCTGCGGATCGCGCCGCTCTGATTGAGGATGGAGCCCATCAGGACGCCGAAAGCGATGAGCAGGCCGACGTCCACCATAATTTCGCCGAAACCGCCGGTGATGGTTTTGACGGTTTCCTCAACGCCGAGGCCCACAGCCAGGCCAAGGTAAACGGACGCGAGGATCAGGGAAATCACCGGGTTGACCCGGAAGCGGACGATCAACAGGACAGCGGCCAGGACTGCCACAGCTGTGTTGATCAGAACAGCAATGTCTGACATGGGGGGGAAATCCGATCGTTGGGCCTTCCACTTTGAAGGCTGAATCTGATGCGGGCATCGTGAGGCAGGCCACATCTCTAATCCCATATTATGAGTTTGAACTCATAATGCAAGCCTTTTCGGAAACTAGACTCAAGGACATGACCTTCGTGATCCGGCCCGCCCGCCCCGTCGACGCACCTGGCATCCTCGCTGCGGATCTGGATGCCGGGCGCACGGCACCCGCCGACGCCGCGCGATTCGCCGCGAGTATCAGTGCCGCGGTCGCGGACCCCCCCACACGTCTCGTCGTCGTCGCCGAAGCGCAAGGCGACGCGAATGCGGGAGGAGGGATCGGCGTCGTGGGTTGGGCCAAAACCCACCACTGGGACTATGACGACGGCCCTGCGTTGGCCGGTCACTACTTGGGCGGTGTAACCGTGCGGCCGGATTTTCGGCGCCTTGGAGTAGCCGCGGAACTGACGGGCGCCTGTATGGCGTGGATTTGGGAGCGGGCTGAGCGCGCTTGGTTTGTGGTCAACGCGCAAAACGCGGCGTCGCTTGCTTTGCACCGGAAGTGGGGGGGATTTCTTGAGGTAGCCCGGGGGGGACCTGGATTTCACACGGTAACGTTCGACGGCGGCGAAGGGGTCCTGCTGCAGGCGGCGCGGCCGCTGTCCTGACCCTCGGGGACGCCTTCAGCCTTAGCATGGTCCTCAGATGCGCCGACCGGGGGAGTGTGTGATGGGGGCCGTTGGAATCAATTCAAGCGAGCACGAGGCAGAGTGGGCCAGTCGGAAAGGGGGTTGCCCTCGAAGACCCACCGGAAGCGGTCTACGCGGCAACGAAAACTCGAGTTGGCGATTTTGCTGGTGCTGATCGTCGCACTGGCACTTTCGGCAACGCCATGGCCTTCGGCCATGCTGATCCGAAGTGTTTTTGAGCGCGGGGGCGCAGGCAACCATCGACGAAATGACGCCGTACGTTCCGGATACACCACTCCAAACCCAACCTGGTGTCGTGTACAAGCCAGGTTCCACCTTCGATGTCTTCAGTCCTGCAGGCACTACTGCGCCACTTCCTACCGTGGTGTGGATTCATGGCGGTGCTTGGATTTCCGGGGCACAGCGAGATGTGAATCCCTATCTCCAGATCATTGCGGCCGAGGCTACACCACCATTGGCATGAGTTATCCAATTGCCCCCCCGAGGCCACCTATCCCACGGCTGTGGGCGACATCAATGAAGCCCTTGCCTATATCAAGGCCCATGCCGCCGAGCTGAACGTGGACACCAGCCGCATCGTCCTGGCTGGCGACTCTGCCGGTGCGCAGCTTGCCAGCCAGATGACCACGCTCACCGTTAATCCGGAGTACGCCAACCTGATGGGAATCCAGCCTGCCCTACAGAAGTCGGAGCTGGCGGCCACCATCCTGCATTGCGGTGTCTATGACCTTCGGGCCATGGCGGACCTCAGCGGAATCGTCGCCTGGGGGGGTTTCAAGACGTCCTTGTGGGCATACACGGGCACGAAGGATTGGTCCGCTACGTACGCTGGCGCAACCATGTCAACTATCGATTTCGTGACCGACGACTTCCCGCCGACGTTCATCAGCGGCGGCAACGGCGACGGGCTCACCTGGCTTCAGTCCGTTCCCTACAGCAACCGGCTGAAGGACGCGGGAGTCCCGGTGACCGAGCTCTTCTGGCCGGCTACCCACGAGCCTGAACTGCCGCACGAGTACCAGTTCCACCTGAACTTCGACGAGGCGCGCGAGGCGCGGGACAAGACATTCGACTTCCTCTCCACGCACGCCCCCCCGAGCAGTAACTGCCGGGAGGAAGTCAGGGTAATTCAAAGTATCTCCATGATGGAACTATTATTGCTGTATGACTTCCTCCCCTGAGGCCCTTCCCGCCGCGCGCCAGTCCGTTCTCTTCTGGGCTTCGGCCGTATGCGCCGGGGGGTTTTGGTCCTTGTTCCGGCGTGGATGCTGATCGGCAATCCTGCGGTGCTGCGTGGTCATCCGCTCCTGCCTGCACTGTTGGTGACGGCCGCCGTCGTCGGAGCTCTTTGGGGGGGTGTCCTGCTGTGGCGCCGCCGCCGCGACGCGCTCCGTAAGCGTTCGGTTGTGAGGGCGGTTGGAGCGTGGCTTGGCCGCGTCGGCGTTCTGGGCCTCGTGGCCATGCTGGTGTGGCTGAATCCCTTCGCATACCAAGCCGGCGTTGGGGCTGAAGCCGGATCGCGAGCTCCATGACGGAGTCGCCGACGGCCATCACCATGGCTCCGGACGGGGCGTCTGCCACCGAGGGGCTGATCTTCTATCCGGGTGCCCGCGTTGAAGCGCGCGCGTATGCGGACATCCTTAAGCCGGCAGTGGATGCCGGGGGGGCCCTCGTGGTGATCCTCAAGACGCCTCTGAACCTTAGCCTGCTGGACGGAAATCAGGCCCGCGGGGTCATGACTGACCACCCTGAAATCTCCTCGTGGACTGTTGGAGGTCATTCGCTCGGCGGAGTCAGCGCGAGCACCTTCGCGTTGGGCAATCCGGACGTGAACGGTTTGCTCCTCTACGCCTCCTACCCGTTGGACTCGATGCGCGACCGCGCGGGGGGGCTGCCGGTCCTTTCCATCTCGGGTTCCGAAGACGGACTGAGTACGCCAGCTAAGATCGACGCTTCCCGCGACTTGCTGCCATTGAATGCCACGTTCGTCGAGATCCAAGGTGGCAATCACGGAGTCCTTCCTGGCGCGGGTGTAGGGGCGCCAGGGTCTTCCGGGAATACTTCCGAGCACGCTCCTGTTCATTGATTTAGATGCAAACGCATGTAAGCTGGATGAACGAGCAACAGGAGAATGCCATGGAAACCCGCCGCATCACCGTACTTTCCGCCGGACTCGGCGTCCCGTCGTCGAGCCGCTTGCTGGCCGACCAGCTGGCCGCCTCCGCTGAGCGGCAACTGCGCGCGGCAGGTACGACGCGAAGATTGACGTTGTTGAACTGCGCGATCTCGCGGTGGACATCGCCAACAACTTCGTCACCGGCTATGCCGCACCGCGCCTCGCGGACGTGATTGCCGGCGTCGAGGATTCCGACGCCATCATCGCGGTCAGCCCAGTATTCAGTGCGTCCTACAGCGGTCTGTTCAAGTCGTTCATCGACGTCCTGGACCCGAAGTCGTTGGAAGGCAAGGCTGTGGTGCTTGGCGCTACGGGCGGCACCGACCGCCACCAGATGGTCCTCGACTACGCAATGCGTCCCCTGTTCAGCTACTTGCGCACCAGGATCGCAGCCACCGGCGTCTTCGCAGGGCCCCAGGACTGGGGGGGAAACACCGACGACGGCGCCTCGCCCCCTCTCGGTGCGCGTAGACCGGGCCGCGGGTGAACTCGTGCAGCTGTTGAGCGGGCCGCAGCCGCGCCGCAAGAACGACTCGCTCGAGTCGCTGCCGTTCGAACAGCTGCTTGCCGGGATCTCAGCCGGCAGATAGGGCGAACTTATTACCCGGTCCGATCGTTGGGGGGGCAAACATGAAGTGTCCTGTGGATTCCATTGACCTGGTGATGAGCGAACGAAGCGGCGTGGAGATCGACTACTGCCCGCAGTGCAGGGGTGTGTGGCTGGATCGTGGGGGAGCTGGACAAGATCATTGATCGCGTCGCGGCGGAAACCATCCCAGCTCCGGCCCGGCCCGCCGCCGCGCCGTCCCAGCCTCCTATCGCGCCGCCACCCATCTACAATCCCTTTGAGTCGCGGCCCCCCCAACAGCCGAGGTACGACGATAGGGACAGGCGCGACTACGACCGGAGGGACAACGATCGCCGCGACGGCTACGATCGCGACCAGTACGGCCGGAAGCGCAAGAAGAAGGAAGGCTTCCTGGGCGACTTGTTCGACTTCTAGTATTTAGTCGTCCAAGAGCTCGATGAACTCGCGGGCCTGCTTGATGTTGATGTCTGAGTGGCGCGTCAAAGCAAGAGCCGCGCCCTCAACGTCACCGCTTTTTGCCAGCGTCCGGATTCGTCCGTAGATCTCGTCGTTGAGCATGTTGCTGCTCACTTCCCGGGTGACATCGCCTTTGCTGACGATCGCCCTGTACCTGTAGGGGGGGAAGCGCTCGGGTTCGTCGTCGTCATCGGCAAGCAAGTCTTTGGGAATGGCCTCTGGCGTGAACGGCTGGGGGGTGCGCCGCAAGAGCGCCGACGGCGTTGCGCGAGGCCCGTAGGCCCTCTCCAGTCGCCTGGAGGTAAAGCTTGATCGCCGCCATGCCCTGTCCTTGGGCAATGAGCGAGTAAAGCTGTCGGTGCTGCTCCTGGTTGAGTTTGGCCGCGGACTCCTGTGCCAGCTCCAGTGGGTCCTTGGGTGCATTCGCCGCTGCGATGCTGGCCTTGCTTTCAGTCGAGCGCTTGGTGAAGGAGCGAATAAGCAGGAGCACGCCCGCAATGACCGCAATGAGGATCAGGAGCGGGATGAGGATGGAATCCATGGCGTTGTCAGAGCCGATCTACGTAGTTCTTGGCGGTAAGTAAATCTGAGTGGGTGGCTTGGCGCAGGACTTTGATGGCCTCGATCTTTTTCCCGCTCCGGACCAGGTTCTGTAGCTCGAAGGCGAGTTGCGGGTTCAGCTGACCATTGGGAAGTACGGCGGGCTGATGTCCCGTTTGGCCGCCTGGGCGCCCTGTCTGGGCTTGGATGGGGGGGTCCTGGCGTTCTCGGCCTGTTCCCTTTGGCTGGCCACGTTCTGGCTCGGCTTGGTAGTGGCTTCGATTCGAGCGCGGAGGGCCAGCGCTTCCTGCACTTGGGACGCTTGGTGCGCAGCGGAACGTGCCGCTAGTTCCCGCTGATACTTCTCGGCGTCCGAGAGGCCTGTGTCGCGTGGTTTGAAGGCCGCGGTGAGTGCCCACAGCAGGCCCACCAGGACAAGAAGCGGAAGGACAATCGTCAGTACGTCACCAATGTTCATCCCCCCCATGCTTAGAGCTTATGCCAGAAGTTGGTTATCCACAGCACATTCCACTTCCGGCATAGGCTTCTGAGAGAGATGTGTCAAATTAAGGCCCCCCCATCTGTAAGATGCATCACAATTTCGGCATGTTTAGCATGATTTTCCGCGTACGGATGACCCAGCGGGATGCGGCCTCTGTGGATTAGTTCCGCCCAAATCTTTCTTGGGTCCACAGCTTGTGAAGAGTGTTTCCGCAGGTCAGAGGCTATTTTCCCGTAAAAGAATTTCTCTATCCACAGGGTAACGCACAGTCTGTGCACAACGTGGAGCTTGTATTCCACAGGTTTTCCACAGGGGGGGTATCCGGCGCCTGCTGTAACGTGTCTGAAGTGTCCATTTTGGGCATGAATATCCCGCGCTGGGTTTCCCGGACTCCCATAAAGTCACTGCTTGTGACGGGTCCACGGAACCGACTGTGGATAACTTGTGGATATGGCTATTCTGTCGGACCTGCCTGACATCGTGGGATGCACCAGGCGGACCTTATAGCCACACTGCGCTTTACGGGCCGCCAGGAAGTACAACCTGCAGCGGTACACAAATGGAGGACGGCTTTGTCAGTTACGCACTTGGACTCAATCGAGGGCTCACGCGCTTCGGACTCGAGCCGGAAACCTCCGCAGGACATCCCTGCTGAACAGTCGGTGCTCGGCGGAATGATGCTCTCCAAGGACGCCATCGCCGACGTAGTCGAAATCGTCCGTGGGCACGACTTCTACCGTCCAGCACACGAGACCATCTACGAGTCCATTATTGATCTCTACGGCCGTGGCGAACCTGCCGACGCCGTCACCGTCTCAGATGAACTGACCAAACGTGGTGAGATCAACCGGATCGGCGGTCCGGCCTACCTCCACGAGCTCATCCAGACTGTCCCCCCCACCGCGGCCAACGCCGGCTATTATGCCGAGATCGTTGCGGAACGCGCAGTGCTGCGCCGCTTGGTCAACGCCGGCACCAAGATCGTCCAGATGGGCTACGGGCAGGACGGCGAAGTGGAAGACCTCGTCAACCAGGCCCAGGCCGAGGTGTACGCGGTAGCTGAGAAGCGGACTGCCGAGGACTACGTGGCGTTGAAGGACGTCATGGAGTCCACTGTGGATGAGATTGAAGCGTCTGGCCACCGCGGCGAAGGCATGACGGGCGTTCCTACCGGCTTCTACGAGCTGGACGAGCTGACGCACGGACTCCACCCCCCCGGCCAGATGATTGTTATCGCGGCCCGTCCTGCGGTGGGTAAGTCCACGTTCGCGCTGGACTTTGCCCGATCTGCGGCCATCAAGAACAACCTGGCCACGGTTATGTTCTCCCTGGAAATGGGCCGGAACGAGATCGCCATGCGTCTTCTCTCCGCAGAAGCGACCATTGGCCTGCAGGATCTGCGCAAGGGCACCATCAAGGACGAGCAGTGGTCCAAAATCGCCACCACCATGGGCCGCATGAACGATGCTCCGCTGTTTATTGACGACAGCCCCCAACATGTCCCTCATGGAAATCCGTGCCAAGTGCCGCCGCTTGAAGCAGCAGCACGACCTCAAACTCGTGATCCTCGACTACCTCCAGCTCATGAGCTCCGGTAAAAAAGTTGAATCCCGCCAGCAGGAAGTCTCCGAGTTCTCCCGCGCCCTCAAGCTGCTAGCCAAGGAGCTGCAGGTTCCCGTCATCGCACTGTCACAGCTGAACCGTGGTTCCGAGCAGCGCCAGGACAAGCGCCCCATGGTGTCCGACCTCCGTGAATCCGGCTCCATCGAGCAGGACGCCGACATGGTCATCCTGCTGCACCGCGAAGATGTCTACGACAAGGAATCGCCCCCGCGCCGGGGAGGCAGACATTCTCATCGCCAAGCACCGTAACGGTCCCACCAAGGACATAGTGGTTGCCTTCCAGGGCCACTACTCACGCTTTGCCAACATGGCTGGCGAAACAGGTGCCGGTGGTGGCGGCTTCTAGCCGACTGCGTGGCCTGGCCTGGATAGAAGAACCGGGACAGTAGGGTTGTTTGGTCCGCATCCGCGGGCGCATCACGAAGATTATTGGGGGAATAAGTGAAGAAGAATTTGTTGCTCGGATTTGCGGGATCGGCGCTGGTAGCCATGGCTCTGACGGCATGCGGTGGCGGTACCGCGGCACCAGCATCGGCCCCCCCGCCGAGCGAGACTGCGACAGCAACGCCGACCCCCCCGCTAAGCAGCATTCAACTGAAGAGCTCGTGGAATTTGCCAAGCAGATCAAGGCTGCCGATGGCAGCACCCGTGCTGCAGTTTCCGGTCAAGAGTTGGTAGCTCAGTACGATCCCCTCCGGCGCTGACTCAAGCGGCCATTGAACCGACAACTTGCAAGGACCTGGGCACACTCGGCGTGTACCAGCATCGCGGGGGGGTCTACGTCTGCAGGCACGGTCCGGGCCAAAACCGGCGATTTCATGACCGCTGTGGCATTAACCTCCGGCGTGGAACGCGATGTCCTGCAGGCGAGCTTGGACACAAGCAAGTCCCAGGTAGAGGCATGCGGGAGAATGACAATCTCCGCCGAGGGGGCAATCGATAACGGCTACCACCGAGAAGGCGGAAGGCATAGGCTCCGTACCCGGAACGGTGAGTTTCAAGACCGTTATGGCCTTCCCTGACGGAAGAACAGGGACGCTATTCACTGCACATGCGATCAAGGACGGTGTGCTGATCTCCGCCACAGCATCCGGCAATAACGGCGAAGCAGGTGGGCCGGAAGCAGCCGGTGCACTCTTGGATCAAGCCGCAGCGCTCATCAAGTAGTTACAAGCAAGGGGCTCTACTGGCACTGACTCATCCGCCGGTAGAGCTCTTTGTTGTCCCTATTGAGCGGTCAGGTCCAGGGCCTCCACCAGGCTCTCGTAGGTCTCCTCAATTTCACCTCTACGGCTGGTAATTGTGGTGGCAGCTGAACGGGCATTAAGGCCAATTGCGAGGTCCTCATACATCGACTCCAACAGGCGCGAACCTCCACCTCGTTCCACAATGGCGGTGACTCGGGAATGCCAGGGATCATGGCTGTCCTTGCGGGAATAGAACCTCTCAACAGAGGCCTCGCGGCTGTCCATCAGGACGATTTCCCTAAACCGGGCGCCCGCCTCTTCCGCAACACTACGGAACAACAACACTTCATCTCCGGAGTCGAGATACTGCGGCATGATCACGGTGTGCCCAGCCGTCAGATGCGTAGTGGCCATGCTGAGCGCTATGGGACGCACCAGGTTCCCGGCGGCCTCGAAGTTGGTTCGGCTGGGCTGGTTCAGCCGAGCAACAAGTAGAAAATCACAGCAAGGCCTGGGAAGAGTGCCTGCCTATAGCGCTTAGAAGCAGGCGCTTTTCCGTGACCCACAGCCAGAAACCCAGAAATACATGGCTCGCGCAGCAAAAAAGGACGATAGCTGCCCCCCCGCCGGCCGGGTTGCCGAAATTCACCATCCACAAACCCACGGCCATGCCGACCCCCCCGAAGGTTACGTTGTAGGCGCCAACGTTCATTGCCCACATGCGAACGGCACGAACATCCTGAGGTTCGATCAGAAAAATCCGGTGCAGACGCTGATCACCGTGCCGGAAGATCTCCATCAAGCCGACGCTGATCAGTGCCAGCGCAGTAGCGCCGGCCAGAACCTGACTCAGTAGATTCATGAGCGCGTCCTCCAGACGGAAGCCAGGACACCCAATTGCCTGTTCGTGGAGAATACGCCGCCGACGCAACGCCCTTCAAGAGGTTCTCAGCAGCCCTCAAAGTCGCTGAGCACCTTCACCTTCGACGCTGATCCGGACGCGGGATCGAATGCGTAGCCGATCCACTCCCTGGCCAGGCGACGGGCCAACTCCACGCCCACAACGCGCTGTCCCATGGTGAGGACCTGGCAGTCGTTGGACAGGATTGAGCGTTCCACGGAGAACGAATCGTGTGCTGCTGTGGCCCTGATCCCGGGGGGGACCTTGTTGGCCGCGATGGCCACGCCGATCCCTGTGCCGCAGAAAAGGATGGCACGCTCGGCTTTGCCTCGCGGATCATTTCGCCTGCCGCGATGCCAACGTAGGGGGGGTACGGCCTGGTGAAGTCTTCATCAGCACGGTTCACGCCGATATCTATGACCTCCGTGATGCGGGAGTCAGCCTCAAGGTCGGCCAGGATTCGGTTCTTGTAATCGACGCCGGCTTCATCGGCGCCCACAATGATGCGCATGGAAATTCTCCTAATTGCTTGCTGCGGCGGGAACGGGAATTGCGGTGAAGTGAGGCCCGACGGCGGCAAACACCATGGCGAGCGACGTCGCGCCGGGATCCGGCGTGCCTATGCTCTTCTCGGCCAACGGCCTGGCGCGTCCCTTGAGGGGACGAAGCCCTGCGGTCGACGCAGCCGCCTCGATAGCGTCCGATGCAGCGGCTGCCCACGCGTCCTCGGCAGCAGCGCCCGGCAGGACGCGGTCTTCAAATGAGGATGCAAAGGGCAGCAGCGCATCCATCATGGTTTTGTCGCCGATCTCGGCTTTTCCAAGGTTCGAGATCCGGTCCGCGAAGGCTCGAACAGACTGGGCGAGGACATCCGGCGTCGGGGGTCTCTGCATCTCCCAACCGCTCGCCAAAGGCGCGCAGTCCCGCGCCCCACAGCACGCCGGACGTTCCGCCTGCCTTGTCTGCCCACGCGTCCCC
>BBFS01000062.1 GCA_001313365.1 Paenarthrobacter nitroguajacolicus JCM 14115
CCAGCACACCTTCGGCAACTCCGGAACCGAGCGCGAGCACAGCACCCGCGACGCCGAGCCCGAGCACAACTCCAAGCATCAGCACACCCCCCCCGCAACTCCGGCGCCGAGCCCGAGCATCACCCATCCCATTGTCGTGGTTCCCGAGGAACCTGCGGAACCCACCGAGGCGGATAGCCTGAGCAGCTGGCCAACACCGGCGCCCAGGGGCAGTGGTTCATCTTCATTGCTGCGGCGCTTCTGGCCGCGGGATCCCTGTTTGCCTTTGCAGGTGCCCGGAAGTACGGGCAGCGGTCGCACTAAGAATCCGACCGCAATAGCCAACACGGCGACGATGGGTTGGGCACGTCGTGAGCGGCCCATCGTTTCCGTCCATCAATCCCGGCTCGCGCTGGCATGAATCAGGGCCAGCGCGAGCCGATCCAAGGTAATAGCTTCGGTTCAGGTCTTATGGATTCGGGGGGAATGCCCAAGCCCGGCGCATAGTTGAGGCAAGTGCAACCGCCACGAACTGACGCAAACCCGCCGAGGAGAACCATGAGCTCGCCTACCACCGCAACCGACGCCCAACTCGCCCGTTGGGAGCGGTTCCGTGCAGGTCGAAATGCAGCTCTTGCCACCGAACACGGCTGGCTGACGCTCACATCTTTCCAATGGCTTGAGGCCGAACCTTCCGAGGTCGAACTTGTCCCTGGCCTGTGGTCCACCGACGGCACCACAGCTTTCCTGACGGCGAGCGCTGCGGATGGGCTCACGCTCGTGGAGACGGGACAGGGCGTCGACGGGACCATCTCGGCCACACTTCAGGACGAAGAGTCCCTCATGTGGGTGCAGTTTGGAGGCAAGGACGGCAAGCAAGTTGTGGTGGAACTCGCCATGCGCGCCGACAAGTACGCTGTTCGCACCCGCGACAACAACTCCCCCCCGTATTGACTGGGTTCAAAGGTGTCCCCCCCACCTACGAATACAACCCCCCCGCCTGGGTTATCGAGGGCCGGTTTGAATCCTACGATGAGCCAAAGGACGTGCCCATCGGCACGGCGAACCCCCCCTTGGTGGACGGTGTCCACCGGTCAGTGGGCGAAGTGGCGTTCCGGGTACCGGGTGTTCCCCCCCACGAAATCCGGTTGCACGCTGAGGAGGAGAAACTGGGCGCGCTCAACGTAACCTTCCACGATGAAACCAACGGAGAGACCACGGACGAATGGCGCAAGGTGTTCATCCCCCGGCCCCGGCCAGACGGGTCCGTGGTGATCGACTTCAACCGCGCCATCAACTACCCGAGTGCATTCACTCCGTACGGCACATGCCCAATGCCTGTCCGGGGGGGCAATTCAATCGATGTTCGGGTGGAAGCCGGAGAGAAGCTCCCGCAGGACTAGCGCCCGGACAGCCACGGCGGTCTGAGCCGGGCAGGTCTAGGCGATGGCGGAAACCCCTGTGACTGCACGGCCAACGATCAGCGAGTTGATTTCGTAGGAGCCTTCGTACGTGTAGATGGCTTCGGCGTCGGCGAAGATCTTCGCGATGCGGTAATCGGTAACGATTCCGTTCCCGCCCAGGATTGACCTGCCCAACGCCACGGTTTCCCGCATCCTTGCGCTGCAGTAGGCCTTGGCAAGCGCCACCTGCGCCATCTCTGCGCCTCCGTGCCGCACTCCTTGCGCATCGGTGAAGATGTCCTCCTGCAGTTGCGCTATTCGGACCATCATCCCCATACTGGCCACCGCGTTTCCCAACATGTCCACAAGGTGTTGCTGAATGAGCTGGAATTTGGCCAGCGGCTTACCGAACTGCATGCGTTCGACGGCGTACTGCCGGGCGACGTCGAAGGCTGCCAGTTGTTGGCCAACGGCCTGCCAGGCCACCATGATGCGGGAGCCACGGAGCAAGTGGTTGGTGTCCACGAAGCTGCTGATGCCGGCGAAGCGATCTGCCTCAGCTACCTCCACGTCCACAAACACGATGTCGGCGTTCTGCACGGTCCGCAGGGCAATCTTGTTCTCGATGCGGCTCCGCGTGATGCCCGGCAAGGATGCGTCAACGATGAAGGCACGCACGGCGCCGTCTGTTTCGTCCTTGGCCCACACCAACATGTAGTCGCAGAACGTCCCGTTCCCAATCCAGCGTTTGGCGCCGTTAATCACCCAGTAATCGCCGCCGTCGGAATCTGCCCGCTCAACACGGCGGGCAGTGGTCTCCATGCCGCCGGCGACGTCGGAGCGTGATCCGGTTCGGTAAGCGCGAAGGCGCCGGTAGTGCGGAGGTTGGAGGCGTCGTCGAGGTAACGGTCCTGCTGGGCGTCGCTGCCAAAGTCGTACAGCGACTCCACGAAGAGGTCGTGGTGAACCATGAAGAACGTCGCGATCGAAGTGTCGACGCGTGTCATCTCGGCTATGACCAGGCCGGCGAAAAGGTGGGTATATCCGCGCTGGGCGGGCGCGCTGAGCCGGAGGGCCGCGAGCTTAGGGAGGATGTGTTCGGGGGGGAACTCTGCTTTCTCCCACCACTGCCCGGCGTATGGTGCGATCTCGGAGGCAAGGAAAGCCGGAGTTCGTTGAGTTTCCGTTGCTCCTGGACGCTGAGCAGGGATTCGAAGTCGAAGAAGTCAGCCGTGGGAAGGTCCGCTACGGATGACGGGCCTGGCCCGCCCGCACCGGAATTACCGGGCAAAACCGTTCCAGGTAAGGACCCCGGAATGCCGTTGTAATCGCCCATTATTTGAGTCCCATACGGATGGCGCCGTCGAGTCGGATGGTCTCCCCCCCGTTGAGCATGGCGTTTTCCACGATGTGGGCCGCGAGGTTTGCGTACTCCGAGGCACGGCCCAGGCGTGCGGGATGCGGGACCTGCTGTCCAAGTGAGTCCTGGGCCGCTTGGGGGGGAAGTCCGGCCATCATGGGCGTTTCAAAGATGCCAGGGGGGGCGATGGTTGCTACGCGAATCAGTGAACGCGCGAACTCCCGCGCCAAGGGGGGGAGCGTCATGGCTGCGACAGCACCTTTGGATGCGGCGTAGGCTGGCTGGCCGATCTGGCCTTCAAAGGCGGCCACGGAGGCAGTGTTGATGATGACGCCGCGTTCGGGCCCACCCAGTTCCGTGGAGACGGGCTCGGTTTCCACCATGGCAGCAGCTGCCAAGCGGGTCACGTTGAAGGTGCCCACAAGGTTGATCTGAATGACCTTGTTGAAGTTCTCCAGGGGGGGCAGTACGCCTTCGCGGCCAAGGACTTTCCCCCGGCGTTGCGATGCCTGCGCAATTGACGACGATCCGAAGCGGTCCCAAAGCTACGGCGGCATCGACGGCGGCCTGGACTTGGGATTCGTTGGTGACGTCTGCGGGAGCAAAGACAGCATGTGGACCCGGCTCCCCCCCTCACCCGAACGTGTCGCATTCAGTTCGGCCGCATATGCGTCACCAGCCGATTGCGGCAGATCCACCAGGACCACCGAGGCTCCGGCGTCGAACAAGCGCTTCGCGGTAGCGGCCCCAGCCCCGATGCCCCCGCCGGTTACCAGCGCGACCGTGCCCTTGATGTCCATTCATCCTCCTTGATGCAGACCCAAATCCGTTAATGCATGTTAACTGGAATTGTGGGGAAGCGCACACTGCCCGCCCTGAAAGGCGAATTCCCCTGCCCGGCTAGGCTAATTGCATGTCCAGTCAGATCGATCCAGCCGGGAAGCCTGCCCCCCCTCCACAGACGCCACCGAGTGGGCGGCGCGTGCCAACCAGGCTGCCCGATCAGTGACCCGAAGCTTCGGCAGGCGTCTGCTGCTCCTGCCAGGTACACACCTGGGTGCAGTGAGCCTTCCCAGCCGCACCATCAAGAGTCTCTCCGGCCCCTGGCACTACTGGTGGCAGGCGCATTACGTCGACTGCCTGGTGGACGCCGGCCGCCGTGAACTCGCGAGTAAAACAAAGTTCGACGGCGACTCCCGCCCGAGCGCGGGTCGGCTCGCTTCGCGGCTGGTCACCACAATCCGGTTGCGGAATCTGCTGCGCTTCGTCAACGACTACTACGACGACATGGCGTGGCTGGCACTCGCCACGCTGCGTCTGGAGAAGCTGGCGGATGAGACCAGGAAACCTGGCCGGCGGCGCAACGCGTATGTCCGCAAGAGCCTGACGTTGCAGTTCGATTCGGCGTCAACAGAAGATTTTGGTGGCGGCACCTTCTGGAGCACCAAACGGGACTTCAAGAACACGCCTGCCACCGCCCCCGGTGGCCCTGTACTACTCCCGGACAGACCACGCAGAGCGCGCACAGAAGTTGGTGGACTGGCTCAACAGCAAGCTCCTCCACCCGGACCGTGGGGGGGTGTATCGGGACGGGCTTCGGATGAGTCAGGGCAAGGTGGTGGTGGATGAGGCCATTTACACCTACAACCAGGGCCCGGTCCTGGGTGCCTTGCTGGAACTGGGCGGTGATGACAACCTGTGCAGGGCCGCCCTGCTTGTGGACGCCGTGAAACGCGAGCTGACACTGCCCGGCACGCAGGTCATCCGCGGTGACGGGACGGGCGATGGTGGCCTTTTCACCGGCATCCTGCTGCGCTATATGGCTTTGGCAGCCCGGGATGCCAGGCTCCCGGCCACAACCAGGGAAACGGCCAATTCCTTGGTTCGCAGCACAGCCGAAGCGTTCTGGGCCGGGCGCCGCGAGGACCCAAACCAGGCCAAGGGCCGCAGGGGAACTCCAGCCATCGTGTTCTCTTTCGACCCCCAGCGACCGGCGAGCGAAACATATCCGGTGGGCGCCGCCGTCGAGCTTTCAACTCAGCTTCAAGCTTGGATGGCGTTGGAAGCTGCCGCCACGCTCTAGCTGTCGCTGGAAAGGGGACGCTTCCTTTGCGGGTATGGGGCCTCATGGCGGGCAAGCATCTCCACGAACCCGGCGATCTTGCGAGCGCGGGTGTCTGCCCGTTTGACCCCGTTGGTGCGGTGAATGAGGGCGAAGCGGTTCTGGGAGGTCAGGCAATCGAACATCGCCTGGGCCTCAGGGACTGCGGCGATGGCTGCCGCGAGGTCATCCGGAACCACGGAATCGGCTGGCCCGGCGTAGGCGGCTCCCAGCGTCCATCCGCTTTTGCGGCCTCGACGGCAGCTCGTCCGGCATCGGTCATTTTGCCCTCGGATTCCAGTCGCGCAATGTGCCCCACATTCCGTGCTGACCAGATGCTCCTGCGGCCGCGGGGGGGCGTCATTCGCTGGAAGTAGCTTTCGGCGTCGCGGCTCTTCGCTTGGCCGTCAATCCAGCCGAAGCACAGGGCCTCGTCCAGGGCGGCGTCGTAGTCCAACTCAGTGATGCTGCCGCCCTTCTTGTGCAGGATCAGCCACACGCCGGGACTCTCAGCGGCATGCTCCGAAAGCCAAGCGCGCCAGGCGGTGCCGTCTGCGACAAGAAGTTCCTCAAGTTCAATGGGCATGGGTTCATTCTCCTGTGAAACGCACCGTGCCCGGCAGGGCCACGCGGCATAGGCTGGGAGCGGACGCCCGAACCGCGAGGACCCAGCCAGGAGGACCAATGTTGCGAGCCCGCCCCATCCATTACACATCGCACTTTGAGCAGTGGGCCACGCTGCTGCAGGCGCTGGGTTTGGCGAAGACGGTGGACGACGGCGACTGGCAGGAGTTCGACGCCGGTTCGGGTCGCGTCGCGTTGGGTCGCCTGGAGCACGGCCACCCCCCCCTTGATGGCTACACCATCTTCAGCGTGGAGGTGGGAAACCTGGAGGAATTCGCACGCCGCACCGAGGAAGACGGCACCCAGGCAGAACTCCACGAAGCCTCCTACGGGCCACGGTGCGTATCTCGGCCGACGACGGTTTCGAGTTTTTCGCTTTCCCCCCCGCGCGACGGGCAGCGGATGGCAGCTGGGCCACGTCAAACGATGCAGACCCAGCACTCACGGTGGTAGCAACGTGGGTCAGCCCCCCCTTGGTGGCATTCTCCGCAAATGTTCTCCGCAACATCGGCGCCCGGCAGCGCACAGAAGACGACGAATCGGCCACGTTCACCACCAAGAACGGCGGAATCCTCCAGATTATTCACGGCGCGGACGCCACCAACGGCGACCTCGCGTTTGAGTACGACGGCGAGTTGGAACCACTGCTTGAGCGTCTCAAGGCTGCGGACATCGAGGCCAGGATCACCGAAGACGTCCTGTACGTCGCCAACCCGGATGCTGTGAGCGGCGCGGCACCGGCGTCGATCGTGGTGGAGAAGTCACCAGTCACGGCCGCGTAATACAGCCGAGAGCGTAACGCCGCAGCACGGCGCCGCTGCCAAGGAAGTTCGGCTGGGGGATGCGGTAGAACTTAACCATGAGCGTACGTACACCCGACCCGTATCCAGGCTGGCTTTCAGATGAAGACCTCTTCGAAGCCCGCGGCCGCTCCCCCCCATGGTCTACGTGGAGGCCGTTCCGGTCAGGTTGGATCCGCTCGGTTATGTGAACGAAGTGGGCACCCTCCTTCAGGCGACGCCGACGGAAACATGGTCCGTTACCTTGTGTCCGGCCGTGTTCTCTACCGGGAAACCATTCGTGCAGCGCTCTTGCGGCACATGGAAAAGGACCTCGGCCCCCTGGCTTTCCCGCAGTTGCCCATCAGCCCTGTTCCCTTCACGGTGGCCGAATATTTCCCGGCTCCGTCTCAGACAGGCTTCACTGATGACCGCCAGCACGCCGTTTCGCTGGCCTACATCATTCCCGTGACCGGCGAATGCGAACCCCGCCAGGACGCTTTGGAACTCACGTGGATGACGCCGCAAGAGGTGCTGAGCGAGAACGTCCAGCAGGAATTCGACGGCGGCCGCGGGAACCTCGTCCGGCAGGCCCTGGCTTTCTCGGGCATCGTTCTCTAGCGGGTCCCGACCCCTGCGCCAGCTGGTCTTTGTAGACTGGACGGCGGACCCCACGAGAACCAAAGGACTTCCGATGACTCACAGCCCAGCCACACAGCAATACATGGAAAAGCAGGCTGGGGGGGACCTGCGGCCCGGGGATTTTGTGTTCCCGCCCGGTGACGGGCCGGCCGAGGAAATTGCCGCCGTTGAGGTGGAAAACGACGATTACGGCGTGGCTGCGTTGCTGCTGGTGACAATGGTCGACGGCGGCACGTTACGGATCGCTGTAGGGTCCAGTGTTCCTGTGGGTGGCGGAGTTCCGGTTGACTCCGACGGCTCCGTCTCCAGCGCCGCGGACGAAAGCACCCCTGATTCCAGCACCTCGGACTCAAGCACCCCGGCAGGAGGCGACGCCGACGCTCCCGCGGGTCCCGCCGTCGTCGTTCCTCCACGCCCGGAAACGCCGCCGACGCACACCGGTCCCAGCGCTGAGGAGCTGGCCCTCATCCCTGAGCCTGACGGCACACCGGAAGCCGTGGTTCGTGCTGCGGCAACCAACCACAAGGGTAAGAACGGTGTGCAGGTCCTGGCGGATCGCCTCGCGAAAGGCATCAATACCAAGTCGGGAAGCTGCCTGCGGGACCTCAGCGACCTCGCCTTCGATCTCTGCATTGTGCTGCGCGATCCGGACCACGCTTTGGCCGTCGCCGATTTGCTGAACGTGCTGCCCTTTGACGGCAACCTGGACCGCTGGGCATCGATCGAACGTGCTTGGCGCTATCCAGTTTCATTTGCCGCGAAGCCGGGCAAGCCGAGCGCGCCGCTGTTTACGAAAAATTGTTGCGCGCCCCCGAGTCCCAGGAAGAAGACCCCTTCAAGGCCCGGATCAATGCCCGGGTCAGGCAGCGTTCGCTGAACGAACCCAACCTGTACGACAAGGAAATCTTCCGCGCAATCGACAACGGGAACCACGAAGCTGAGCGTGAATGGCGGTTCCTCCGGCTCGAGGCGCTGATGTTCCTGCGTGCCCACGGTGGATCGAAGACCATCGACGAGGACGAGCTGGCCCGGCGGATCGGCAATGAACTTGAGTCGGTGCGCGCCTAGCTTCCCCTGTACCGATTTTTAGGGAATATCAAGACCTGTTATGTGGGCGCCAACGGCGGTAGATTCGGGGGGGCCATGACGAACAATCTGAGCGTTGTGGTTAATGCCGACGCGCAGCAGGTTTGGACAATGCTGCGTGAACCGTCGTTGGTGGCTCAATGGCACGGCTGGGAAGCCGACGATCTCGCCGACGAAATCAAACAGATCTACTTCAACACCGATGTTGTGGAGGGGCCCGATCACACGAGCCTGACCGTCAACGGCGGTGACGTCTTTGAGCTCCACCCGGTCTCCGGTGGCACGGAAGTGCGGGTCACCAGGCCGCCCTCGATCACAACTCGGAATGGGCCGAGTGGGATGAGGACATCACTCAGGGTTGGCTCACGTTCCTGCATCAGCTGCGGTTCGCGCTGGAACGGCACCCCCCCCACGGGCACCGGCGGACCCATTTCATCTCCCTGCCGGGTAAAGGCGGGCCGGCGATTGAGAAGCTGGGGGCTTGGGGGATTTACCGCCTGTTGGAGAGGAATACTCGCTCACGCTTGCCACGGGTGAGAAGATCTCCGGCAAGGTCTGGTTCAAGAGCCGGCATCAGGTGGGCCTCACCGTCCACAGCTACGCCGAGCACGGGGGACGGGCTGCTGATCGTTGCTGAGCAACTGCCGATTCCGGAGAAAAGGCCCGACGGCGGTTCCATGGTGATTGCCTCCACCTACGATTTGGGGGCCCACACCTTGGCGGACATCCGGTCCTCGTGGGACAAGTGGAAGGCTGAGAGCTACGGTTCGTAGGGGTTTTTCGGCAGGTTACCCGCGGTAAAGCTGGCACACTTGGTAGCGTGCCAGCTTCCCTTCCTGCTTCTGCGTCTTTGTCCGATCCTTCTGCTGTTCCGGCTTCCACTCCGCCTGCGCTCCCCCGGGTTGCCAGGGCTGACTGCCCGGCAATCCGAGTTCTCCTTCTCGGTGGGTAAGCGCCTCACGGAAACGTGCTCGCCGTCGGACGCTCAGGTAGACGCCAACGGCGGCGCTTTCCTAGGCCGAACCGGAACCATCACCACACCGCACGGGACCATCCAGACACCAGCGTTCATCGCCGTCGGGACCAAGGCAACCGTGAAGGCGGTGCTGCCGGAGTCCATCGCCGAGCTCGGTGCGCAGGCTGTGCTTGCCAACGCCTACCATCTGTACCTACAGCCGGGGGGGCCAGAGATTCTCGACGCCGCTGGCGGGCTTGGCGCGTTCATGAACTGGGCGGGGGCCGACGTTCACCGACTCCGGCGGATTCCAGGTGATGAGCCTGGGCTCGGGGGGGTTCAAGAAGGTCATCGATATGAAGAATGTGGACAGCTCCGGTCCGGATGACGCAGTAGCGCCCGGCAAGGAGCGGCTGGCGCACATTGACGACGACGGTGTCTGGTTCAAATCGCACCTGAACGGAGACCGTCACCGGTTCTCCCCCCCGAGATCTCAATGCAGGTCCAGCACCAGATCGGCGCGGACATCATGTTCGCCTTCGACGAGCTCACAACGCTGCAGAACTCGCGTGCGTACCAGGAGGAATCGCTGGAACGGACGCGGCTCTGGGCTTTGCGCTGCCTGGAGGAGCATGCGTCGTTGACTTCATCCCGCGTGGACAAGCCGTATCAGGCGTTGTTCGGCGTCATCCAGGCGCCCAATACGAGGACCTCCGACGCAAGGCATGCCAGGATTTGGGTGCCATGCCCTTTGACGGGTACGGGATCGGCGGTGCTCTGGAGAAGGAAAACCTGGGCACGATTGTGCGCTGGTGCAACGAGGAACTGCCCGAAAACAAGCCGCGGCACCTGCTGGGCATCTCCGAACCGGACGACATCTTCACGGCCATCGAGAACGGCGCCGACACCTTCGACTGCGTCTCCCCCCACACGTGTTGCCCGAAACTCGGCGTTCTACACCCCCGTACGGCCGGTTCAACCTGTCCGGGGGGGCCAAGTACAAAACCGATTTCGGGCCACTGCAGGACGGCTGCGACTGCTACACCTGCGTGAACTATTCACGGGCCTACATCCACCATCTGTTCAAGGCCAAGGAAATGCTCTCGGCAACCCTGATCTCCATCCATAACGAGCGCTTCGTGGTGAAAATGGTGGACGACGCGCGCCTGGCCATCGAATCCGGGGGGGACTTCTTCGAGTTCAAGGCGGAGACCCTGGGTCGGTACTACTCGTAGACGTCGAGATCGCCGGAAGCGTGCGTGAGCGTGCGGAAACTTCCGGCGAACTCACACGTTTCCGGCGATCTCGGCCCGAGCCTAGGCTGCGGCTACCCCCCCGTAGCTGGGCTCGCGCTTCTTGATCCAACCAACCACCAGCACGGTGACGGGGGACGAACAAGAACTCCACGGCCGTCTTGTAGACGAAGCCGACCAGGACGTAGTTCAGGAACGAGCCGAAGTCCGTGATGCCGATGACCGACGCCGCGATGCTGCAAAAGATCAGGTGTCCACGAATTCGCCCACCACGGATGAGCCCATCAGGCGCGCCCACAGGGACTTCTCGCCCGTACGCGCCTTCATCTTCACCAGGATCCACGAGTTTATGGTCTGCCCGGCCAGGAAAGCGAGCAGTGAACCGAGGACGATCAGCGGAACCGGGCCCAGAGCACCTTCGATGGCTGCTTGCTTTGCGGTGCCGTACTCGTCGCTGAAGCCGGGAAGCACGATGATGATCCAGTAGCAGAGCGATGCAAACACCGAGAGCGCGAACGAAGTGATGATGCTTTGCGCGCCACCTTGAAACCGTAGACCTCGCTCATCACGTCGCCCAGGATGTAGGCGATCGGGAAGAGGAAGAACCCGCCGTCAGTGATAATCGGCCCGATCACCACGCCCTTGGAAGCGCCGATGTTGGACAGGATCAGCACCACGGCCATGATGGCCAGCATGATGCCGAAATACGGGGGGGAACCGATGGAAGCGAAGCGCGGAGCGGGCTTGCTCAAAGTACTGGAGCCTGAGGGCGAGGGCATGGGTCATCCATTTCGTAGTGGTTCGCGCAGGCTCCCTGGTGAGGGAACCCCGCTGTATTAGCACTGTGGGTTGGTGGGGGGCATCCGGCCCGGCACCGGTTCCATTCTCCCACTCCTTCATCCCCAACGCTCGCTCACCTCCCACGTGCTTGACCCAAACGCTCGCTCACCTCCCACGTGCTTAAATCAAACGCTCGCTCACAAACCCACTTTTGAACACGTTTAGAAACCATGGCATACTCATTCTTGAACACGTTCAAAAATGAGTATGAGGAGCGGCACCATGGCAGCAAAGAGTGAGCAGACCCGCCAGCTGGTGGCCGACGTCGCGCTAAAGATGTTCCGTGAAATCGGCTTCGAAAAGACCACCATGCGCGCCATCGCACAGGAGGCCGGAGTCTCGGTCGGCAACGCCTACTACTACTTCGCCTCAAAGGACGAACTCGTCCAGGAGCTCTACATCCAAGTGCAGGACGAACACGCCGTGGTGGCGGCGCAGGCACTCGAAGGCATCCAGGATCTCGCCGGGCGCCTCAAAGCAGTTCTGCACACAGGAGTGGACGTCATGTCTCCCTACCACCAGTTCGGTTCCGACTTCATTGCGACCGCGATCCGGCCGGCTTCGCCCGTCAACCCGTTCGGCGAGGCGTCCACCGCCGCCCGCGAGGCTTCCCTCGCGATCTTCCGGTCCGCCGTCGAAGGTTCCTCCCCCCCGCCGTCGCGAAAAAGTTGCGCGGCGATCTGCCGAACTGCTGTGGCTGGCGTACATGGGCGTCGCGCTGTTCTGGGTTTACGACCGGTCCGAGGGCCAACGCCGCACGCGGAAATTAATCGACGGCGCAGCCCCCCCGCTGGTGGCCCGAGCTTGTCACTCGCGAAAATTCCCGGTGTCAGCAAGGTCTTCGACGACGTCCTGGGGCTCGTGCGAAGCGTCAAGGAAAACTCGTGATGCGGAGGACGGTGGCGATTGCCGGCGCCAGCGGCTTCATTGGAAGCTACTTCCGGCGTCGGTTTGTTGCTGAAGGGTGGGTGGTGCGGACGGTCGGGCGGGACACTTCGGCTGACGCTCAATGGCACGACGACGGCGCCATCAGCAAAGCGCTGGACGGCGCCGAACTGCTGGTGAACCTCGCCGGACGCTCCGTCAATTGCCGTTACAACGAGCGGCACCGGCGGGAAATTCTGGACTCCCGGGTGTTGACGACATGGGCGTTGGGCCGTGCGGTTGCCGCTTGCGCCGAACCTCCACGGACCTGGATCAACTCGAGCACCGGCACCATTTACCGACACGCGGATGACGAACCCCAGCCTGAGGCGTCTGGCGAACTGGGCAGCGGATTCTCCGTGGACGTTGCCCGCGCTTGGGAGGACGAGTTGGCGGCAGCTTCAGTTCCGGACACACGAAAGGTGGCGTTTCGGATTGCGATCGTTCTGGGTGCAGGTGGTGTCATGAGCCGCTCCGGAATCTTGCTCGGCTGGGACTGGGCGGGTACATGGGTCCGGGGGGGACGCAGAAGTTCAGTTGGATCCACGTGGAGGACTTGTTTAGGACGGTGTTGTTCGTGCACGAGCACACTGAGCTGACCGGACCGGTGAACGCGGCAACACCCTATCCTGTGGACAACCGCGAGCTGATGTCACTTGTCCGGCAAAGCATGGGTGTCCCGTTCGGCATCCCAACACCCGCGTGGCTGCTCGAAGCGGGCGCCATCCTGATCCGCACACAAACAGAGCTTGTGCTGAAGAGCCGATGGGTGGAGCCCCCCCGGAAACTGCTCGACGCCGGGTTCGCGTTTGAGCACCCAACCCTGGCCGGTGCCTCAACCAGATCGCCGAGGGAAGAGACGAACGCTCGCTCACATAATCACCCCCTCAGCCGAACGCTCACCCACATAATCACCCCCCGCGACCAAACGCTCGCTCACATCACCCGGAGGTAGTCATGAGCCAGAACCCTTGGTCAATCGATGAAGAGTACGCGCCGGCAACAAGGAGCCCATCCACCGGATGGCGCTACGGACCGAAGGATCGGGTGGTGCTGGGAGGCAAGGAACTGACTCTGGCATCGCCGTGGCGCACCTGACGTTCTGTGTGTTGCTGTCCAGCCAGAGTCCCGAGTGGGCCGTTGTCTTTTTCATCTACAGCCTGCTCCCCGTCTGGGCAGTTGGTGCCGCGGTAGGTTCCATCCTCGGACTCGCCCTGCGACGCGTTCGGAATCAGTGGCTTCACGTGGCCGCATTCTTCGCTGCGGGAATGCTCATGTGTGTGCCTTTCGGCGCATTTTCGTCCACGGGTTCACTTCTGTTTTCGTCGTCGATTGCCGTCGCAGCGGGAGTTGGCCGCCTTGCCATCTGGAAACTGGTGCGCATCAACCGTGCCGGTGAACCTATATAGCGCGGAACATCCCGCTCATAGTCGGCGTATGCCTCGCCAAATCGCTGACGGAGCATGGATTCTTCCCACAACACGCCCAGATGTTCCACCAGCATTCCAGCAGCATAGTCACCACGGGCCAGGCAGAACCCCCCCTGGAGACCGCCACCCCCCCTGCGTGAATCATCCACCACCCGAGATACATCGGATGGCGGCTCGCAGCATAGGGGCCGGTGGTCACTAAGCCTCGGGGTGGCCCAGCTGAAAGCTTCCCGCCGTTTCACGCCGGCGCTCCCAAACCGCCCAACCGGTGATTCCTGCGCCGGCCAGCACCAACACAGCGCCGGCCGCTTTATGTCCGACGCTGCGCTCAGGGACGGAAACGGGATGCAAGCGGTCGAGGACTGCATCCAGCACCAGACCGGCAACTTGTCCCGGCGGCAGCGGAACATTGGCTGCCTCCTGTTTCACTGCGCGCGCCACACGCAGAAATGCGCCCATGCCAAGAAGATAACCCCCCCGGCGGTTCAGGAAAGCCACAGCGGAAGCTGCAGCCGGGAATCCAAGGCAAGCGACCGCCGTCGGACCTCAACTCGGGCCAGCCGAAACCTAAGGAAGTGTTAGGAAATCCCCCCCCGCGAGCTAGGCTGTGCCGTGCATCACCCATAGTTTGGAACATGTCCTCTTCACCTTGGAGGGCCTTTCTTAGTCGACGAAGAGCCATGCGCAAGGACGCCATGAGCACCAGCTTCATGGACAGAACGAACTCATGCAAGACACGGCTGCCGTATCAGGCGCCGTCCAGGAAGGTTCATTGATGAGCACCCAACAAGCTGAAACTCTGAGCGAAGCCGCCCAGACACGCAAGGCCGTGAGCAACATCCTCAAGGGCTCCGCGGGCAACCTCGTGGAGTGGTTCGACCTCTACGTCTACACGGTTTTCGCGGCGTATTTCCAGTCGCACTTTTTCAACTCCTCGGACGACCTGCAGGCAGGGCTTGAGGCGATGGCCGTCTTCTCGACGTCGTTCCTCATGCGCCCGATCGGCAGCTGGTTCTTCGGCCGCTACGCCGACCGCAAGGGCCGCAAGGCTGCGCTGACACTCAGCGTGACCATGATGTCTGCCGGGTCCTTCGCCATCGCCATTTTGCCGACGCAGGATGTCATCGGCCTCTGGGCTCTGATTCTGCTGGTGTTCATCCGCATGGTCCAGGGTTTCTCAGTGGGCGGCGAGTACGGTACCAGCGCCACCTACATGTCCGAAGCTGCAACGGCCAAGCGCCGCGGCTTCTTCTCCAGTTTCCAGTACGTCACACTGATCGGCGGCCAGATGCTGGCCCTCCTGGTGCTGGTGATCCTGCAGAACACCATGAGCAAGGAGGACCTGACGGAGTGGGGGGGCTGGCGCATTCCGTTTGCCATCGGAGGCGTGGCTGCGCTGGTCGTTCTCTGGCTCCGCCGTTCCATGGAAGAAACCCTCTCTTCCGATCAGCTCCGCGCCGCGCACGTCAAGGTTGCGGGCGAAGCACAGCCCGGCACAATGAAGCTGCTGTTCACCAAGCATTGGAAGCCACTGCTCATCTGCATCGGCATCACCCTCGGCGGCACCGTGGCGTTCTACACGTACACCAACTTCATCCTGAAGTTCATGAACGATACGTCCGGCATCGCCAAGACCGATACCTCCGTGATCAACTTCTGGGCGCTGTTCATCTTCATGTTGCTGCAGCCCGTGTACGGCATGCTCTCCGACAAGATCGGCCGCAAGCCGTTGCTGATCTGGTTCGGCGTCACAGGCGTCCTGTTCACGTGGCCGCTGCTCTCCACACTGGCTGGAACCAAGGATCCGTTCGTGGCGTTCCTCCTGATGTTCGGTGGCCTGCTGATGGTGGGCGGCTACACGTCCATCAACGCGCTGGTGAAGGCTGAACTGTTCCCGGCATCCATCCGCGCGCTCGGCGTTGGACTCGGGTATGCGATTGCCAACTCGCTGTTCGGCGGGACGGTTCCGCTGATCGGTGCGGCCCTGCAGAAGTCGGGCCAGGTGGACATGTTCTTCACCTATGTCACGGCTGCGATCTTCATCTCCCTGCTGGTGTACATCTTCGCTCTGAAGAACAAGAAGCCGACGCACTTGGACGCGGAGCAGGGCAACGCCTTCGCGGCAAAGGGCACTGCGAAGGACGACGACGACAAGAAGGACCTCGTCAACGCCTGACCTGGCTGCCTTGTGAGGCCCGCTTTGCGCCCTTTGGATACTCCGAAGAGCGCAGAGCGGGCCTCACAACGTTAAGCTCTAGTAGCGAACCAAAACCGCGATCCAAAGCCCGCGAACCAAAACCCGCGAACCAACCCATGAACCAAACCCGCGAACCAGCCCAGCAAGCCAAAGGACCCTGACCGTGCACGTGCTCATCGTCGAGGATGACGACGCCATGCGTCGGCCTTGAGTGCAGCCGTCGCCTCCGCCGGCCACAAGCACACCCGGGTATCCCGCGGCGAGGACGCACTCCTGGCCCACCGGCAACACGAAGTGATCCTGCTGGACCTCGGCCTTCCGGACCTGGATGGCTTGGACGTCCTGCGCAAACTGCGCCAGGTCACACAGATCCCCCCCATCTTGATCCTGACCGCACGCGACGACGAACGGAGTGTGGTGCTGGGCCTCCGGTCCGGAGCCGATGACTACCTGGTCAAGCCCGTGAAGCTCGTGGAATTGCTCGCCAGAATCGAAGCTGTCACCCGGCGCACCAGCCGTTCCGGCAGGAGCTCCGCATGCCATTGTCCTCGGAGATTTGGAAGTAGACCTCGATCGCCGGGTGGCCTCGGTGGGCACAAGACAACTCGCCCTAACCGCAACCGAATTCGACCTCCTCAGCCTGCTGGTCAGGAACGCAGGTCGGTGGTGACCCGGGAGCAGATCCTGGACGCACTCTGGGGCGATGCATTCCTGGCACACTCCCGGTCCTTGGACGTGCACCTCACGGGCCTCAGGTCCAAGCTCCAACTTCCCGGTTCATCATCAACGTCCGAGGCGTCGGCTACCGCGTAGAGCAACCGTGAAAGTCCGCGTCCTCGGCATCCTCAGCCTGCTGGTTGTTGTCATTGTGGTGACGGTATCCAGCGTGATCCTGACATCGGCCAGCAGGGAGCTCACCCAGGAGCTGCAGATCAACCGCGTCGCAGCCCTCAACCGCTTTGCGCAACTGGCCAGCGACGCCGCAGAGGACAACAACACAACCCAACTGCAGCGCGAGATGGACCGCTATTCCGAGCTTTATGGTGAAGGAATCCTGATCCGGCTCCAACAGAAGACCTCCGCTCCGGGGGGCCTCAGCGAGGACCAACCAGAGGTCAGCGAAGCGCTGAACCGGGCGAGCCTCAATCTCAGCGACACTACGCTGAACCCCCCCATCCGGGCGTTCGGCACAGGCAACGACTTCATCTCCAGGTCCTTCGGCACGGCCAGCCAGGTACTCGGCGAAGTGGTTGTTGAAGTCAACCTGGACGCAGCCCGGCAGAAGCTACGGGAGCGGTGGCTCGTCGTCGGGTTTGCCGCTGTGGCGCTGGGCATGCTGCTGCTCGTAGCGGCGTCGCGGATCACGGCCTGGGTTTTGCGCCCGGTCCACCGGCTGAGCAAGGCAGTCCACGAGCTCGCGGCCACGGGCAAAACCAGCCAGCTTCCCGAAGCCGGTCCGCCTGAATTGCGTGAGTTAAGCCGCTCCTTCACGGCCATGGCCGACACCGTGACCCGGAGCATGGAGTCGCAGCGCCGGCTCATCGCCGATACTTCACATCAACTCCGGAACCCTGTTGGGGGGCGCTTCGGCTTCGGATCGATCTGCTGCAGCTCGCCTTGAACTCGGAGCCTGAGAAGGACGCGGCAGCCGGCGTCGTGGCCGAACTTGAGCGGGTGGAAGAAATGCTCGACGGCGTGCTGAAGCTGGCAACCGCTGAACACCGCGCCTCTGAAGGCTCTGCCCGTGTGGAGCCGGCATCAGATCACAAACGCCTGGCCGTCATCGACCCCTTCCCTGTCCTGCAAGGTGAAGTGGAGAGGGCGACGCCGGCCGCTCGCCTTGCCGGGTCGGAGCTGACGTTGGAGGTCCAGCGTCGGAAAACCAGATCGTTTGTGACCCGGATGAACTCGCGCACATGGTGGGTGAACTCCTCGCCAATGCCCTCAAATACGCTCCGGGGGGGCACGCATCACGGTGGCGAGCCGGCAGACGCAGGGAGCACCGCCGTCGAGGTTTCCGACGACGGTCCCGGCCTCCCGGCCGATCAACTCGCCGCGTCCACCACCAGATTCTGGCGGGCACCACAGCACAGCAGGATCCCCCCCGGTAATGGGCTGGGTATGACCATTGTGGAACGGCTCGCTGAAGCGAACGGCGCGAAGCTGGTCCTGGAAGCGAATGAGCCACACGGGCTGACTGCCCGGCTGGAATTTGCGCGGCCGAGGTACGGTTCGCATGCCTGAGTTACCTGCGATCTCCCGGCGAAGCGCCCTATTAGCAGTTGCCGTGCTCGGCTTGGGCGGCGGCCTGCTCGCATCAACTGCGGCCTGCACACCGGAGGAAGGGCCACCGGAACTGACCGTTGCCGGCGGCGAATCCGGCGGCTTCTACTTAGAGTTTGCCGCCCTCCTCGCGGACCTGCTGCAGCGGGAAAGGGTGACTGAAAAGGCAATCGCGCTGACCACCGGCGGAAGTCTGGAGAACATCCAGCGGGTCTTATCCGGCGAGGCCACGCTAGCCGTCGCACTGGCCGACGCTGCGGCGCAGGCCACAGCCCTTGGCAAGGACGACGGGCAGTTGGTGGCGCTGGGAAAGGTGTACCAAAACTACGTCCACTGCATTGTGCGCGAGGACAGCGGCATCCGAACCTTCGCCGACCTCGCCGGGAAGACCGCAGGCGTGGGCGAAGTGGGCTCGGGCACTACCCTGACGGCCGGCCGGATCATTGCTGCCGCAGGACTCTCGGGCGCGACGGCAGGGCCGGGCAGGGCCGTGAGCCAGGTCAACCTTGGGTTGAACCAAGCGCTGGCGTCACTGCGAGACGGTTCGATTGACGTGATGATCCAGTCCGGAGGTGTCCCTACTGCGCCCATCGCTGCCGCGGCACAGTCCCTTGGCGTGCGTCTCCTCGACCTCTCCGAGCTCGTTCCGGCAACACGGGCTCAGTCGGAATTCTTCTACGACCGCGTCCTCATTCCCGCAAACAGCTACGGAAACGCGCCTGCCGTGTGGACCGTGGGAGTGGCCAACCTGCTTCTGTGCCGTAGGGATCTGGCGGATCATGTTGTCCGGCAAATCGTGGAGTTGCTGGTGGGGCAGGCTCAGGATCTGGTGCCGAAGTCCAGCACTGGCGTTCAATTCCTCAGCCGGAAACTCTGATCAACACAGCTGGCCTGCCCCCCCTGCATCCGGCTGCAGAGGCGACTTACCGGGCGCTGCACGGTTAAGCCTGCACGGTTAGCCGGGCGGCGCGAAAATCGGTGTGTGACCGAGCGAATGGCAAAATGGAACACATGACTTCAGCCGTTGCCCCTGCCATTGCCCTGACCATTGCCGGCTCCGAAGCGACCGGTGGCGCCGGCGCACAGGCCGACCTCAAGACCTTCCAGGAACTCGGAGTGTTCGGCATCGCGAACCTCACGTGCATTGTTTCCTTCAACCCGCAGGACAACTGGAACCATCGTTTTGTGCCCGTGGACCAGCAAGTCATTGCAGACCAGTTGGAAGCCACGACGGCGGCATATGGTGCCGCTTCCGGCGCACCTTCCGTGCTGGATACCGTGAAGATCGGCATGCTCGGAAGCCCGGCAACCATCAGCACCGTGGAAAACGCACTGACCGACGGCTTCTTCAGGCACGTAGTGCTGGACCCGGTGCTGATCTGCAAGGGACAGGAACCTGGCCACGCCCTGGACACCGACCAGCCTTGAAGGCGCAGATCCTGCCGTTGGCTACGTTCGTCACTCCCAACCACTTCGAGGCCGAGTCGTTGTCCGGACTCACCATCACCGATGAAGAGTCGCTCAAGGCCGCCGCCATTCGCATCCATGAGATCAGCGGCGCAGCAGTCCTTGCCAAGGGTGGGGTTCGGCTGGAAGGCCCGGACGCCGTCGACGTTTACTACGACGGCGAGACGCTGGAGGTCCTGCGCGCGCCCAAGGTCGGCGAGGTAGCTGTATCCGGTGCCGGCTGCTCGCTTGCTGCCGCAGTGACTGCCGAGCTGGCCAAGGGTGCGGCGCCGCTGGAAGCTGCCCGAACGGCGAAGGCTTTCGTGACCGCCGGCATCAAGAACCGAGTGTCCTCGGGTGCTCCGTTTGATGCCCTGTGGCAGGGCGGGGGGGCCAGCTAGCGCGAGACCTTGCCCATGAGCGAGGCGATCGGGCGCAGGAACAGGGGCCGGGCCAGGAACCAAGCGGCCGCCGTGAAGACAATGGATGCTGCGAAGATCCCGAAGCCCCCCCACCAGCTGCTGTTGTCGTCGTTGGAGGCGTACATGTGGTTGAGGTTCCGCAGGGCACCGGTTGCCAACACCAGTGTCACGTGGACGATCACGAATGCCACGAAGTAGATCATCACCGGGAAGTGGATCTTACGGGCCAGCTCGATCGGGTAGAACTTGTTGATCGCAGCCTTCTTGGGCCACGCCCCGGACATCCGGATGCCCGTGATGATGGCCAGCGGCGCGGCAATGAAGACCGTGATGAAGTAGGTGAGGAGCTGGAGGCTGTTGTAGTTGTTCCAGCCGTTTTCAACGGGCCAGTTCAGTGATGCGTACTGCAGCCCGGCCGAGATGGCATTCGGGAAGACGTCCCAGCTGGTGGGAACGATCCTCAGCCACTGACCGGTAGCGAAAAGCAGCACGATGAAAATGATGCCGTTCAGGACCAGAGCGCATCCAGAGTCAGGTGGAACCATAGGTCCAGGCTGATCTTGGTGGGGGGGATTCTTGGTCTTGATGAAACCCTTGTTGTTCCGGGTCCAGTTGGCAGCCGGGCGGGTGGTGGTGCGCACCTGCCAGCCCGACCGGATGATCAGGACAATAAAGAACATATTGAGGAAGTGCTGCCAGCCAAGCCAGGCCGGGAACCCTGTGGGGGGGGCGCCTTCAGGAATGGCCGAGTGCCCCCCCGGGTAGTCGGTGAGGAACTGCTGCACGGGCTGGAGGGTCCGGAGCCATTGCGCAACGAGCACCAGGATCAGTGCCACCACCAAAGCTCCTGCGGTGACGACGACGGGTTTGAACCACCTGTTCGACGTGATCCCGGACGACTTGCTTGAAACGGACATCAGGCCGCGTTCCTCTCTGGCTTGTTTGGCTGCGACCAGTTGGCGCTATATAGCGATTCAACCAGTTGCAGCCCGACGGTGAAAACGGCACCCGGGTTTCGGGGCGTTCGACGTCAAAAATCGCAGCATTCGGATACACGCCGCAACATGTATTTCTAGAACAGACTTCCAGAATTATTTCCTGTTCCCTGTGGGCCAGTCAAGGCTTGGTGTTGGCTATGTGGATTCTCTCCAGAGTAAGATTCCAAAAAATGGCCGGGCAACACTCCGGTCTTCTTCCGCCTGCGAGAGGAGCGAGAGCGTGGTTCGCAAAACATCCGATGCAGCCACCACTGCCGGCTCCTGGCAGTGGACCCGCACCGCGGCAACACAGCGCAATCTCCTGGACGCGGCTGCCAGCGTTTTCGTGGAGCACGGCTTTACCGACGCGAGCATCTCGGACATCGTGGCGCGGGCAGGATCCAGCGTGGGCAGCCTCTATCACCACTTTGGCGGGAAGACTGAGCTCTTCCTCGCCTCTGGGACGACTACCAAAACGAACACGAGCGCCTGGTCGCCGCGTCCGTGGCGAAGGCGCGCAAGGCCGGTGAGAACGATCCCCCCTTGCGCTGTTCAACGTGGGCAGCCGCAGCTACTTCGACTACACCTGGAAGCACCGGCACTTGGAGCGGGTGTTCATTGAGGGCGACACTCCCCCCCGGGTTTCGAGGTACTCCGGCGGGAACGTGGGCGCGAGTGGGTGCGGCAAAATTCCGTGCTCTTGGGCGCCAGCGATGACACCCTTGGCAGGCTCACCGTTGCGTGATCACGGACATCATCACCGTCGCCGGGCAGGAAGTGGCCTTCAGTCACACTAAGCGCGAGGCCGACGAGGTTGTCGAAGCCGCCGCGGTGCTGGTGCAGCGTCTGGCCCGCTAGCTTCGCGGGTCCGCCACCCATCCCATGAACAGGGGCATTCCGGTCTCGACGTGAACGATCTGGTAGTGGAAGGGGGGGTGGTCGAGGACGATCTCCCGCTCCGGAACCACGGCACTGGAGGCCTCCGCATTCATCTGGGTCACCGCGGAGGCAATGGTCCCCTTTTCGGCAACGGTGATGTTGGCTGCCTGGGCCGCCTGCGTCAGCTTCATGCCCTGCTGGATCGCGTCGAAATCTTTGTCCGTGGCCAGCATCTGGTTGAGTCCGAGCGTTTTGAAGACTTTCCGCAGCTCAAACGTGGTCTTGTGGTCCCACTTAGGGAGGCTGATCTGGACCATGTCCTGTTTGGCTGCACCCAATCCTTTAGCCACGTCCGTCAGCACTGCCGCAGAAGCGGCGGCCTGTTCCGGCGCACCTGACGAACCAACCGAACCCGACGCACCGCCGTCGGGCAGTACCAGACGCATGATGAAACCCTCGGCGTAAGGCAGATCCACGGCCCGCCATCCGGGCCCTTCGGCGTATGCCATGGTGAGCGAAGAGTGCATCATTGGCACGTTGATGACTTCCCCCGCTGCCTTGGTGAAGGGGCCGTCCGACGTGTCGTCCGCATCGAAGGGCGTTTGCCAGGCGGCGGCGAAGTAAAGGGCATTGAGCAGGCTGAAGGTGTTGTCAGGATCGTATTGTGCGGGTGCTTCCTTGATCCGGCCGCCGGTGTTCCTGCTGACCCACTGGTCGATTGCTGGTTTGGTCACGGCCTCGTCCCGAAAGTTCACCGGGTAGACGCCTGTGCCGAAATGTTTGGCGAGGGTGGTGAGAAAGGCCTCGCCGGTGGGCACGCCTTTGTCAACGAACAGCCCGTTGGCGGCGTGCATGACCGGCTTACGCGGCGGGTTCTCTTCGTCGACTGAGCCGGGGTCGCCGTCGAACTTTTCGAGGGAGGCGAGCAGCGCGTTCATCGTTTCGTCGCGCCCCTCTCCGGGAAAACCCAGGGCTGCGTCCATCTCCGCAGCAGTGGCCCCGGATGCCCCGGCCCGAAGCATGCTCAACGCAATCAGCAGGCTGGCGGGCGACGACACGACGTTGCCGTTATCCGAGTCGCCGCCATCGGCGAGTAGCGTGGCGCCGAGCTTGCGCGCCGACGCATTGAACGCGGCAAGCTGCGCCGAGTAGTCCGTCGTCTGGACTGAAACTCGAGTCACGCCGTCGGCGGTTTGGAGCCCGACGTCGGTTGGTTGCGGCGCGCAGGCACTGATAGTCGCGGAACCGCTCACCAGCGCTGCTGCCGCGAGCAGCGCTGTCACTCTGCCGGTTTGTTTCATGGCGCATCCCCCCCTGTTTGGCGTTGTTCTCACATGGTGCTCGGTTTGAGGATGGAATTCACCCGAAGTGAGAGAGGGATCGCCAAATGTTGCCGGAAGGTGATAGAGCGTCACGCTCAAGCCCGAGGAACGTGAGCGAGCGTCACGCTCAAGCCCGAGGAACGTGAGCGAGCGTCACCGTTCGGAGTGCGCCGCCAGGAACGAGTACACCTCGGTCTCGTCCACGCCGGGGGGGAATGCGCCTGGAGGCATGGCGGCGAGCAGGTGCGAATGCGCCCGGGCGGACGGCCAGGCGTTGCCGGCCCACTCGTTCGCCAATGACGCCGGCGGACGCTTGCAGCAGTTCGGGTCCGGGCAGTTGGACGTTGCACGGGCGGTGGTCTCCCGGCCTCGGAACCACTTCACGTGTTGGTACGGCACTCCGATACTCAAAGAGAACTCACCGGCAGCTGACCGCTCAGTGCGGGCCGTGCACCAGTAAGTGCCTGAGGGTGTGTCCGTGTATTGGCTGTAAGCGCTGAACTTGTCCGGCACGTCAAACACCGCACGCGAGGTCCACGCTTTGCACGACGCTGCCTTCAATCGCTCCGGTGTGATCTTGCGGGAAGGTCACGCCGTCGTTCTCGTATGCCTTGTAGATAATGCCGGACTGGTGTGTCTTCTGAAAGTGCGTGGTGATACCCAGGTGCTTGGTGGCCAGATTGGTGAAGCGATGCGCGGCAGTTTCGTAGGACACCGCGAAGGCATCCCGGATGTCTTCCACGGCGATTTCCTTGGCGGCCTTGGCCTTTTGCAGGAACTCCACCGTTGCCTGCTCCGGAAGCAGCAAAGCGGCCGCGAAGTAGTTGGTGGCCACTCGCTGCGCCAGGAAATCCCCCCCATAATTCCGGGGGGGTTTCATGCCCAAGGACATAGTGTCCAAGCGCCTGAAGGAGCACTGAACGAGGGTCATGATCCTGGCGTTGGTTCTGCGTCAGATAAATTCTGCGGTTCTTCAAATCGGTCACGGACCGCGTGGAATGGGGGGAAGATCACCCACGTGGTGCAAGGTGAAACCGAGGTTCTCGGCGATGTCCGCGATGACGTGCTGGCTCAGCGGACCGGTGGTGTAACCCACCCCCCTTGAGGACCTTCTGCGCCTCGGCCTCGTACTCGGGGGGGAAATAGTTGCCGCGCTCGCGCATCATGGCACGCAACTCGCCGTTCGCGCGGCGGGCTTCTTCCGGCGTCGCCACTTGCTCGTTAAGTTTGCGTTCGAGCTCCTGGAGCAGCCCCACCTGCGACTCCAGTACATCCAGCGGAAGCCGCGAGCTGATGCGGATTTTGGGCAGGTTGAGGGACTCATACAGGGGTCCCCCGCTGGTACCGTTCCAGCTCAATTTCCAAGGCCGCACGGCGGCTCGGCGGCTCGGCTCCGAGCAGCTGATCGATGGTCACATTCAGTGAGGCAGCGAGCTGCTGAAGGAGCCCCCAACTTGGGTTCGCGTTTGCCGTTTTCTATAAGGCTCAGCTGGCTCGGTGCGGTCCCGACGGCGGCACTCAAGTCGTCAAGGGTCAGCCCGGCCTGCTTGCGCAGATGGCGCACGCGGCGGCCAAGGCTGATGACGTCCAGTTCCGGGGGGGACGCAGCGGACAACGACGGCGACGCGACTTCGCGATTCCAGCTCACAGGCGACATTTCTTGAGAATACGCGAAGAAGTGCATTTCTTTCCATAGTTTTCCTCTAGCAACCCTCTTGGAAGTGCAGAAAAGTAGGTCTTACGAAAAAGAAATACAGACCCCCGGGCAAGCCGGCCGATGCAGCAAAGGCGCAGCGGAGGCCGGCCCGGGCACCACCTAGGAGATCAAAGATGACCGCTTCATTTGAACCAGCAGAGTCGTCCGCTCAGGACACAGCAGGCGAGCAGGCCGCAGCGCTGGAACTTGAATGGTCCGCCAACCCGCGTTGGGAAGGCGTCACCCGCGATTACTCGGCTACTGATGTCGTCCGCCTCCGCGGTCGCGTCTCCGAAGAGCACACCCTGGCCCGCCGTGGTTCGGAGAAGCTCTGGAAGCAGCTCACCGAGGAAGCACCCAACGGCGGTTACACCAATGCATTGGGCGCCCTCACCGGTAATCAGGCAGTGCAGCAGGTCAAGGCGGGCCTCCGCGCCATCTACCTTTCCGGCTGGCAGGTCGCCGCAGACGCCAACCTCTCGGGCCAGACCTACCCGGACCAGTCCCTGTACCCGGCCAACTCTGTACCCCCCCAGGTTGTCCGCCGCATCAACAACGCCCTGCTCCGCGCAGACCAGATCGAATACGCCGAGGGCGTCAAGACCGTTGAAGACTGGCTGGTCCCGATCGTCGCCGACGCCGAAGCCGGCTTCGGTGGCCCGCTGAACGCCTACGAACTCATGAAATCCATGATCACCGCCGGCGCCTCGGGCGTCACTGGGAAGACCAGCTCGCTTCCGAAAAGAAGTGCGGCCACCTGGGCGGCAAGGTCCTGATTCCCACCCAGCAGCACATCCGGACCCTGAACGCAGCCCGCCTGGCAGCCGACGTCGCCGACACCCCCCCCACGGTGGTCATCGCCCGGACCGACGCCGAAGCAGCAACCCTGATCACCTCAGACGTTGACGAGCGCGACCAGGAATTCACCACCGGCGAGCGTACCGCCGAGGCTTCTACAAGGTCCGCAACGGCATCGAACCCTGCATCGCCCGCGCCAAGGCCTACGCACCATACTCCGACCTCATCTGGATGGAGACCGGCACCCCCCCGGACCTGGAACTGGCCCGCAAGTTCGCCGAATCGGTCAAAGCCGAGTTCCCGGACCAGATGCTCTCCTACAACTGCTCCCCCGTCCTTCAACTGGCGCAAGCACCTGGACGACACCACCATCGCCAAGTTCCAACGCGAACTCGGTGCCATGGGCTTCACGTTCCAGTTCATCACCCTGGCCGGCTTCCACGCCCTGAACTACTCGATGTTCGACCTCGCCCACGGCTACGCCCGTGAAGGCATGAGCGCCTACGTCGAGCTCCAGGAAAAGGAATTCGCCTCCGAGTCCCGCGGCTACACCGCCACCAAGCACCAGCGCGAAGTCGGCACCGGCTACTTCGACGACATCGCAACCGCGCTCAACCCGAACGCATCCACCTCGCACTGGTCGGATCGACCGAAGAGGGCCAGTTCCACTAAATTTCTCCCAACTAGATAGCAGTAGATGCCGTTATGGACGTCCAAAACGGCATCTACTGCGACTCAGTTGGGTCCCTGAAAGGACACTCCCATGAACAGCTTCACTGACAACTTCACTATTAATGGCATCACTATTACTGCTCAGCCCATTTGCCGGCAGAACGAGGTTTTGACTCCGGACGCTTGGAGTTCATCGGCAAGTTGCACAAGGCTACTGCTGATCGTCGTCAGGAGCTGATGCAGGCACGGCACGCCCGCCGTGGGCAGATCGCCGCCGGCCAGGACCCGCGGTTCCGTCCGGAAACTGAGGCATCCGGAACGACCCGTCGTGGCGAGTGGCTCCCCCCGGCACCTGGTTTGGAGGACCGCCGCGTGGAGATCACGGGCCCGGTGGATAAGAAGATGACCATCAACGCCCTGAACTCGGGTGCGAAGGTCTGGCTCGCTGACATGGAAGACTCCTCCACACCGACGTGGCGCAACGTCATCCAAGGCCAGCTGAACCTGACCGATGCTTTGGAGCGGCGCATCGATTTCACCTCCCCTGAGGGCAAGGAATACAAGCTCAAAGCTGCCGAGGACCTGCCCACCATCGTGGTCCGTCCCCCGTGGCTGGCACCTGCCGGAGAAGCACATGCTGATCGACGGCAAGCCGATCGCCGGCGGCATCGTGGACTTTGGTTTGTTCTTCTTCCACAACGCGCGCCGCCTGCTCGCCCAGGGCAAGGACCGTACTTCTACTTGCCGAAGATCGAGAACCACCTCGAAGCCCGCCTGTGGAACGACATCTTCGTCCTGGCCCAGGATCTGCTCGGCATCCCGCAGGGCACCATCCGCGCCACGGTGCTGATTGAAACCATCACGGCGGCGTTCGAGATGGAGGAGATCCTGTACGAACTGCGCGACCACGCCTCGGGTTTGAACGCCGGGCGTTGGGACTACATCTTCTCGCTGATCAAGAACTTCCGTACCCGTGGACCGCGTTTCGTGCTCCCTGACCGTGGCCAGGTGACCATGACCCAGCCGTTCATGCGTGCTTACACGGAGCAGTTGGTCCGGGCTTGCCACCGTCGCGGTGCCATGGCGATCGGTGGCATGGCTGCCGCTGTTCCCAACCGCAAGGACGAAGCAGCAAACCAGGCCTCGTTCGAGAAGGTCCGGGCGGACAAGACCCGTGAAGCCAACGATGGTTTCGACGGCTCCTGGGTGGCCCACCCGGATTTGGTGCCTGTTTGCCGGGAAGTCTTTGACTCAGTTCTCGGAAACCGCCCCCCAACCAGTTGGACCGCTCCCGCGAGGACGTAACCCCCCCCGATGACCGGGCACTGATCGATATTGCCAGCACCGAGGCACCATCACCGAGGGCGGCGTTCGCCTGAACATCGAGGTGGGCATCCGCTACATCGAGTCCTGGCTGCGCGGCAACGGAGCTGTGGCCATTCACAACCTCATGGAAGACGCCGCCACAGCCGAGATCTCCCGGTCCCAGCTCTGGCAATGGATCCACTCCCACGCCATCACCGACCACGGCGACATCATCACCCGCGAATGGGTGGAAGACATGCTGGACGAGGAATACGCCCGACTGGAACGCTTCGATGGAGACCGCTTCGCTGACGCCCGCGCCATCTTCGAAGAAGTCACCCTGGCCGAGGAATTCCCCACCTTCCTGACCATCCCTGCGTACGCCCGTTTCCTCACCGAGGCCCGTGAAGAGGCCACGGAAGAGGAACTCGTCGCGGCCTAGATCTACTGGGTAGCGACACAATCAAGCCCCGACGCTGGGCTGCCTGCACTCTTCGCAACAAGTGACCCCGACCGTCGGGGAGGCAGCCCAGCAACGGGGGGGCTTACCTGTGCGCGTCACTCCGCTTCGCTGCGTAGCTGCGCAGCATGCCGTGCGCACGGCACGTTCAGCAGGGAACCCCCCCGAATCGGGCAGGGCTGGATCGGGGGGGCTGGGTTGGATCGGGGG
>BBFS01000063.1 GCA_001313365.1 Paenarthrobacter nitroguajacolicus JCM 14115
AACGGGCCGGTTGTTGGTCACCTGGTGCGTGCGGCAAACCCGGGCGGGGGGATTGCCCTGGGCGGATCCGCGGGAGCAGGGGAGAAGCATGCTCGCAGGGCTCGCACCCCTTTCGGGCGTCCACTCCGCTTCGCTCCGTGGCCGGCAGTTGGGTGCTGCCGGTCCGTCGCAGAGCTCCTGCCCGTCAACACCTGTTTGTCTACGACGTTTTCTGGTTGCTGTCCTCCGGATTGTAGGCGTCCACTCCACCCCGTCTAGCCCCTCCAAAAGCAGTCGGGGGCCCGCGGCACTGGAATTCTTCGACGGCGCTCCGCTTATTTCCTTTCGAAGATTTCCAGCACCTTGCCCTGCGGGTAGACAGGGCTCCGCTGGCCGCCGAGCAAGCAAGCTTGCCAGCAACCAAAAAACAACGGGGGGGGAGAGGGGGGGAGCTGGCCGGTCACCATTGGTCGCCCCACCCACCACCTTTCTCGGCAAAAGAAGGAGCAACATGTTGAACCACCTGATCGCGCTGTACATCCCGGGGCGGCTGAGCGAAAGCGTCACTGTCCACAGCGTTGACGCCCGGCACACAAGCCTTCAGATCATCGTCGGCGGCGGACTGGAATGCATCGCCCGAGGCGACTGGCAGGTCTACCTGAACGCGGAAACGCAAACCACCGGAGCCTCAAACGTCCGTGCGGTGCAGCTGCTCCACGAAACCGGCCTTGACCTGCCGGTAACCGGGAACGCCGTGTTCCTGGGCAGGGCAGGACTGAACCACGACAATGACGTGCCGGACTACCTCATCCGCAGGGCCGAAGTGCTGTTCGATACCCGCCTGATCCAGTCAGCGGCCTAGCCGCCCACGGTGCGGGAACCCGACGTTCCCGGCCACCCCAACCACTCACTTTCTCGGCAAAAGAAGGACACACATCATGACTGAAAAACTCACCCTCACCAGCCCCCCCGCTGACCTGCTGGCCTACGTCCCGCACCTGCTCGGAGGAACCCCCACACAGAATCCTTCGTCGTGCTCACGGCCACCGCCGGAGCCCTTGGCGCCACGCTGCGCGTGGACGCCCCCATGGACGCGGCCCCGCTGGATTTCGCCCAAACGGTGACCAGCCTCGCGGCACAGGACGAGAACGCCACGGCCTGCTACCTCATCGTCTACACCGACGAAACCAGCACCGATGCCCGTTTCCCCTACGCCGCGCACGTCGCGGCCCTGGGCAACGAACTGGCCACGGCACGGATGCCCGTCCGCAAGGTCTACCTCGTCACCAGCACCCACTGGGCCGCTTACGGCAGCATGGAGCGGAACCCGCTGGAGCAGATCAAGGACAGCAACGCCAACGCCACCCTGACCTTCATGGGAAGCGCCCCCCCGACCGTGGACATCTACAACCCGGCATTGCTGGGCAAATGGGTCGAACCGGTTCAGGTGCCCGTCCGCACGGAGGAATCCGTAGAGGAAGCACGGCGCGAATGGGTAACCGCACTGGACGCCGACGGCATGCCGGACCATGAGACCGCACGGAAACTGGCGGCATGGTTCCAAGACAACTACATCAGGGACTTCCTCATGGCCGACACCATCACCACGAACAACGGCGTCATCATTGACATCATTTTGGGCAAGTTCAACGGCCGTCCCGACTGGAAGCGCGTTGACCACGCCGAAACCATTGCGTTCGAACTGATGAAGGCCGTCCCCCCCGAGGGCCAGCGCGCACCCATGCTGACCCTCATGGGATGGCTGCAATGGCTCAAAGGATATGGAAAGCACGCAGAGCGCTACCTGAAACTGGCCGTCGAGGACGTGCACGGTTACCGGTTTGCAGAACAGCTGTACGACCTGATTGGCAGCGTCTACATCGCAGAAGTCGCCAAGAACCAAGAAACCGCCTATAAGCGCCCCACCAGCTAACCGGTCAGGCCGGGGCAGGATCAGCAACGGTCCTGCCCGGCCGCTCAGTAGCGGGGGGGCGGCCTCCTCCGCTGGCGCTCCCCCCGGCCGCCATAGCGCTGGCGCGGGCGCAGCAGCAACCCAGCCAACGCAAAGGATCCACGGCTACAGTGAACTTCAACGAGAACACTGCACCAGGAGATCCAACATGGGAACCGAATACATCCTGACTGAGGACGACAAACCAACACCAGAGGCGAGCTTCCTCGAAGACGTCATCGAGCTGCAGCTGCTCACCGCCAATGAATCCTTGGGAGCGGTGGACTTCACTCACCCCCCCCAGGAACACCACGACTTCTAGCGCACCCCCCCTGCAGCAACGACGCTGCACCACAGATTTCCTTTTTGCCGAGGAACAATGAAGAGCCGGCCCCCCCACCAGGGTGCCGGCTCTTCTGCCTTTACAGGAACAGCCGCACTCAGCGGAGATGGAACCGGAACCAATGCCGTAGTAAACGGCACGGGCCCAGGCCTGCAACGTGGATTCGGCCATCGTCAGGTTGATCGCCTTGGCCTCGCTCCTGGCCGCCGCAACGATTTCAGACAGCGGCTGATCCTCCAACGCTTCAACCCTCGCCGTCATCCGGGAGAGTTCCAGCCTGATGCTTTCAGTATTCATGGCAACGTCCTTCACTTCAGATCTACGTGACCTGGTGAACGTAAGGCCGAATTTCAAACCAGTGGGGGGGGACGGGTACCCGTGTTGCTGACTCAGCAGCGTGCTCGTGGGGGGGCTCGCACCCTTTTGGGCGTCCACTGCGCTTCGCTCCGTGGCCGGCTGTTGGGCCCGGTCCCGACGTCGCAGAGCTCCGCCGTGCCCGGTCCTGTTGTGTCTACGACGTTTTTTGGCTGCTGTCCTTCGGATTCTATGTGTCCGCTCCACCCCGTCTAGCCCCTCCGCAGGCTCCGGGGGGGCCTGCGGTGCAGGAAATGTCCCTCCGGCGCTCCTGCGTCGCTTATTTCCTCCGGGAATTCCCCACACCTTGCCCAAGGGTAGACAGGCCTCCGTCGGCCACAGCTCCGCAAGCTTCGCCAGCAGCCAAAAAACAACGGGGGAGAGGGGGGGAAGCTGGCCGGTCACCTTTGGTCGCCCCACCCACCACCTTTCTCGGCAAAAGAAGGAGCAACACCATGAACGCAGCACCCACGCTGGAAATGATCGACCCCACCACCTTGACCGTTGACATCAACGTCCGGAAGGACGCCGCTTTGACTGCTGAGTTTGTTGCCAGCATCAAGGAACACGGCGTGATGGAGCCGGTGATCGCCCACCGCAAGGACGACGGGACCGTGCACGTGCTGATGGGTCAGCGCCGTACGCTCGCGGCTGTGAAGGCAGGTCGAGACAGCATCCCCCCCGTGATGATCATCGAGTCGCCGGAAGAGGCTGAGCGGATCGTCTCGCAGATGGTGGAGAACATCCACCGCGCAGCGATGACCCAAGGGGGACGAAGCGGACGGTTACCACCAGCTGTCTCTTCTGGCATTTCTGCCGCTGAGATCGCCACGAGGACCAAACGGCCCAAACCCGCCGTTGAAGGAGCTTTGAAGGCAAAAGCATCCGCCGCCGGAACCGCCGCCCTGGGCAAGGGGCACACCATCGAGGAAGCCCTCGTGATGGCCGAATTTGAAGGGGACGAGGAAGCCACCGCCGAACTGGAATCGGTCGTTGCAGACGAACCGGATCAGCTGCTTCACGTCGCCCAGCAACTCCGGGACGCACGCGCTCATGCTGCTGCCCTTGCAGCTTTCACCGCTGAGCTGGAAGCAACCGAAACGACCATCGTTGAAAAGCCCAGCTACCACGACGACGAAACGGCCCGTGTCAGCTCCTTGAAACGCGCAGACGGAGAACACGCCACCGAAGAAGACGCCAACGCCGTTTACATCGAGCAGGACTACAAGGGCGAATGCTCCACCGTGCCGGTGATCGTCGGATGGAAGAAGCTCGGCTTCAAAGACCGTTACAGCTTCTCCTCATCGGCCCAGACAGGTCCGATGACCGAGGAACAGAAGGCCGAACGGAAAACCTTGATCGCCAACAACAAAGCCATGGAATCAGCCACCACCGTGCGCCGGGAGTCGTCAAAACCCTGCTGACGAAGAAGCAGGCACCGAAGCTGGCAGTACTTCACCGTCCACGCCATCACCCACCACACCGAAGTCGCCCGTAGCTACGACGGAGAAGTAGCCGCCGTGATGGTCAGCGCGAAGATCGACGGGCAGAAGTCATGGGCATGGAACCCGCTGAAGGACCACGTGGCAGAGTCCCCCGGCCCGACCCGAGTTCTCTCTGATCGCTCTCGTCTGCGCCGGATATGAGAGCACCATCGCCAAGGACTCGTGGCGGAGACCGTCCCAGACACACCGGGACTACCTGAACCAGCTCGTCACATGGGGATACACCCCCCCGAGCGAGGTTGAACAGATCATCATCGACAGCGGCAAACCAGCAGAAGAAGACACCGCCGAGGAAAGCACCGAAGCGGCCTAAGACCCCCCCTTGCCGGGCGGAACCCCCCCACCGCCCGGCAAGGCACCCGGCCACTCACCACGACAGGGCCGGGAACCTCCCAAACGTCGGGCGGTCCGCCGCCTAGGGCGAACCACAGCAGCCAATCACCAGCGGCGGACCGCCATTCAACGCCACCAGGCACACGCCCACCAAGATGCCGCGGCCCGCCAGGGACCCGGCTACTCCATCGACTCACCACCGAGGTTTTGTCGGAGGCCCCCAGCTACGCTCAACCCAAGGCACCCGAACAGGAGTCACCATGACCAAGCCACCCGTCCCTGACAATCCCATCACCGACTTCATGAACAGCGACTTCACCGTCGCCTTCGACTGGTCGCTGTTGGCAATGATGCTGATCAGCACCGCGCTAGTCGCCGTCTACGTCGGCGCCGCGATGTTGATCCGAGGAAACAACTCGCCAACATCCAGGTCACCCAAGGGGACGGATCTCGCCTTCGGCCTCGCCATCGCGACGCCCCCCCTCGCAGGCCTCCTTGTCCTGGGCCGCAGCGGACTCGGATCGGGACTAATCATTGGAGGATTCGCTCTGGTCATCGGCCTAACCCTTTGGGGGGGACTGACCGCGGCACTCGAAGCGAAACCAGCCAGGCACCACAATGAGGATCCGCTAGACTGAACACAGATTTCCTTTTTGCCGAGAGGAACAAAGCAGGACCGGCCCGCGCCGGTCCTGCTTTGTTTAACCCTCAAACCAGGCACCATCCCCATGGGGGGGCAAGACAACCGCCGCCGACCCACCACCCCCAGCGGAACAGGTCTTTTCAGCCGGGACCACACATTGGGGGGGCACCCGCAATCACCCGACCCAGGCACAGGAACCCAACGCTCGGGGGGGCAGCTGCCAAAGAAGCCGGGGGGGAGAAACACCGGACTACTACCCGCGACACCAAACCCGCCAACCGTAGGATGTTCCGAGTTGCTAGTGTCCGCCACGACCTCGCACGATCGCCCGGACGCGTTGTTTGGTCAGGCCCACCAATTCGCCTATCCGATCAAAGGTCCACCCTTTGGCCGGTGACAGGCCCTCGTTGTTCCTGGGCTCCGCAAGCGAGGACATGGCGTTGCGCCGGATCTGTAACGCAAGGCCCAAACGGTGTTCGATGACCCGACTCACCACGTCTGCCAGGACCAAGAGCCTCGCCTCTTCAACAGTGTCGCTGTTTCGCCTCAACTCTGGATCGTTGCCCAGCCTCCGTTCCAGCTTCAGGAGGTAATACGGATCCTGCACCGCGGCAGCCAGATGTTCCGGCTTCCATCCATGCACAGCAAGACGCTCCGCCAGCACCGGTGACTGGGACCAGTAAATGAGATCCCGCCACAGCGGCTTGTCCTCCTCCGGAATGGCAGACGAACGCCACCGCTCATCCCAGTCCTGGACTGGATCGCCCACTTTCGCAACCGGGTACTGTTCCAGCTCGGACATGATGAATCCCCCCCTACTCGTGACCACCGGGACAATCAGCCCCCCCTTCAAAGACAATAGCTGTTGTCAAACGAAAAGACAATACCTATTGTCAAGCAGCCGGGATGGTTCATCGTACATACCAAAACTAGGAAGAAAGAGCCTAGAATCCAAGGTAAAAGACTTTTTATTCGAGTGGATAAAAGCTAGAATAGAGGTAGCAAGTCAGCCAGACGAACCTAACCGAACTGATACGAAACGCAGGACTGAAAATGACTTCCTCAATCACCGATTACACGGTTTACACCAAGCCCGATTGCCCGAACTGCGACCGCACCATGGAGTACTTCGACTCCAAAGGCATCACCTACACGCCCGTGGACATCACCGAAGTGCCGGCAGCGCTGGAATACATCACCCAAGAGCTCGGCTACTCCCAGGCACCCGTCATTGTGAACAACTCCGATGACCAGGACCACTGGTCCGGCCTCCGCCGCGACAAGCTCGTCCAAGCGGCCATGAGCTACAAGGCAGCGTGAGGGCCGTGACTAACCCGCACCCGGTGGATGGGTTCAAGATCAGCCCGCGGGTCCCGTTGGAGGTGGACCTGTTCCGGGAAACCAACCCCCAGCGGCAGGATCTACCCCGATGCCAAGGAGGAACCTTTCGCCGGCTACTACGGCATCCCCCCCCTCAGTGTTGAGGATGACCGGTATCTTGCCGCCATCAGCAGGGCACCGATAGGGGCCGGCGGCCTCTGGGACGAGTACACCGCAGACCAGCACCAGCCCAATGACCTCACCCACGATGAACCGGGTGGGACTGAACCTCAGAACGAAACCAGCACGGACACCGAGAACACGACCAGCACACGAGGAAAAGGAACCATCATGGCCGGCGAAACCACGATTACTGTCATTGGAAACCTGACATCAGACCCCCCCGAGCTGCGTTTTACTCCGAGTGGTTCGGCGGTGGCGAATTTTACGATCGCTTCAACGCCCAGGACCTTCGATCGTCAGTCTAACGAGTGGAAGGATGGGGGGGAGACACTTTTCCTCCGTGCCAGTGTGTGGCGTGAAGCGGCCGAGAACGTCGCCGAGTCCCTGACCAAGGGCATGCGCGTCATCGTTTCGGGCCGGTTGAAGTCCCGGTCTTACGAGACCAAAGAGGGCGAAAGGCGCACCGTGATTGAACTCGAGGTAGACGAGATCGGCCCCCCCTCACTGCGTTACGCAAATGCGAAAGTGAACCGTACGCAGCGCAGCAACCAAGGCAGTGGAAACGGCGGAGGTTTCGGGAACCAGCCGAGCACCGAGCAGCCTGTCCAGCAGGGCGACCCATGGGCGGCGAACACGCAAGCCAAGGCAGGCTCCTGGGGCAACGGCCCCGACTCCGAACCACCGTTCTAAACCCGACTGGTGTCCGGGGCCGGCCATTACCCGGCCCCCCCGGCATCCATCCATCCATCAAGCACAGGACCTGAATATGACCCATGCAGAGGACCTTCGTCGTTGGGCGAAAGGTACGTACACAACCGAAGCGGCCACTGAGTTGCTGTTACGGGCTTTCAACGGACGTTTCGCAGAGCCAGAGTGCCCTTGGATCCACCCCCCCGGTCTGCACGCAAGGGCGCGGCCGACATCGCGTGGATCGATTTCGGTGCGCTGGCTGACCACGCCCAACGAGGCGCTTTCTCCGGGGGGAGAGGAACGCTTCCTCCTCCTGGCCGCATCCCTGGGCGGCGAAGTGCACCTCAACCTCGCTCACGTTCTGGCCGGAATGGATCGCGCCCGGACTGACCTTATTTTGGCGGCAGTGTCACACGCGACCGGCAGCCACGATCATCCCGGAATCACCGTGGGCGCGGACGGCACGCCCAGTTTCTCCGGGCTACCGACAACGCTGTACCCGTGGCCTGGTGACGATGACCAGGCCCACTGAGAAGAAGGGGCCCTACTTCACTGAAGAGGACCTGCGGCAGATCCGCGCAGCGGTCCAAGCCGTCGGGAAGCTCGAGGGGGGGTATGTGTCCATTTCGGACTTCGTTGAAGCAGCTGCACGCCGGGAACTGCGACGGCTGCAGCGCAAGTACAACGACGGCCGGAAATGGCCGGGTGTTGAAGCCGGCGAACTCCGTCCAGGACGACGCACCCGCGCCGAAACAGCAGCAAGGGAGGACCACCCATGACCAGCACCCGATACAGGGGGCCGGCTCCTGCACGGTAGCGTCTTGGCTGTTCTTGCCCTGACCGGTTGCACGTCCCAGGACGGACCGCAGATCGTTCCCGCCGGAAGCCAGGCGCCACTGCAGGAAGTACCTTGTACTGCGACGGGCACGGCCGAGCGGCCGCAGGCACTTCAAGTCACGGCCAGCGGCCCGTACGCCGTGGAAAAGGTGGTCGATGGGGGGGACACGATCCGGATCAGCTGCAACGGCACCAACACCCGCGTGAGGCTTGTTGGCATCAACGCACCGGAGAGCGTCAAGGAAGACGCACCGGTGGAGTGCGGCGGACCGGAAGCATCCACCTACCTGCACTCACTCCTGGACGGGCAACAGGTCTTCCTCTCAGCGGATCCCGCCCAAGGGGTCCGCGACAAGTACGACAGGATTCTTGCCTACGTCTGGACAACCGACGGTACCCTGATCAACCGCACGATTCTTGAACAAGGTCACGCCGAGGCGACCGGCTACGGCAAATCCTCCGCCTACAGCGAGGACTTCACCGCGGCCGCCGATCAAGCCAGAAAGAGCAAGGCGGGGAGATGGAACTGTTGAGACCGCTGTTCACACATCAACCAATCGTTAGGGGGGGCACACCGTGGCCGTCGTTCTGATCTTCTTCGCAGCGTTCGCCGCGGTCGCCCTGGGCGGCTGGATCATCTACGCACTCACCCACCCGGTAGCCGCCGGCCAGGGCATTCTCATCTTCCTCTGCAAGGCCGCCGGTGTCATCGCGTTGATCACCGCCGTCGTTTCCTGGTTCGGTCAGAGCTTGCTTCAGGCCGTGCCACCGGCCCTGTTCATGGTCGCCTTCTTCTTCGCCGCGAACCGGCTCGAACGCCGCTGGCGCCGCTGGTGATCCAGTCGTGTCCATGACGCGGGACGAGGCCCGCTTCTGGTCCAAGGTCATCAAAGGCCCGTGGGAGAATGACTGCTGGCTCTGGACCGGGGGGGCGGTCGCCGATGACGGTTACGGCCGGTACTGGATCAAGACCGCCAAGGGGGGCAGCAAGCCGTCCGACCACAGCGCTTCGCTCATCTGCTGCTGACCGGTGAACAACTGGACCCAGATACCAAGCTTCTACATTCATGCGATATCCCGATCTGTGTCCGCGCGACGGGCGGACCTGACAGTCACCTGCTTCCTGGCACACAGGCAGAGAACCTGATTGACCGGACACAAAAGAGACGCCACGCCAACGCCCATTCGTGGCGTTGGCGTGGCGTCGGCCGCGCGAACTTCGCCGCTCAGTCGCGGCAGCTCCGTGATGCGCTCAAAGAGCACGGATGGGATGAATCAGTGATCCGACCCCCTCATGTCCGGACACGACCCCCGACGCCCCCCACTCTCTTCTGAATCCTGAGTCTCGGCAGGCGCAGCTTCGGAGCCGGCCTTGGCCTTCTTCGGTGTGGCTACGTCGATACTGCGGACGTAGGAAACGCTGACGTCCAGGAGCTCAGCGATGCCCTGCCTGGTCTCACCGGTGGCCAGCATCTTCCGGACGGTTTCCTTCGCGTCGTCAACGGCGGCCGCCGCGTTCTTCTTCGCCGTGGCGATCAGTTCCGCTGCCTGCCGTTCGGCTTCCTCAACGCCTGCCTCGGCCATCATCGTGGCGGCGTGGTAGTCGGTGGCCAGCGACTGAAGCGTCGCTTCGCGTTCGCGCCGTTTCGCGGCCAACTCCTCAGTCTTCCGACGTGCCTGAACGATCATCGTATTGCGTGTCTTTCCAGCCATCACGGCCCCCCTTTGGTGTGGTCGGTTTTCTGTCTCCGATCCCCCATTCTTGCAGAAGGCCCTCGGGCAACCGGAAACCTAACGGTTACAAGCCCATACGTGTTCGTTCCGGACGGACCGGCGGGACCGGCGGGGGGGACGGTCTGTGGGCGCTGGCAGGGGGGGTTAGACACAACTTGCCCTGGGCATGCATGAAACCTCAGGTGTTTGTCGAGCTGTGCATAACCCCTGCCAGCGAGTATCAACAATCAAAGCTGCCGCTTTTCATATGGATACCCGCATCAGAATGATGGACTCAATCCGACGTTTTTCGAACCGATACTCGCTAGCTCGCATCAAGCTCAGAACGCCAAATTCAGTCACACCTCTTGCATTTCGAATAAGAGAGGCCGTTTCCGCTAGAATCGGGTCATGATGTCGCTGCACGTTCTCAGTGCTGGCACCGGTTACCTGTACTACACACAGGAGACCGCCAGCGGTGATGAGCTGCGCGCAGGCGACCGCCAGTTGGGCGATTACTACACCGTCCAGGGCCTTCCACCGGGTCAGTGGCTCGGACGCGGAGCCGAAGCGCTCGGCGTCGCCGGGAACGTCACAGAAGCCCACATGGCCAACCTCTTTGGGCAGGGCCGGCACCCGGCATATGAAGCCATCCTCGCTGCGAAGCTCGCTGACGGTCTTCCCGCCAAAGCGGCTGAGAAGGCCGCCCAGGCCGAGGCGAAATTGGGACGCCGTTACTACGATTACGGCCCCCCAAAGACAACGCCCTGGCACAGGCCATCAGTGTCCGTGAGAGCGACTTTGAACGCATGCAGGGTCGCAAGCCCACAGCGGCCGAACGGCACCGCATACGGGCCACTGCAGGGGCTGTGATGTTCCGTGAAGGACACGGACGTCCGCCCGCTTCCAAGGAAGAATTGGGCAAGTACATTACCGCGCAGCTGCGACCCCCAGCAGAACGCCGTGGCCGGTTACGACCTGACCTTTACCCCCCGTGAAAAGCATCTCCGTGCTGTGGGCTCTCGGCGACGGTGACACCCGTCGTCTGGTTGAAGAAGCCCACCAAGCGGCGCTGAAGCAGTCCGTTGAGTATCTGGAAGAGCACGCCCTGGCCACCCGGTTGGGTACCAACGGCATCGCCCAGACCTCAGTCAAAGGTGGACTGACGGCGACGGCATTCCGACACCACGATTCCCGTCTTGGGGGGGATCCGAACCTGCACACCCACCTTGTGGTCTCCAACAAGGTCCAGGACCTTCAGGGGGGGAACTGGAAGACCATCGACGGCAAGCTTCTCCACCGCTCTGCTGTGGCCGTCTCGGAGCACTACAACACACAGATTCAGACCTACCTTGAAGATCACGGTGTTCAGTTCGAAGCCCGCACCGTCAACGGCTCCAAGCAGCCCGTCATGGAAGTAGCCTCCGTCCCCCGGGAACTGAACGCGCTCTTTTCCAAGCGCAGCGCAGGCATCCGTTCGAGCCTGACGGAACTACGCCAAGCGTACGAAGAGCAGCACGGCCACAGCCCCCCCGACCAAGCCGCCCTGATCAAGCTCGCGCAGGCCGCAACGCTTGACACCAGGCCCGACAAAGAGCAGCCCAAGAGCCTCGCCGAACAAGCCAAAGCATGGCGGCAGGAAGCCGCAACCCTGTACACAGACAAGGACCTGACCCGCATCACCGGAGCCCGTTCCCGGACGCTCCGCCCTGCCGTGACTGAGATTGATATTGACGCAACAGCGCGTCAGATCATCGCGGCCGTCTCGGACAAACGCTCCACCTGGACGGCGCAGAACGTCATGGCCGAGGCCAACCGCTGGGCACGCGAATACTCCGTTGAACACGGCCCGGTCCCGGCAGGCACCGTGGAACAAGTGGTCTCCCACAGCCTCAGCACCGCCTCCGTCCGCATCACCCCGGACCAGGTTCACGGCCGGTTCGAAGCACTCACCAGAAACGCCGGAACAGCTGACTTCAACCACCGCACAGATACCCGTTACACCTCCACGAAGATCCTCCAAGACGAAAACCTATTGCTGCGCGCCGGTAAGAAGGACGTCATCCCGGCAGCATCCATGCAGGACTTCGACGCAGCCGTGGACGCCTACAACCTCGCCGTGACCACCGGGGGAGAAGTCACACCCCCCCCTGGACGCCGGACAGATCGAACTGGCACGCGAGTTCGCCACCTCATCGAAACTCCTCAGTGTCGGAATCGGTGCCGCCGGTACCGGCAAATCCAGCTCCATGGGCTTGGTCCGCGCCGCGGTCACCCACGCCGGCGGCAGGGTCATCGGCCTTGCACCCTCAGCCGTTGCGGCGGCGAACCTGGGCGAACAACTCGGCATCACCGCGGCGACGACAGACAAGTTCCTACTCAGCCCCAACGAGGCTTTCAAGGTCACACCCGGCACCCTCGTGATCGTCGATGAAGCCGGTATGCAGGGCACCGGCAAACTCGCCGACGTCGTACGGGCAGTGGAAGCCGGCGGCGGACTGGTCCGGCTCATCGGGGGACGACCGGCAGCTCTCCGCCGTCCAAGCAGGGGCGCGTTGCGGTTGCTCATCAACGAGGTTGGTGCGACGGAACTGGAGACCATTCACCGGTTCCACAGCCCCCCCGAAGAAGCAGAAGCATCTCTGCTCCTGCGCACACCCACCGAGCACGAAGCCGACCCGTTCGCCTGGTACAAGGACAACGGACGCGTCCAGGCCGGAAGCATCGAAACCGTTGAAGGTTTGGCCTTCGGGTTGTGGCAGAGCCGCCTGAACCAGGGCGACGCTGCGGTGATGATGGCACCGACCAACGAAAGTTCCCAACGGCTCTCCGAACGTGCCCAGGCCTACCGGATCGAGACCGGCGAAGTCGCCGGCACCGGAGCCTCCGTGCAGCTGCGCGACGGGTCCCACGCATGGGCCGGTGACCACGTAGTAACCCGCCTGAACGATACCCAGTTGAAGGTCAAACGAGGCCGGGACGTTGTAAAGAACGGCGACCTCTGGACCGTGGAACAAGCCCACGAGGACGGGTCCCTGTCAGTGAGCCACCTCGAGCACGGCGGAACAATCCGGCTCCCTGCCGAGTACGTCTCAGAGCACGTCCACCTTGGCTACGCCCTGACTACCCACCGCGCCCAGGGTATGACCAAAGATGCCGGTATCCCGATCCTTGATGCCTCCACCACCCGGGAGAACGCCTACGTCGCCGCAACCCGTGGCCGGGATGAGAACGTACTGTTCGTCGCCGTCGAGGAAGGCCAAGACCGGGACAGTGTTCTGGCCGCTATCGCCGGGAACCACAGCCAGGATTCTTCTGCACACGAGGCGATGGCCACCGAGTACGAACGCATTAACTCGCCCCTGACCCTTGCCGATCAGTACCGCTACGTCACCGACGAAGCCAACACCCTGCGCATGGCCGCCATGGCACGGGAGATCCTGGGACCGGACGCAGAGAAGTTCATCAACGCCGAGTCCTGGGGAGCGGTAGCCACGCACCTGGCTAAAGCCGAACAGGGCGGGTGGGACACCTCCGGGTTGCTGCGCACCGCCGCTGGCCAACGCGAGTTCCAGAGCGCCGATGACCTTTCCGCTGTGCTTGCCTGGCGCGTGGAAAAGATCATGGACAAAGCCCCCGAGTTGATCGCCCAAGCAGGTCAACGCCCGTTGCAGGGACTGACCGACGAGCAGTTGGCCACCCTCCGTGCAGAAGCCGAAGCCGGTGCCCGGGCCGCACGTGAAGCAGCTGCAGCCCATGGCCCACAGCCAGCTGACCATTGGACCAGCCGCCGGCACGGCAAGCTCACCGACGCCGAGCTGGAACGGAGGATCTTCACCACCCGGTTCACCGCACGGGAACAGTCCTCCATCAACGACCCGGCACAGGCCCGCCGCTCCCACCAGCAGCTGCGCGCGCTCCAAGATGAACACCGGATCCGCAACCAGCAGCTCAAAGAATCCCAGCGCACGGCCGAAACCGCCGAACGCGGCGGCCGCAGCGCTTACGGGAAAAACCCCCGCCGCCGGCGCCAACACCCAGCGCACATGGGGACACGAAACGATCGCTGCCCGCGCCCGGGCTGAGGAACGCTCCGCACCCTCACACCACGCCCCGTCACCCCTGTGCAGGCACCGGACCGGCTGCCCGAATGGCTTGCCCCGGCACGCGCGGCAACAAGCCCATACCTGCCCCAGCCATGGAAGGAAGAACTCGCAGCCCGCCGCGAAGTCCTCGCCGCAAGGTTCGACGAACGCGGCCACCTCCTGGCGGCCACACCACCGGAATGGCACAGAAACTCGGACCCGTCCCGGCCCGCCCCGACGCCGCCCAGCAGTGGCGCGACGCTGCGGTCAGCATCGAAATGTTCCGCGCCCGATACAACGTTCCCGAAACGGACGCCACACCAGTGCCAGAGCGGCTCAGAAACGAAGAAATCGGCCAGCAACTCCACGATCAGGCAGTGACCGTCTCCAAACGCTCACACGCCCTGCCCGAACACACCACCGACCAGGACCGGACACTGGATGCACTGGCGGCGGTCGAGCGTAGCAAGGACACGCACGCCCCCCCGAGTCACCCGCGCAGCGCGCAACTGACGCGGACCGGAAGGCCAACGCCCAGGAGCCCACGGCCATCACCCCCCCATCTCAGACGGAGAAGCCACGCCTGATGAGCAAGATGGAACGGATGATCGCGGAACGGCAGGCCAAGCAGGCAGCAGAGCCGAAGCCGGTTGAGAAAGCGCCCGAGACCGAAGCACAGCGTCAAGCGAGGCTCGCGGCCGAACGGGCTGTCCGGGAACAGCAAAGAAGCAATGATGAGCTGCGGGGTCCAGGACTGGGCTTGTAGCCAACGCTGGTTGGCTGAGAAACCGGGGGCTATGTTTCGTGACCCACGATCCGGAGCTACATGCATCCTTCGTCGCCCGGGACTCCACTTCGTTCTGAACCACTCTCCGCCTGTACTGTTTGGCTGGTGGAGAAGGCATCTGTGGAGCAGACACCCAAGATTCATCTTGGCTGGGTGGCCGTCCTTGCTTTGAGCGGGTTGCTTATAACCGCGCTGGCCTTTGGCGGACGCTTCGTCCCCGGCATTGGCGAGGATGATCTGGCAGTGTGGCAGTCCATCCTGACCAACTTCGGTGTGGGTTTGCTATCAGCGGCTGTTTTGCTGCTGTTCGAGCCAAAATTCCGGAAAGTCGTGACAGACACCGTGAACACAGCAACTGCGGGAGTGAAAGACGAAGTCAGAGAAGCATTTCAAGCCGACATAGATGAACGGTTGGCCCCGCTTGCAGAGCGAATAGCTTCGCTCTATAAGGCCAAATTGGCCGACCAGGAAGCCTTGGTCACAGATCTGGCCGACAATTTCACCTATGAACGGGTCACGCAGACACTTCGAGAAGCCGATGCCATGGCCGCGCTTCATGCGAAATCTCTCAGGGTCCAGGCAGAAGACGTCCCTGGGAAACTCCACATCAGCTTGCAGCTCAGGTCTTTCTACAGCGCCGATGCGTGGCTCAATGGCCAGCCAAACGGGGGGGCACAACCGGAAGAGGAGCTTGTCCTTTCTGCTTATACGAACGGCGGAAACGACGCCTCGGTAACTTGGGAGCCAGACGAGGACTTCGCCACCGTTGCTTTTGACCTGGCGGAAGAACTTGCCAGCCAAGGCGCGCGGGGACTCAAGCAGCAAATCATTTGGGACCCTGTCCTGGCGCGCTTTGAGAAAAACTTCAAGGTAGCCTCGAATCCAGTCACGGGGGGGTGATGGAGTTCTAGGGATTGACGGCGCTGTGGTGGAAGTAGCCGGATCGGACTCGGCTCCGTGGTACCTCACAAATAAAGGCTCTACTATCCGAACCAAAGCTGGTCGCTGCCCGCCAAGTCCTTCGTCACAGCCCATAGAGGATACGGCCACGAAAGCCGGACCTTCCCAGATGTGGAGAAGCCTTCGTGGGCCGACCCAGCGGAGTGGAACTACATGGTCTCCCGAGCGAGATCCCACTTCGACATCTTCTGACGACAAAGCAAGGTCGTTTTCAGTGCCGGTACTGTTTCTTCGTGAACACTTTCAATGTCCAGCCACGGCCACGGGTACTTTTCGAGGATGTCCCCCGACGAGCAAAAAGATGAACTCGTTCGACTGGTTCCCACCGCCAAGTTCATTCTTGAAGGCCAAGCTGTACATGAATCCGAGTACGACATCTTGGTTACGTTCGCTGAAGACGCTAGTAAGCGTGCAGAACATCTCCATGTCCTATCCCTTGGGGGGGCCAAGGTAGCAAAGGCAAACCAGGCTTACGACTTTCAGGGAACTAGCTGGACTCTGGCACAAGAGGTGACAATCAGCACCGGTGTTTCCTCAGCTGTTGCTGCGCTGCTCAGATCAACCGTGATTCCTCACATCCCAGAGGGCGAAAAATACTGTTGGAACTTAACCCACATTGATCGTGACAGTCATACGTGGGAAATAAAGCACTTCGATGACTTGGCCGGCTATTGCTCTCCCGTACTCCATCTTGGCACCGAAAAATTCGTCTACGCTTTCAGTAACCGGCGTCTCGGAGATAGTGGCGGCCTGCAACTGGCATTACCAGGAATCGCCCAGAGGCCCGCAGAGTGGTTGCGGATCTTCCTCGATCTGGTGGCTGACATCGATCCCGATAGTGTGCCACCTGACGTTGAGTGGAAGACCAGCCAACGGTGGTCACCTCCAGAAGTCAGCGGGTTTGCCCATGAACTACAAGCGCTGAGTGACGAACGTGAACAGGCTCTGTCTGAACTCCACGACCGGGAAGAAGCGTTGAACGCCCAGCTGAAACTTGCTGCCCAGAAGGCAGAGGTAGGGCCTGGGAGGCTACTAACGGCCGACGGCGACGAACTTACAGCAGCAGTCCTCAGTTCGCTCACTGATCTCGGATTCCACGTGCAGGACATGGATGATCACCACGATGAGAAGACTGGGGCCAAGCTGGAAGACCTTCGCGTCGATGACCCATCCGCCCAGGAGTGGCACTGCTTGGCTGAAGTGAAGGCTATACGAAAGGGGCAAAGGTCAACGACGTTTCCCAAATCACCGGCCGCCCTGTAGCTGCCTACACAAAGGAAACCGGTGATTTCCCGTCAACCGTATGGCACATCGTGAATGCCTGGCGGGGAAAACCACCCTCTACCCGGGACATTGCCATACCCAATGATGATGATTTGAAACCGTTGACCGATGCAGCTGGAGCTCTTGTGGATACCCGGGACCTGTTCGAGGCATGGCGCGATGTCCAGGCCGGGAAGATCGACGCTGACGCCGTGCGAGCATCGCTGCGCTCCGCCCGCACCCGGTGGATCTACCAACAGCCGCACAGTGCAAATTAGGCCGGTCCGGCCGACCAGTCGGACATGCGTCTCCGCCAGGGAAAAAGTACGTCCCCCCCTTGGCTGGTTATGATTCGGCATGAGCGTTTGCCAGCTTGCCCACCAGAAAATCGAATGCCCTGTGCCCAACGCGGAGGATCGTTGGCTCGAAACCTTCAACGCTGTCGCCCGACTCGAAGAGCAGTACCACGACCCACGCTCCTTTCGGTACAACTTGAACGCATTCTTGGCCTCGATAAGCTCAATCCGAGAGATAATCCAGAAGGAGCTTGAGCAACGCGGTGACGTCCAACGCTGGAACGCGGAGAGAAAACCATTCACGAATGACCCTTGGCTAAGGGCGCTGGCCCGTGCCCGTAACGTAACTCTCCATCAGCAAGCAATCTTCGATGGGAGTTTCGTGCAGATCGGTCTCTACAGGGGGGCGCCGTCACAAGTTATCAGTGGCAACAAAGGTTCCGCATGACGTCCCCAGTGCAAACCTCCTGAAACTGTGGACGCACAGCGAAGCCGGGCGGATGCTCCTTGATGATGAACACTCCGCTATTGGCGAGCAGTACGGCGTGTGGAGGAAGTATCACATCAAGGAAATCAGCGAGTCCGAAGACGTTCTCACCATGGCAAGACGGGGGCGTCATACGTAGCCACGACATGATGCAGTTGCTCATCGGCTTTACGGTATCGATACGGGCTACATCGCAGACGATCCCTACATCAGCGACGGCGCACTTGCCGTAGTAACAATCCTCCTGGAGAGCGACCTTGATCCAACCTTGCCTTCGAAATGGGGTTGGGTCTAGCCCCCCCACAACAATTTGTTCAGGAAGCACCCTGCCACTCTCGCCAACCTAGAGGTTGTTGGAAAGGTGCCTGCGTTTGACCGTGAACGAACGGCGGGTTTACGGCATCCAGGTCCCCCCACGGGCTACGACCAGTCACTCTGCTCCGTGAAGGGAAGAAACTTAACCTAGGTTGTGTTTGGTACCAATAGTGGAACCATAGTGTTCATGGGGGGGAGTTAAAAAAATTGAAGACAAGATCCGGGAATCAGCGCAGAACGTGAGTTTCTCAGACCTCGTGAAGATCTGTGAACATTACTTCGGCGATGCCCGGACCACAGGCGGAAGCCACACCGTCTTCAAGACCCCATGGCAAGGCGACCCCCGAATCAATATTCAAGACAAGAACGGCAAGGCAAAGCCGTATCAAGTCAAGCAAGTTATAGAAGCTATCGATAAATTTAAGGAACAAGGCGATGCCAAGTCCTAATAACGCCTCAATTGCTGCCCGCTACCGCTACTCAGTCACCTGTCTCCAGAAGACGAGGAGTTCGTCGCTACTGTAGCCGAGTTTCCTTCCCTGTCTTGGTTAGCTGAAGACCAGGTAGAAGCATTGCTCGGATTAGACCGACTTCTTCAAGAGGTTGTTTCCGATATGCAGGCGAACGGTGAAGATGTACCGCTACCCTTCGCGGACCGCAACTACAGCGGCAACCTCCGAGTCCGCATCACCCCCGGATAAGCACCGCCGCTTGGCAGTATCGGCCCAGGAACAGGGCGTATCTCTAAACCGCTATGTCAACGACCTTCTGTCGGCTTAGAGTCGCAGGGAAAGCTGACGATAGGCTGCAGCATGCAGCTGCCTCTCATTTGAGACAAACGGACCACAATAAAGGAAGGTACTGCGCACCTTTGGGCGCAGTACCTTCCTTTATTCTGTAACAGGCCAACGGCCGAGCGCTAGGTTCCGATCTGCGCGGAGTATCGCTCACGTCCCGACGACGTGGCAAGCAAAACCAAAAAGAGGACCACCTATGGGGAGATCCTCTTTGTGCCCTGTGTCAGGCGTGGGCGGGAGGACGAGCCTCCTGGGCTTCCTCTGGCTTAACGGAGACTTTTCGGTCGATCCGCTTGTGAACCTTGATTAGCTCTTCCATGGCTTTCTCGCGTTCACGGTTCAGTTCACGCTGGACGCGCACGAGCTCCTCTGCGTCCTGTGCTTTTACCCATTGTTCGACAGCTTGTCGCAAGAGATCTGCAACCGATTCGCCCGTGACCTTACCCCCCCTGGCCGTCAAGTAGTCACTTATTTCCTGCGGAAGCCGTGTAGTTGCTACAGGCATGGCCGCACACCCCCTCTTCCTTGTTTTTCGGGCACAACACATCGCCTGAGACCTGTCGATGCGTTACGTATCTAGGTGTATCGCATATTCCGACGAATCACCACTACTGCAATACGGTGTTATATAAATGTAACCTCTTTTAAGTTCCCATGGGCGGGCTAGTACCCATAGCGTTGAAAATGGAGAAGAAGGGAGTCAGGCCCATGGAGCGACCCGCCCACTCGCCGTCCAAGAGCCCACTCGACGATAGGGATCTGGAAATCTACGTGCTAAAGGTCGAAGACGTTCTGACGATGATCCACCACGCGATGGTGCAAGGAGCACTGAAACGGCTAGCAATGACGAGGCCGCAAAAGTAGACGCCCCCAGTCATATAGGTGTCGAGTCCCGAGGGTCCAGGCGGAAGCCGGGGGCCCTCTTTTTTGCGCCCTATCCCGGATTGGCGCCCAGTCCTGAGCGGAGCCCCCCCTTCGCCAGATGGTCGCAATGGTCTGGCCGCCGCGCGACGCCTCGCGCTTTCCCGGCTGGCATTGCACCTTCCCGGGAGTTGTGGAGCCAATTCTATCGCGACAGCGTATTGACGAATCGGCCGATTCAAGAATACGGTGATTCTACCGCTCCACTCCGAGCGGCGCGGGAATCACCTGAACGGGTGATAGGACCCGGCGCTACTCAAATGAGGGAATCTCCATGAAAACGCTCAGAATCACCAAGATCACCCCCCGTCATCACCATGGTGGTGATGTTGTTAGCAATGCTTGTATCCCTGCTTGTTCCGATAGGTCAGGCAGAAGCATCACCGGCGAAGGCTGACTGCTATGCGGCAAGTTGCACGGGGGCTCGATCCCAGCAAGACTAAGTGCGCAGATGATGCCTACACAGGTGCCAGCAAGGAACTAGAAGGCGGGATACTCGAACTACGGTACTCCCCCGTCCTGCAAGTCGAATTGGGCCCGCTACACCCAGTACGGGCAGGAAAGCATCGGTACGTGGGCTAGAGAGCTATTTGGAAAAATGGCCCGGACCGCAAGCAAAGCTTGGATTTGGATCCCAGGTCAGGCACCGGTGGGCAGTATCAATAACTCAGTGACAGGTACATATGGATCATTCGGCCCGGGCGATACCACCTGGACAGCAATGATCGACGGAACAACGAAGGTATGCACCAGCGTGGCTATAGTGTACTCAACCCCCAAGCGCCGGAGGCTCGACCTCCGATCGCATCGAGGAGAACTACGACGGAAAGTGCGGTAAGTACCCGACTGTGGCCCATTCAGTACCCAGCAATCGAGGCCCTGCGCACCATTGGTGGGCAGGGCTCCTGTTGTCTATTCCTACTCTGGGAGGAACTGCAAGCCGTGCAAGCCGCCCTCCTTGGCCCGGGCTGAGGAGCGGACAAGATCTTTCATCCAAGACTTGCTGCCCCAAGGTTTGGAGAGGCGCAAAGGTCGTGCGGAATCCCAGGCTTCGCCGCGTAACAAGCGGATGATCTGGCCGGCTACCTCGGACGCTTGGCCCTGGCGAAGACTGCACCAACTGGTTTCCAAGACGCCGCCTGGGGGCAGTCCTGATGGCGTGAACAACTGGATGAATATTGCCCTGGGCGTCCGTTGCGAACAGCCAAGCAAGAACGTCCACGCCATCGCCGATGTGAACGGCTGTGTCATGCCAAACAAGGAACGACTGTGCTGGAGCCAAGGTCGGAGGTTTTCGTCGCCAACCGCCGTGGACAATTGGCTGACTGGGAGAAAGTACGGTTTGGCTGAGGACAGCATGTCGCCGAGGATGACGAGCTGCATCAGAATGCCTTGCGCAGAACGGTCCCCCCCGCGGTTCGCCCGGGAATAGGTAGCACCTTCGGTAAGAGGAAGGTTGTGCTGAAGCAGCAGCTGAGCCGGAGCGCCGGGAAGTGACGTTTTTCCAGATCTGCAATTGGGGGGGACGGCAAATCGCCGGTGACCCCCAACGACATCCAGGTCATGGTTGATCTTCGTGATCAGCCGCTCGCAAACGGTCAACCGCACGTCGTCCGGCTGGGCTTGGGAACTCAAGTTGTTCCGGCCCAAAACAACCGGCGCCTGACTCTGCAGCAGTTGGGAGATATCTGTCTCCATCCGGTCGTCGTCGATACCCAAAAGGGACTCCACAGACGATGACACCCGGCCCACCCGGTGAATATCGGAATCCTCGAACCCTGCCTCCGGGCCGAGCACGGTCTCGTCTGAGACAACCGTGTCCCCCAACTATTTCTGTAATTTTCAGATTGAAGCCGGGGGGGGTTTGCTCTGCCCCTCGGCGAAATCCCTCGACCATGATGTCGTGGTTCTGCTGCTCGGCTCGTTGCAGCGCTTCAAAGGCCAGACTAGTGATTGGTTCCGTAAGGTCCAGCCAGATCCCCCCCATCTTCCCGTCCGGATCCTCGCCGCCTTGGCCTACTGCATCCAAGGCTGCTGCAGCGCCGGTCTCCCACTCCGCAGGTGAATGTGCGCCTGCGGCAGCATCAATGCGGCCGAGGAGCACTGCGCCGATGATTTTCTCCGCCTCCGGATCCTGCGGAGCTAGCAGGACGCGCGCGCCGCGAGTACAAGCTCGAGCCGGGTACCGATGTCCTGCCGAATCACGTTCTCTATCGTCATGCCGTTTTCCAGGGATTTTGGAGCCTCCACCATCATTTTGTGCAGCTTTCTTGCTACGGAGATGAAGTGATTGGCCGTCTCGAATTTTTCGCTCATGTTTTGTCTCCCGGACTCATCTGGTGCGTTTACTGATGTCGATATTGCCGCTCTATGGGCTCCAGCCAGCTGGTGGGGGGGCCACTGTCGCCAGTCGTGGTGTGTAGTCGTTGGCCCGGTCAAGGAAGGCGTGCCGTCGCTGGCAGTCTTTGAAGGGGGGGCCCTGGCCCGAGAACAGCACGCGGGTGTGAGGGTCCCAATGCTGCACCCACCAAGCTGACAGGGTGTTTTCCTGGACGGCCTGCTTGTAGGCCTCATGGAGGGCCATGAGCCTTGCCACTGCTTCGGGATGCTGCCACCATTCGGGGCACCAGTGACGGTCGGATGCTTCGTTGGGCACCGATTCAATGTCGTGGACCAGCATCTCGACCCACATCACAAACTGCTCGACCAGTTCTGTTTCGTCCGGTTCTTGCTGCTCGGGTGCATCCGCGTCGCGGTCGGTCATACCTCTACCTCCTGACAATCTCTCCGGCTGCCGTCTTATCCGCGCGGATCTGCTCGGCATCCTTCCGTTCCCACCACGGGGTGAGCTTCACTTTCGCGGGTTTGACGTTGCTGTAATGCATGAATGCTTCGCCCACAGGGAGCTGCTGGATGTCGTGGGCGCGGATCACTGGGCGTTCTTCCTCGCTGGTGGTTCTTGATGATCCTCCCTTGCCCTGCGATGTAGAAACGCGCTGACGCTTGGTGACGCCGGCGGCTTTGGCGATCTTCTCCAGTTCGTCCAGCTCCTCCAGGCCGGGCAGGAACATACGGATGGAAGAGGTGCCGCGGATGGCTGTCGCGGCCTCGTTGCCCCCCCAGCGTTGCCGGTTCTGCGCGAAGGACTGGCTGAACCCGATGACGCGGATTCCACGGCCGCCGGAATCGGACAGGGCGCCGGCCATGTCCGGCAATGCTGCGACGTTGGGTGCTTCGTCCAGGACCATGGTGAAGACGGGCCAGAGCCGCCCGCCGGGCTTGCTTTGGGAGATTCGCTGGGCTTTGCGGAACATGAAGTCAGCGAACATGGCCACCAGTGGGGCAATGGGTGAGCGTTCTCCGTCTGTCAGCAGGTAGACGGTGTTTGGCTTGGCCAGGAAGCGGTTCATGTCGAAGCCTTCACCCTCTGCAGGGCTGAGCATCTGCATGGCCGTTGGTGAAGACAGCGGCTCCAACAGTCCGGCGAGGGTCTCCTGAATGGAGTCCACTGTTTCGCCCGCACGGGAAGTGGTCAAAGCCCGAAGACGGGCCGAGAATGCCTCCGGTGCGCCGTGGTCGATGAGGATTTCCAGAGGTTCTTTGTCCGCGAAGTTGTTGGACCACCGCACGACGTCTTCAATGCCGCGGCCGCCCAGAGCTGCCGCGTGCAGGAACCTTCCCAACACTGCCGCTGCCTTGGAATTGAAGAAGTCGCCGTTCTTGACGTTCCCCCATCGGCTGGGCACCTGCCCAGGCTTTGGCACGGGCCAGCGCTTCATCAGGATCCTCACACCCGGCAATAACGTTCCAACGAACCTTGTTCGGCCAACCGGAAATGTCCTGAAGGTCAAAGACCTCCACCTGCCCGCGGCGTTGCCGTGCGACGGCCGTCAACATCAGCACATCATTCTTCGTCGACGTCGTGACCACCGGCCCCCGGAGCGTCCAGGATGATGCCCACCGCCAGGAAGAGCGACTTACCGGAGCGCTGCGGGGGGGCGAAGACCCACATGGAATCCTCGTGCTGCACATACAGCGTTTGGCCGTCCAGCTTGCACAGCGCAACGATCATTTCATCTTCGGTTGCGTCCTCTGGAAGTTCCAGAGCCTGCCGGGCCTTGGCCAGCGCTGCCTTCTTACCCATCCGTGGTTCAAGATCCTTGTACCTGGGCAAACCGTCGTCCTTCGGTTTTCTGCCACCGAGCACGATGGTGATGAAAGCAATTCCCAGGAAAGCAAGAATAGCGAGCACGATCAGTATCCATGTCGCGGCTCCTGGCCAAGCGAAGGTGCCTTCCTTGAACCGCGCCACCAACTCCGTGAAGTTGGTCCATGGCATTCCCGTCGGTGTCAGGAATTCACCAAGGAACGCGGAGACCCAGGCGAGGCCCGCCAGCACGACAACGAAGCCAGCGAGGCCCAGCTTTAGCAGGGTGTCTGTTGACGTTTGCTTGCTCATGCCGGGATAACCTCCATGCTTCGTCGGTGATGGATTCTTCGGTGAACGCGATGGTGGAGGTGGACTTCATGGCACCGTCCGTGTCGGTGAGCTCGACTTCGAGGGGGGGCTGCGGACGTGGATGGCTTCGAAGGGATCGTATTGGTCGATCTTGAACAGGCAGGTGCCTTTGACCAGTTTGGTGATCACTTCGGCCGTCCCAACCGGGAGGGTGAACATCTCTTCGCAGGCCAGCGCGTCGGCGCTCTTTTGCTGCTTGTACAGCAGAACCGTGCCGCATTCCTTGAGCATGGAGATCGCCGGGCTGTCTGCCGGGATGTCGGAGATGTGGTGGAACGCGAACTGGCACGACAGGGACAGTGCACGCGAGAGTTTGGTGTTGCGGCGGGTCACCGTGGCCACTGACCCTTGCACGGTGTGCCAAGCCTCTTCAATCAGCAGCACCGTCGGGACTGCTTCTTCCTGACGGTAGAGGGTGTTCGCCAGCCAGGTGTTGATGATCGTCATGACGATCGGCAGCGCCGGACCGTCTTCCGGGAGGAGCGACACGTCGAAGACCGTCAGGCCGGCGTTGAGCTGGATATCCGAGCTGGTTTCCCCCCCGTCGATCAGACCGGCCAGGTCGTCCTCGATCATGCGTTCCAGCTCGAAGGCCGGATCCTGACCCCCCCACTCGCGCAGCTCTTCTACGGTCAGGTTCGTGGCCTTCGCGGCGGCCTCATTGGGCGCGTAGAGGGCTTTGAGGACGTGCCCGATGTGCGCGACTTCCCCCCCGCTTTCTTGGCATCCGTCAACGCCTGCCGGTGCGCCATCCGGACGGCCTTGCCTTCCTTGGGCGTCATCGGCCGGCGGAGGGCTTCTTCCATCACGGCACGGACCAGCATGGACTGACCGGCCGGGGGGGTGCGGAACGCTTCGGCGCTGTCGTGGCTTTCCTCGTTCAGACGGGCAGCGATACGGGGATCGAGAATGTTGATCCGGGATCCGCCACCACCGATGCTGAACCTGACCGGAGCAACGCCGAGCTTCCGCGCAAGCGGGTGTACTCGCCGCCGCCGACGTCTTTCTGGTACTTCTTATCGATCACCACGACACGGCGGCCGAGGATCAGCTGACGCAGCACACCCCCCCAGGTCTTCATGGCCGAGGACTTCCCCCCCTGGCCGAGGTCACCGATGTAGCAGACGTTCGGGGGGGATTCGAGGGTGTCACCGTAGGCGGTGAACGGGTCATGGACGATCATCCAGCCGGACCCGGCGTCTACGCCGAACACCAGGCCGCGGTGCGACGTCGGCGGGGGGGAGGCAATCGCCATATGGGAAAACTCCATCTGCCGGGTTGAGGACGCAATGCCCGGCGCTGCCGGGTCATAGAACCCCAGCTTCGACGCGAACGCCCACTGACGTTCGTGGTGCCACCGGGTTTTGGCGTTCGCTTTGGCCTCGGCCAGCTCCCGCTCTTTGGCTTCCTTCTTCTCGGCCTTCTGCACAGCCTTCTTGGTCAGCGGCTTCTTGCGGCGCAAACCTTCGGCCGCAGTATCAGCTTCAGATGCTTCCAGCTCCAGCTTTCCGGCGCGGGCCTGGGACCTGAGGGTCCGCTTGGATTTGGAGGCCAGGGCCCAAGGCAGGCTGAAACGCTTGACATCGTTCGTGGTGCTCATCGGATTCCCCTCGTGAACGGCATGGTGGCGATCAGGGCAAGGTCGTTGCGGTGGTCCAACCAGTCAATGAACTCGATACCGGCATCGGAGGCAGCTGCCTCAACAACGTCGGTGGTGGACAGGATCTCGTTCGCGTCCTCCACAGCGAAAGAGATATACAGCCCGTAAGCCGCGCCGTGATGGCCGGAGCCGGGCTTCAGGTCCAGGAGGCGCTGGGTGGAGCGCCCATCAACACTTCTTCGGTGCCGTCGGTGACGACACCGGACTTGGCTACCTCGTTGCCTTTGCCCTGTCCATCGCGGCATCGGAGCGTGCCTTGGACCGGGCGCTGCGGGCGTCTTCGAGCTCCATGACCATGGACACCGAGTGCACCACGGCGGGCTGGATGCCGCTGATGATCGCTTCCAGCGCTTCCACTGGGATGGGGGGCCGGGCTGAAGGCTGAGGCCGGCACGTAGCCGGTACGGATGTGCCAGTGATCATTGACCACCAGCGAGATGGGAGAGCTGCGCCGTCCAGGTGCTGCCAGCAGTCCATCAGTCCGCGCCATCGTAGTCGTCAATGTCGAAGTCCGGGTCCTGCAGGTGACGCAAAAGCGCGGCCATGGCTTGGGGACCAAGCGGCCGGGAGTTGGTGATCGAACCCATCATGGACGCCTGGGCCATGGCGGAGCGGATTTCCTGATAGATCGACTGCCCGATCCCTTCATCTCCGCCGCCGAACGCTTCGGCACGGCGGAAGAGCGCAGCTGAGCTGGGGGGGATCCGGAACGTCTCATAGGTCCGGTGCTGTTCCGAGCGGGAACGCGTTGTCTCGCACAGGTCTCCGTAGGACTCCAACAGGATCCGCGGAACGTTCTGCGCGACCCGGTTCTTGACCCAGATCAGGTGGTCGGCCGAATCCATCGGCACCGCACGCGCCAAGGTCTGGATATGCGACACCAGCGATTGACGACGGGCCAAACGGGCGAGGTACTGGCCACGGGCAACGTGACCGGATTCCTTCCGGTATTCCTCACGGATGCCCGAGGACGAACCCATGACCTCCATCGTGGCCGTGTAGTACGGCTTCTTGACCTTGCCTTGGTGCCGGAAGATGACCAACGGCCCTTCCGGGGTGTCGATGGCAAAGTGGCGGACCGTGCCCACCATCAACGGCGCGTTGTCCTTGTGCCGGATCGGGACTTCGATCATGCCCTTCTCGTCGGCACGTTCCCGGTCCTTCTTCTGCCTTGACCATCCGCGTCTGCGGACGGTCCTTGACGGGAACGTAGACCAGGGACTTGTTCTTGGCCCGGACCTTCTTGTGCCGGAGTTCAACGAAGATGGCACCCAGCGAGCGGTGGCCGGAGAACTTGTTGGGCGTCGTCAGGACCACGCCTGCCAGGACCAGCACAGCTGCGCTGATCAGGCCACGACGCTGCTGCCGCCTGCCAGAACGATCAACAGACCGCCGCCGATAGCGACTGACAGGCCAACCCACTCCGGGGGTGTCCGGTTTCCGCCGAACAGGCCACGGCTTTGGACCTCGCCCCCCCGACAACAACCATTCTTCCCATGACTACCTACCTGCTTCTGCTTCTCTTACCGGCCACTGATGTGGTCGGTATCCGGCGCCATCGTTCGTGCCGAGCGTTGGCCCCCGCATGGAGGCCTGCCGGGCC
>BBFS01000064.1 GCA_001313365.1 Paenarthrobacter nitroguajacolicus JCM 14115
GGAGCAGGACGCCCCTGCTCCGCCCAAGCGCTGAGGTCGCCGTGGACGCGGGGCGGGAGGCCGAGGTCGTCGTGGAGTTCGCGGTAGATGTTGGCGAGGCTCCGAGGAATGGGTCGGGTAGGGCGGGAAACGGCGAACGACAACCCGATGGCGTGGCCCGGGGTTGGGTAGGGGTCCTGGCCGAGTATCAACACTTTGACGTCGGCCAGCGGCTGTTTGAAGGCGCGCAGCAGGTTCTTTGCAGCCGGCAGAACTTGGGCGCCATTGGCCGATTGGCGTGCTACATAGTCCAAGGCTTCACGGAGCTGGCCTTCAACCGGGCGCAATGCATCGGCCCAATCGGGAGCCACCAGCTCATCCAGCGGCTGTGTGAGCAGGGCGGCGAAACCCGGGTCAGTAGTATCAGCAGGTTCAAGATCAAAGAGTGCATCCTCGCCAGTCACCGGGCCATTGTCTCCCGCGCGCCGTACGACTTGCGAATGACACCGTTGTTATTCGCCCGTAACATGGGGGGGTAGGACATTTTCCCCCCCCAACGAGCGTCGAAGGAGTGTGCCGTGGCAGAACCAGCACCGGAACCGATGGCGTCGCAGGCAACAGGCTTTGCCCTTGAGGACCTCGCGGCCGAGACCCGCAGTGACTCGCCGCTGAGTGAGCGTGACCAGCAGATGCTGGCGCTGGAGCGGCAATGGTGGAAGTACGCCGGAGCCAAGGAACAGGCTATCCGCGAGCTGTTCGATCTCTCTGCCACACACTACTACCAGATCCTGAACGCGCTCATAGACACCGAGGATGCGTTGGCCCACGATCCCATGCTCGTCAAGAGACTGCGTAGACTACGTACGTCCCGCCAGCGTGCGAGGACTGCACGTCGCTTGGGGGGGTCCGACGCGTAAATCGCCAGGCTGATCTGTCAGCAGCAACCAGCAAGGACACCGCTTCACCATGACCAAATATGCCAAGGACGAATTCGACCAGGTTCCGCAGAACACGTCCCGCCAAGGCGTTCACCGCGACGCCCAAGAGACTGCACGCCCCCCCACCTGTGGCCGGTCCTGACCGTTGGGGGGGCGGTGGCCTGGTGCTCGGGATCGTGGCCTTCCTCATCCTCCCCAACCTTGCTGGTAGCACCCAGCGCTTCGTCCAACACCACGACGCCGGCGCCGCTGCAGACGTCCGCGGCACCGTCCGCTGCTCCCACCGAATCCAGCAGTGCGCCGCCCGCTTCCAGCGAACCCAGCAGCGAACCGACGCCTCGGAATCTCCTTCCGCCACTCCGTCTTCGGCTCCCGTGGACAAGGCCACTCCTGTGGCGGTCTACAACGGCGCCGGGACGGCAGGGTTGGCCGGACGGGTGGCAGGCCTCGTCCAGGGCGACGGTTGGGCGCTGAGCACTGTAGGAAACTGGGGCGGACTGCCGCAGCAGACGTCCGTGATCTTCTACAACGCTCCGGAGCAGAAGGCCAACGCGGAAGCGCTGGGTACCTTGCTGGGCATCCAGACGATCGTGGAAACGCCCGAGGTTCAACAGCCGCTGGTGGTTGTGGCCGGGCCCGGCTACCAGTAGGCATTGAGCCCGTTCCTGAGCTGAAATGCCCGAACTCGGTTAAGCCTCAATAACAAAAGTGGTGCCCCCCCGCCCCCCCTCCACGGCAGCGCGGCGCTAGTGACAGTGGTTACAGTGGACTAATTCCGGTACGGAGATCCCGGCTACCGGTCTTGGCTACTGCGAAAGTGTGGGCATCATGGCTTTGGGAACCGTCAAATGGTTCAACGCCGAAAAAGGCTACGGATTCATCACTGTGGATGAATCCGGCGACGACGTCTTTGTGCACTGGTCCGCCATCCAGATGGATGGCTTCCGCGCCCTCGAAGAAGGCCAGCGGGTTGAGTTCGAACTGGGGGGGAGGGCCAGAAGGGTCCGCAAGCCGAAGCGTCCGCGTCGCGTAGTTCGATCGCGGCGTCTACGCCCATTCCTGTCAGCCCATGGCTGAAAGCCCTTTGTTTATAGAGCAAAGTGGCATCTCTGCTTGCACTCTCCCCGGTCGAGTGCTAATTATTGATTTAGCACTCCTATGGTTCGACTGCTAAGTCCGGCCCGGTTGACCCCCCCGGCGGCGGACAGGCATCGGGCCGGCGGAGGATCAAGAAACACCTTGGTGGGGGTGAGGTCCGGAGCGCGGGGCATACAGAGGCCCCAAGCGAAAGACCGTCCGTCGCGGGCACCCCATCTGATAGGTACCTTCTTAACGACTGTCCCGAAAGGACTACCGCCGTTATGGCCAAGATCATTGCATTTGATGAAGAGGCACGCCGCGGCCTCGAGCGGGGCCTGAACATCCTCGCAGACGCCGTCAAGGTCACCCTCGGCCCGCGTGGACGCAACGTCGTCCTCGAAAAGAAGTGGGGCGCCCCCCCACGATCACCAACGATGGTGTTTCCATCGCCAAGGAGATCGAGCTGGACGATCCTTACGAGAAGATCGGTGCAGAACTGGTCAAGGAAGTTGCCAAGAAGACGGATGACGTCGCTGGCGACGGTACCACCACTGCAACCGTTCTCGCCCAGGCACTGGTGAAGGAAGGCCTGCGCAACGTTGCCGCCGGCGCCGACCCGCTGTCCCTCAAGCGCGGTATCGAGAAGGCCGTTGAGGCAGTCATCAGCGAACTGCTGGCCTCCGCCAAGGAAATCGAAACCAAGGAAGAGATCGCAGCTACGGCTTCCATCTCCGCCGGCGACCCGGAAATCGGCAGCCTCATCGCCGAAGCCCTGGACAAGGTGGGCAAGGAAGGCGTCATCACGGTCGAGGAATCCAACACCTTTGGCCTGGAGCTCGAACTCACCGAAGGCATGCGCTTCGACAAGGGTTACATCTCCGCTTACTTCGTCACTGACGCAGAGCGCCAGGAAACGGTCCTCGAAGACCCGTACATCCTGATCGTCAACTCCAAGATCTCCAACGTGAAGGAACTCGTCACGGTTCTGGAGAAGGTCATGCAGTCCAACAAGCCGCTGCTGATCATCGCCGAAGACATCGAGGGCGAGGCCCTGGCCACCCTGATCGTCAACAAGATCCGTGGCACCTTCAAGTCCGTTGCCGTGAAGGCTCCGGGCTTCGGTGACCGTCGCAAGGCCCAGCTGGCCGACATCGCCATCCTCACCGGTGGCCAGGTCATCTCCGAAGAAGTTGGCCTCAAGCTCGAAAACGCTGGCCTGGAACTCCTCGGCACCGCCCGCAAGGTTGTTGTCACCAAGGACGAGACCACCATCGTTGAAGGTGCCGGCGACGCCGAGCAGATCGCAGGCCGCGTGGCCCAGATCCGCGCCGAGATCGAGAACTCCGACTCGGACTACGACCGTGAGAAGCTGCAGGAACGCCTGGCCAAGCTGGCCGGCGGCGTTGCAGTCATCAAGGCCGGTGCCGCAACCGAAGTTGAGCTCAAGGAACGCAAGCACCGCATTGAGGACGCAGTCCGCAACGCAAAGGCTGCCGTTGAAGAAGGCATCGTTGCCGGTGGTGGCGTTGCCCTCATCCAGGCAGGCGCCAAGCATTCGCCAACCTCACCCTGCAGGGTGACGAGGCAACCGGTGCCAACATCGTCAAGGTTGCCATCGACGCACCGCTGAAGCAGATCGCCTTCAACGCTGGCCTCGAGCCGGGCGTTGTGGTGGACAAGGTTCGCGGCCTGCCTTCCGGCCACGGCCTGAACGCTGCCACGGGTGTCTACGAAGACCTTCTGGCTGCCGGCGTCAACGACCCCGTAAAGGTCACGCGCTCGGCTCTCCAGAACGCTGCTTCCATCGCTGGTCTCTTCCTGACCACCGAGGCCGTAGTTGCCGACAAGCCCGAGAAGAACGCTCCGGCTGCCGGTGGCGACGACATGGGCGGCATGGGCGGCTTCTAAGCCACCCGGCTGTAGCAATACAGCGCCCGGCATCACGCTGAACAGCATTACGACGCGGCCCTCACCATTTTGGTGGGGGCCGCCGTTTTGTTCCCTCGTCAAAGCTGTACGTCAGGGCTGCATACCCAAGTAGGTAGCAGATGATGCCCTTTTGAGCCTCATAACGGCCTGTACTGCGACTCAGTTGGGTGCTATCACGGTTTTAGTGTCGGTGTGGTCTGGCAGGATTAACCCCCCCATGACGATTATTGCTGCCGCCGATGGGTCCGCCCTCGGTAATCCTGGGCCGGCCGGTTGGGCCTGGTATGTTGACGACTCCTGTTGGCGAGCAGGAGGTTGGCCGCACGGTACCAACAACCAAGGCGAACTGATGGCCGTCCTTGACCTGTTTCGGTCGACGGCCCACGTACCACAAGAAGAATTGCTGATCCTTTGCGACAGTCAGTACGTCATCAACTGCATCACCAAGTGGATGCCGGGCTGGAAGCGGAAGGGCTGGCGGAAGGCCGACGGCAAGCCCGTGCTGAATGTGGACCTTCTCAAGGACATCGACCAAGCGATCGTCGGCCGAAAATACACCTTCGAATGGGTTAAGGGCCACGCTGGTCACGACCTCAACGAAGCCGCCGATGAGCGCGCACGCGCTGTTGCCACGGCCTACCAGCAGGGCGTAGCGCACCGTGCTGGCCCCCCCGGGTTCCGGGTGCGCAGGAACAGCTTGGATCTCAGCCGCAAACGGAAGCCCGCGCAGCACAAACCCGTTCCTCCGAGCCGGTCCCTGCAAGCGCTGCCGCCGGCGTCTCGTCGGCAAGCGCTGGTTCCGCACCCGCCAAGGTTGACCGCAGCTCCCGTCCGCACTTTGAGCCCACGCTCTTTGGTGAGTCCGGCATCTTTGGCCAAGCCGATCTCTTCAGCGAATTGGAAGATGACGCGTCGGCGCAGCAACTGTCAGCTGAGGACACAGTTCTGGCGTTGGAACGGGAACTGCTGAGGCCGGACGTGAGGGCGGACATCGGCAGGATCGGTGTTCTGCTCCACCCTGACTTCGCGGAGATCGGTAGCTCGGGCAGGTTTTGGACACGGGACGCATGATGATGGCGCTGGAAGAGGACCCCGGTGAACCGACGGAACTTGAACTGCTCAGCGCAGACAGGCTCAGCGACAACACCATCCTGCTGAACTACCGTAGTTTCGCGCACACAGGCTCGGCGCTCCGCAGTTCCGTCTGGATGCTCGACCGCGGTCAATGGCGGCTGCGTTTCCACCAAGGGACTGTCGAGAAATAGCCCCCCCGAGAACTAACCCCCCCGGGAACCTAAGCCCGAGAACTAACCCCCCCGGAAACCTAAGCCCGGAGATAAATCCCTCATGACCTGCGAGGCGGCTGCACAGGGGGGAAGACAGCCAGCCCCCCGCAGGAGTTCATGGGTGAGGGAGGGCCGGGGGCGGGGGCAGCTAGTACGTGAAGCGCTGGGTGTTTCCTTGTTCCACTTCCAGATAGCTCGTGGCAGCTGAGGACAAGGCAATGTTGATGGAAGCCAAGGAAGCCTCGACCTTGCTTTGCGTCAGCGACCACTCCAGGACAAGCGCCTGGAAATTCGTGGCAGCTGTTCCCCCCCGCCAGGTCGCCTCAAGTTCCTCCAGGCCACGCCGCATGGTCTGCACATCGGACTGATGCGATCAACAGTTCCTTTGACGTTGGCTGATTTGAGCTGGAGCAATTCGGTATCGACGGAGATGACGCTCATGGGTGGTGCCTTTCGACGAAGAGGTTCCGCGGTTTGCGGCGGGGGGGATGCGTGGCTACAACATCGAGCTAGGCAGCCTCCCGCAGCCGCAAAATGGGTGTTCGTCGCTATGTGGATAAAGGCGTTAGTTGGATAAGGCGCGTTAGGTGGACAGGAGCTCGGCCGATTCCTCGTGGAACGGAAGGCTGACCACCAACGTGGCACCGCCGCCGTCGGTGTCCGCCACTTGGACCGTACCGCCATGGGAACCGACGATCGCGGCAACAATCGCCAGACCGAGGCCGCTGCCGCCTGTCTCGCGTGTCCGCGAGGTGTCAGCACGGTAGAAGCGCTCGAAGATCTTGTTGGTTTCAGATTCCGGAATGCCCTGCCCGTGATCGCGGATTTCGATGACGGAAACTGAACCGCTGGGGGTGTCACGAACACCGACGGCCAGTTCTATGGGGCTTCCCTCTGGCGTGTACCGCAGCGCATTTCCCACGAGGTTCCCGATGACCTGCCGAAGTTTGGCTTCGTCACCTTGGACCGGCGCGGCAGTGGGGGGGCGGCGCCGTCGAGCCCGGTGAGCGTGATACTCCGGTCTCCGGATGAGGCCTTGGTGTCAACCACGGCATCGTGTGCAAGGAGCTGCAGGTCCACAGGCTTGAGCTGAAGCGGACGCTGTTCATCAAGGCGGGCCAGCATCAACAGGTCTTCCACCATGGAGCCCATGCGCTTGGCTTCGCTTTCGATCCGGCCCATCGCCATCGCCACATCCTCTTTGGTTGCCAAGCCCCGTGACGGTATAGCTCAGAGAAGCCCCGGATGGTCACCAAGGGCGTTCGCAGCTCGTGGGAGGCGTCCGCTGCGAAGCGGCGCATGCGCTTCGGAAGCGGCGCGGGCAGCAAAGGAAGCCTCGATGTGGGCAAGCATGGCATTAAGGGAACCGCCCAGGCGGCCAACCTCGGTGTGGGGGGGATTGTCCACTTCCACGCGGCGGGACAGGTCACCGGCCGCGATGGCCGCAGCTGTCTTTTCCACCTTGGCGAGGGGGGACGGAAGGAGCGGGCAACAGTCCAGGTGGCGATGAAGAACGCCAACACGAGCGTCAATAGGCCGACGCTACAACTACCAGGACAGCGTGCTCCATCACTTTGTCCACGGGAGTGAGCGGCAGCCCGATGATCATGACGCCGTTCTGGCCACCATCGGATCTGACGCCAATGGCCACCACCCGCCAGTTTGTACCGGCCGTGCCCTTGACCTGGAAGGGGGGGGAGTTGCCGCGGAGCTTCGCTTCAGCGGGGGTGATGTTGGCGATTGCGGGACGATCACTTTGGCTGCCCGCGTAGGGATAAGGTGCGAAGCCTGGCACGTACAACGTCAGCGAGTAGTCTGTGGGCACGGCGGATTCGGTGGGAGCCTCCGGGTTCGGCTGGGCTGGCTCGTCAGTCGCCGGGTTGGGTGGGGCCAGCTTGTCGAAGGACTGCTGGTCCAGTGCCAAAGCAACGGCGGCCTTGAGTTTGTCGTCCACCTGGCCCTGCAGGTAACTCTTGACGAGCGTCAGCGTTCCCGCGCCCGTGGCCGCCAGGGCAAGCAGGAGCAGGCCCATGATGATGGCGACGAGCTGCGACCTCAGGGACGCCGATTTCCAGCGAAGCAGCAAGGGTCAGCGCTTCTCTGCCGTTCGCAGCACGTAGCCTACGCCGCGCTTGGTCTGAATGAGGGCCGCAGCATCCGGATCGATGTCCACTTTGCGTCGCAGGTAGGAGATGTAGGACTCCACGATCGAGGCGTCGCCGTTGAAGTCGTACTCCCAGACGTGGTCCAGTATCTGGGCCTTGGAAAGTACACGGTTGGGGGGGTTCAGCATGAGGTAGCGCAGGAGCTTGAACTCGGTGGGGGGGGACAGCTCGATCACGGTGCCACCCCGGCGGACCTCATGGGCGTCGTCGTCGAGTTCAAGATCGTCAACCCGGATAACGGCGTCGTCGTCCTCCAACGGTTGCGTGCGGCGGAGGACTGCGCGAATGCGGGCCACCACTTCGTCCAGGCTGAAGGGCTTGGTGACGTAGTCGTCGCCGCCCACAGTGAGGCCCGTGACTTTATCCTCGGTGTCGTCCTTCGCTGTGAGGAACAGGACGGGGGGGAAGTGCTTGCCGGCAGCGCGGAGGCGCCGGGTCACCGTGAAGCCATCCATGTCCGGCAACATGACGTCCAGGACTGCCAGATCCGGAGAGTGGAGATCGGCCGCGGCGAGGGCTTCGCGACCATTGGCGGCCGCGACGACCTCGAAGCCTGCAAAACGCAGCGACGTGGACAGCAGCTCGCGGATGTTGGGCTCGTCGTCGACAACAAGAAGCTTGGCTTCGGGACCGTTCTTTTTCATGACATCCATGATGCTCCCAGAATCTGGGAGTTCACTGGATGCTGCATGTGAGCGGACTGCGTGGCTGCGTCTAGTTAACTTGTCCGGGTTCAGGCCCCCCCAGTGCTAGCCCGGTTCCCAGCGCCACCATGGTCACTGCGATGCCGCCATCCAGGAATCGCCAAGACAGTGGCCGGGCGAAGAAGCCGTGGAGGTAGCGTGCCCCCCCGAATCCAAGGGAGGCGAACCATATGATGCTGCCCAGCATGGCCCCCCCGGCACCGAACCACCATTGCAGTTGAGCTCCTTGAGCGCTGGCTATCGAGCCAGGAGGGCTATGTCCAGGTAGACGTGCGGGTTGAGCCATGTCAGTGCCAGCACGGTGGTAACGGCGGCAGCGAGACTGCGCTTTGCGCCGTCGTGGGCCGGCCCTTCACTTTTCAGTGATTGCGGGCGCAACGCCCGGCGGGCGGCCATGACGCCGTACGTCACCAGGAAGGCTGCCCCCCCACATAGCGAAGAACGACGACGGCGTCCGGAGCTGCCGTAATGAGGGCGCCGGTGCCAAGGACTCCGGCAGCGATAAGGACGGCGTCGCTTAACGCGCACACTGCCACGACAGGGACGATGTGCTCGCCGCGGATTCCCTGCCTGAGTACGAAAGCGTTCTGGGCTCCGATGGCGACGATGAGGGCGAGTCCGGTGGCCATGCCCAGGCCTGCGGAGTGGAAGAAATCAGTAAGGTTCACCCTTGGAAATTACGTTCATCCCCCTCTTTAGACCAGCTAAAGATTCTCACGCAACATAAGATGATCTTATGCCCCCACTTTCCCTCCGAGCAGTTGCTGACCTTCGCTACCGTCCTTTCCGAGGGCACGCTGGACGCTGCTGCGCGCTTGCTTCACATCACGCCGTCGGCCGTCTCCCAACGGCTGAAGGCGCTCGAGCAGTCGACTGGCAGCGTGCTGTTGCAACGCAGCAACCCTGCCAAAGCCACTGAAGCAGGCGAGGTTGTGCTGCGTCTTGCGCGGCAGGTGGCACAACTCGAAGCTGACGCCGGGCGGGAACTGGGCTTGGGCACCGACGGGGCGCAGTTGGCCGTGCCGATCGTGGTCAACGCGGATTCGCTGGCGGTGTGGTTCCTCCAAGCGTTGGCCAAGGTTCCCGCAGACCTCAACGTCACCTTCGACCTTCACCGGGACGACGAACAACACTCCACTTCGTTGCTGCGCTCAGGGACGGTCATGGCTGCCGTCACCGCCACGCCAGAGCCTGTGCAGGGGTGCCGGGTGGAGAGCCTCGGGGTGATGCGGTACCGCGCGGTTGCGGCACCGCATTTTGTGGACCGTTGGTTCCCGGAATTGGGGGGGGAGGGACTGGACTCGGGAAGCGGCTTGACCGGTGCCGCGCTCAATGCCGCCACCACCGTGGACTTCGACCGCAAGGACACATACCAGTGGGCCTTTGTGCAGTCGGCATTCAAGGCTGAGGGTATGCCGCTTCCGGAACGGAAAGGACCGCGTCATTACGTCCCGGCTTCCCAGGACTTCGGCGATGCCATCCGTTTGGGACTCGGCTGGGGGGGGCTAATCCCGGAAGTTCAATGCGGACCGGAAATCGCCGACGGCAGGCTGATCGAGCTCGCCCCCCGACCATCCCATCGATGTGCCGCTCTACTGGCAACGCTGGCGAACGGCGTCCCGTGTGCTTGATGTGCTCAGCGAAATCGTCCGTGACGTTTCAGCGCTGTATCTGCGGAAACCCTGAAGCGGTGGAAGTCTTGTGTGGTCGGAATCCGAACACGCCCACGGATGCTTCTAAAAATGTCAGTGCCCCCGCTCCACACTTTAAACATGGCAAACACAGCAGCTCCCGCAAGCATCCACCAGCACCGTGACAGTGACGTCGAGTTCCACGTGACGTACCTGGACACCGATTCCGGCCGCATCCGGCGAGAGGATTTTGAGGATCTGGCCGCAGCCGAGCGGTTCGCCAGTGCCCAACTCCGCGATCAGGACGGCTGGGCGTGGTGGACCACGTCAAGATTGAGGTCACCAGCCGGATGGTCGCCTGAGGCACAAGCCTCCCATCCAACTCACTCGGCCAGACCAGCTCACTCCGGCCGGTTGTTGGAGTGTCCGCCGTGCACGAACGGCGATGACACACCTTGGTACTTCAGCAGCATCATCATCCCCTCGGCGGCGTGGTCCAAGTTGTGGCAGTGGTCCATCCAGATGCCTGGGTTATCGGCGTGAAGCAGCAACTCCCACACTTCGCCCGGCAACACATCCACGGTGTCCAGGATGAGTGGTGACCCACTTGGAGCTACGCCGTTCCTGCTTAGTACTTGCACGTGATGTCCGTGGGGGGATGCATGGGATGCGGCTCGGAGGTGCGGTTCACTACCGTCACCTTTACGGTGTCGCCCTCGGCAACCTCGATGGACGGAACCAGCGGATATGCCGCCCCCCCGTTCACGGTGAACGCGTACCGGGGAATCCCGTCAACAAACCGGAACTGCCGGTCAAGCACCATCACCTCTTCGCGCGTGATCGGCCGGACGAGCTCCGCCGCCTTCCCAGCACCATCCAGTTCCCCCCCAGCACCATCCAGTTCCCCCCCGCCCACGGGTTTGCCATACTCCAAAAGGTCCAGCACGGGCATGGTGACGAAAACGCCTGCTGGTGCCTTTTCCGCAACCATCTCCTCGGGTTTGGCTGCTTGATCCGCGACGGCGGAGCCAGACGGGGCGATGACGACGACGGCATTGGCCGCAGCGTCCGAACGAACGGTGACGGTGGAGTCAGGCATGGTGAAGGCGATGTCCACCCGGCCGCCGGCGCCAAGCCGCACCAGTTTGTGGGTCACTTCCTGCGGCTGGTTCACCTCGGTTCCATCAACCGCAACGGCTTTGAAGGCCGTGCCTTGGATGAGGTATCGCTGCTGCACGGAATCGGTGTTGATGAGCCGGACCCGCACGCTTGAGTCAGGGGCAGCAGTATGCACGGTGGCACGGTCTGAGGAGCCCAGCAACCCCAGACCGCTGAGGTCGTGCCCGGCCACCACAACGTCCGTGTCGGCACGGGGCGAAGTAGGGTGGTGCACAACGAACGTGCCGTAGAGGCCCTTGCGGACCCCCCCTCGGCTGAATCTTGATGCGTGTGGTACCAGTAGGTGCCTGCCTGGGCGGCAAGGAAGCGATAGGTCATGGATTCCCCCCCGGGCATGACGGCGTCCTGTGTCGCCCCGGCCACCCCATCCATGGCGTTGGGAACGTCGTAACCGTGCCAATGAAGGGTCACGCCGGCAGTCACATCACGGTTGGTCAGCAGCACCTCCATCACTTCGCCGAGTTGGGCCTCCAGGGCTGGACCCGGAAGGCTGCCGTAAGTCCACGCCTCCGTGGTTTGCCCGGATGGCAGCACTACTTGTTCCACACGGGCAGTCAGTTCGTAGTGCCGGACCACAGCGTTGGCGGGGGGGTTTCGCCGACCAGGCTGTTGACCGACGTCGGATCCGTCACCACAACGTCGGCACCGCCGTGATGCGCGACGGCGGCAGCGATCGTTGCGCCGTCGGCGGACCGGCTCCCAAGCCAGGCAAAGACTCCGGAGCCCAACGCCGTACAGATCATGAGTCCTGCAACCGCGGTAGCCGCCGTCGGACGCATGCCGGCGGGAGAAGCGCCGCCTCGACGTCCTGCCCGAAGGGCCGTGTTTGACTGCGTACCGCGTCTCGACGAAGGTCGTGGCGAAAACAGTGCGAGCTTGGCAATCAGCACGGACGCCGCCACCATGAACAGCAAGACCACAAGGCTCCAAGGAGCCGGGAATGGCCCCCCCAGGAGCAATGTCAGGGCGAGTGATGCCACAGCTGACACGGCAGCTGCGATCATTGCCAGCACTGCCCACTCGCGGGATCGTCGCGGATCTTGTGAAGCAGGTTTGGGGGGGCCGGTGTTCCGCCTCCTCAGCAAGAACGGAACACCGGCCGCCGCGGCCCAAGCCGCGGGGGGGATGGCGGTCAGAGGCACATTGATGGTTATGCGTTCGCTGGCAAACCACCAACTGCCCGCCACCAAAGCGGGAAGCAATGCGTACCGTCCCACTGTCACTGCGACGGCTATACCCACTAACAACAGCCCAAGGTCACTCCGGCGCGGCTTGTCGCTCAACGACGCGGTCATCCAAGCAGCGGCAATCCACGCGCTGGCCGCAAGCACGGACAGTAGCAGGTCCACCGCCAGCAGCTGCGAGGTGTTCACAGCTGCAAGTGCTCACGCTGTGCTGGAGGATGTGGAAGCATCCGAGGAGGCAGCCTTGGGAGGCAGCGGTTGAGGGTTGAGGGCTGCCGCGCGGGCACGCTTGAACAACCAATAGGACATGAAGATCATCATCACGCCAACTATCGGGTGGATGGAGACTACCCACGAGCCTGCCGGAGTGATGAATTCCGGTGAGGAACCGGTCAGCATGCCGCCGATGATGAAGATGAACAGTTGAAGCCAGGTCAGCAGGAAGATGCCCGCGGCCAACCAGATGGTGCGGGACCCCACCTTGGCGATCGCTGCTACGATCGCTGCCAGCAATGCTGAGTATCGCAGCACATATTGGCCATTGACGGCATGGTAGACGCCAGCTTCACGCTGGGCTTCGATGGTGTTTTGGAAGTGGAAGTATCCGGCGAAAAACAGCTGTGCGAGTGCTGACAGCAGGACGATCGCGGAGAGGACCAGGAGGGCTTTGCGCATGGGGAATCCTCTGGTAATCAATTCACAGATTCTTCTAGGCCTTCAAACCGTCGGCTCCCTGGCTGCGGGCTTCCCCCCCACTGCCGACGGCTGGCCGCCTGGTTGCCTGGACCAAGGGCAACCATAAAGGGCGGAGAGCTTCACTTGGAATCGTAAAGTTGCTGGAGATGAATAGCAAGAGCCTGCGGATTATTGTTCCGGCAGGGGGCTGCCTACTGTTCCTGTCCAACGTCCTTGCCCACGTCCTTGGCGTCCATGATCCTGTACGCGTAGCCCTGCTCGGCCAGGAACCTTTGGCGCTTAGCGGCGAAATCCTGGTCCAGCGTGTCCCGCGCTACCAAGGAGTAGAACCTGGCCGCACGGCCGTCCTGCTTGGGACGAAGGAGGCGTCCCAACCGCTGGGCCTCTTCCTGCCGTGAGCCGAAGGAACCTGAGACCTGGATGGCGACCGACGCTCGGGGGGGAGGTCGATGGAGAAGTTGGCCACCTTGGACACCACCAACGTGTGGATCTCGCCCTTGCGGAACGCGTCGAAGAGCTTCTGGCGTGCCTTGACGCTGGTTTCGCCCTTGATCAGGGGGGGAGCGTCAAGCCGTTCGGCGATCTCATCGAGTTGGTCGATGTACTGGCCGATCACCAGCAACTGCTCGCCCTTATGGACTGCCACAAGTTCTTCAACCAGTTTTGTCTTGGTCTCCGAAGTAGCGCAGAGCCGGTATTTATCGGCATCATCTGCCATGGCGTAGGCCACCCGTTCGTCGCGGGGGGGTAGGTCCACGCGGACTTCAACACAGTCAGCGGGCGCGATGTAACCCTGTGCCTCGATGTCCTTCCACGGTGCGTCGTAGCGCTTGGGCCCGATGAGGCTGAACACCTCACCTTCCCGGCCGTCCTCCCGAACCAACGTTGCCGTGAGCCGAGCCGACGGCGGGCTTGGAGGTCCGCGGTCATCCGGAAGATCGGGGGGGCAGGGAGCAGGTGCACCTCGTCATAGATGATGAGGCCCCAGTCGTGCCCATCAACGAGTTCCAGGTGCGGGTACAGGCCACCGCGCTTTGTGGTCAGGACTTGATAAGTGGCGATGGTGACCGGCCGGACTTCCTTGACCGCGCCGGAGTATTCGCCGATCTCGTCTTCGGTCAAGGACGTCCGCTTGAGCAGTTCATCCTTCCACTGCCGGGCAGAGACGGTGTTGGTGACCAGGATCAGCGTGGTGGTGGAGGACGTGGCCATCGCTGCCGCACCCACCAGTGTTTTTCCCGCACCGCAGGGAAGCACGACGACGCCGCTGCCGCCGGCCCAGAAGTTTTCCGTGGCCAGCTTTTGGTACGGGCGCAGTTGCCAGTTGCTTTCGTCCAGCATGATGAGGTGCGGTTGACCGTCAACGTAGCCGGCAAGATCCTCTGCGGGCCAGCCCAACTTGAGGAGCAGCTGCTTCAACTGTCCACGCTGGGACGAATGCACCACCACGGTTTCGCCGTCGATCCGAGGCCCCAGCAGGGGGGGAGCGATTTTCTTGGCACGGATGACTTCCTCCAAGACGGGGGGGTAGTCGTCCGTCCGCATCACCAGTCCGTGCTGTGCATCCTTTTCAAGCCGGAGCCGGCCGTAGCGGGACATGGTCTCTTCGATATCGATCAGAAGCGCATGCGGCACGGGAAAACGGGAGTACTTCAGCAGCGTATCCAGCACCTGCTCCGCATCCAGCCCTGCCGCCCGGGCGTTCCAGAGACCCAGCGGCGTCAGCCTGTAGCTGTGCATGTGTTCCGGAGCGCGCTCCAACTCGGCGAAGGCGGCGATTGCGTGCCGGGCCTCCGTAGCCAGCTCATGGTCGACCTCCAGCAGGATGGTCTTGTCACTTTGTACGATCAGCGGACCGTCGGTCACTGTTTAATCCTCTTCATGAACGCAGTTCTCCTGCGGGTTCCACATCGATGATGCGGTGGATGGACAACACCCGTTCGGTGTCCTTGGCGGGATCGAAAACCCTGACACGCCCGCCGGAGACGGATACAGGAACAACGGTTTCGGTGTTGGCATTCCCCAAGCTGTCCACCACGTTCATGGTGACGGCCTGTTTAAGCCGGATTGCCGTTTGTAGCGTCTCCAAGCCGAGCTGGGTGGCCGTCTCGCCCGTCGCTTCGGTCGGGACCGCGCGGTGTTGCCGCAGGACCGAAAGCTGTGCTTCGACGTCGTCGTCCGGCGGTGCTGTTCGGGGGGCGCCGTATAAACCGGGCGGGCGCTGCCTGGCACTGCCGTGTCCGTTTGAAGCGCACGACGGCGGGTTCAGCCTCCTGCACGGCAGGCGAGAGGCCCAGCTCGCGCAGGACACGCGCCGTTTCGCGCGGACTGGCAGAGGAAGTGAGGACAGTGGGGGGGCGATGCGCACCAGGCTCAAGGCTGACGTCCGGGCCTCGCGGAGGAGATCGGTGATGGCTGTTTCGTCGTCGCTCTGGATAAAGCTGGCACTCGTGCCGACACGAAGGCGGCCATGCCGGGAGGCCGTGTCCTGGACAAGGTACTCCAATGGTTGGGGGGGTAAGTCCGTGGCGGAATGCTCACGGAGAAACGCCAGCAGCGATTCCGCATCCTGTCCGGCGTCGAGCGCCCTGCGAATGGTGCTGGCAGAGAACCGGTAGATCGATGCTGGGCCCTGGCCCTCTGCGTCGGCCATCAACAGGAGGGTTTCACTGAGTTCCGGCGCGAGGTAGCCGGGCGCCACAGCCGTGAGATCGGCCTGGAGGAGGATGTGGTTCACGGCGGCGGGCAAATGCTCGCGAGGATGGTCATGGCCTTGTCCGGTTGGCCGTCAGCGATAGCCGAACCCAGCTGTGTCAACGCACCCGATCCCATCAGCCCCAGGAGCGTGGCTTCCTCCAGGATGCCGCGGACCAGGGAACTGAACCGTCGGGACATCCGCGGCTGCGCCCATTCTGCACGCTGCAGGACGGCTCGGGCATCCAAAACGGGTGCCTTTCCATCCGGTGCTGCGGCCTCCACGGTGAGCTCGTTGAGGATTTCCAGGACCCGGCGGCGTACCACCGGGGCGTCGGGCCGCTGCGCTTCCGCGGACAAGGCGTTGATGGTGGTACCGGCTGCGCCTTGGTGGGCGGCCGAGGCCGACGGACCAGTGAGCGGCTGTCCCACCAGAGAGGGTGCCCGCTCACTCGCCAGCCAGGCGTTGACCAGCCACAGCCACTGTTCTTGCCTCGGCAGATTAAGCCATTCAAGCGTCGGCGGCTGAATCCACGTGGAGCTGTCCACATCCAAGCGGAGTAGCCCGGCCATGGCGCACAATTCCAGGAGGACGGCCGTCTCATGGACGCCCAACCGGATCGACTCCGCCAAACGCCGCAGCTCGCGCACACCAACACCGCCGCTACGGAGGGTAGCCAAGGGTTGCTCCCGGACGGCGAACAACAGCTCGGCAGTCAGCCGCAGAATTTCGGCAATGGCCCCCCCATGGCCGCGTTGCGTCTCAGGGCGGCACTCGTATGGCCGAGCTCCGGAACAGGTGGCGCCAGCGTGAAATCATCCACGATCGCCCCCTCCGCGCAAGGCAAGACCCACACTGTGGGGCAGCTCCACGTGGCCGGCGTCCAGCGGGACCAGCAAGCCGCGCGCCAACAGCCAATCGATAGGCCCGACGTCGTGGCTTTCGTGGGTGACCGACGCCCGGCGCTGTGCCTGGGGGGGTACCGCGCCCATGGCCCAACTGCCGAACTTGTCCAACAAGCCCACCGTCCGCTCCGGCGCCGTGGCGAGGATGGCACGAAGGTTCTCAGGAGAGGAAGTCCAACGCTGCAATGCCAAGCTGCGTCCATCGGAGTGCTGGCGGGGTGGATGCCCGCGCCGCTTTGATGTAGCTCGGCCACCAACTGCACTACCCGCTGGGCAAAGGCCGGTTGGAGCCGTACAAGTTCGGTGTAGCTGCGTCCGAGCTGCCGGGTAGATGCCGATGACGTCCTTGAGGCTGCCCACGGGAAGGTAGAAGCGCTGACGGGACGACGTTGCCGGTGAGCCAGCGGGTGGGTCTGCCCTGTGTACCAGCGCCAATTCCTGCAATTTGGCGAGGATGGGGTCCAGCGCCGAAAGGGTGGAACCGGCAATGACCTTCTTCAACCCGGCCGCGGAAATACTGTGGCCGGTATCGGCGTTGGTGCACAGGTGAAGTGTTTCCAGGACCTGCATTTCAGGCTTGTTCAACCGCTCCAAAGCCTCTGGACACTGACCGGGCGCTAGCCCTGGCAGCCAAAGCCGGGAAGTCGGGAGCCATGGGGGGAGATCAGGTCCGGTCGCGCGGCAAACAAGGCCCGCAGCGAATTGTCGCTGCGCGCTTCGAGTTCCTTGCTGAGCGCGCGTATAAGGGACATCAATCCAACGTTACCGCCCCCGGGCCGCTCGTGCCCGTCACCGGGTCAGGAGGTTACTGTCGGCGGCGTTGGCGTACGGAGTCAACAACCAGGACTACCGCGAGCATGAAGGCCACGGGGGGGAGTCCGTAAAGGGCCGTCCACGTCACCCACACCGGCGGCACGCCACCGTTGAACGCCACAGCCATGACCGTGCCGACGGCAGCCAAAGAGATGACGGCAATGACGGCAGCGATGATCATGATGGGGGGGCGGCGGTAACCCGGGGGGGAAGTCATGCCCACAACGCTAGCAGCAGCACGCGAAGGCGGTTCATTGCTGCGGCTCTTGTCCTGTTCGTGGACGGCGTGGTCGCGGCAAAGCGGGAATAGGGGGTCAGGCAGGATAACCTTGAAGGAACAGACCAACACGGACCGGGCTGTCACCCTCGATCCCGCAGATCCCTGTGTATGCGGTGCGTGCCCGACGTGTCTCCCAAAAGCAAGAACGAAGAAGGTTGATTACGTGCCTACCGGCAAGGTCAAGTGGTATGACAAGGAAAAAGGGTTCGGATTCCTCGCGGCTGAAGACGGCCAGGAAGTATTCCTGCCCAAGACGTCCCTGCCCGCGGGCGTAACGGAGCTCAAAGCCGGAACCCGCGTGGAGTTCGGTGTGGCTGACGGCCGCCGCGGAGCACAAGCCTGGGACTCCGTGTCCTGGAGAAGACTCCGTCCATTGCCAAGGCCAAGCGCATGAACGCCAGGGACCTTGCACCTATGGTGCAGGACCTGGTCACCGTTCTGGACAACCTCTCCGGCTCCTTGTCTTCAGGCAAGTACCCCCCCGACGGCAACAAGGCCAAGGCAATCAGCATGGCGCTGCGCAAGGTTGCCGACGAGCTGGAAGCCTAGGACCGGCCATGACATCGGAATCCGCACAGGACACCAAGGTAGGCCCCCGGCGCTGCCCAGGCTCCTGGAAACGGGGGGGACGCCCCCCGCGCGGAAGCCCGTCGCGGCCAAGTCCCGCGCCGGTTTGCCCGTGTGGCGCACCGGTAAGCCGGACGCGTTCCTGGCTGCCGCCGTCGATACTGCACGTGAGGCAGTTGAAGGCATAGCCAACCCGGGCGAAGTCGGGGCGCACCTTGGGGCGAAGTCGGAGGGCGACCGCGTGGTGACCCACCTGTTCGAATCCCGGCTCGCCGGGTACGGCGGCTGGCAGTGGTATGCCGTGGTGACCCGTAACTCGCGCTCCAAGATCGTGACCGTGAGCGAGCTCGGTTTGCTGCCTCCGAGGACTCCATCCTGGCTCCCGAATGGGTGCCGTGGGCCAAGCGCGTCCGCCCCGAGGATGAGACGCCGCTGGTCGAAGAGACAGTTGAGGAAGTTTCGGAAGAGTCCGTGCAGGCGGCCGAAGATGAAGCCACCGAACCGGCTGACGCCGACTCCGATGACGCTGACTCGGATGAGGATGATGACGACGACGAAGCCGGGGCTGAATAGGCGTTGCGGAAACCCGGGGGGGTGACCACAGTGAAGGCGGACGCTGATGTCCACCTTTAGGTCACTCGGAATCCTCAACTACCGCATCTGGTTCTTCGGTGCGCTGATCTCCAACATCGGCACGTGGATGCAGCGCACGGCGCAGGACTGGTTGGTCTTTGACCACCTGACAGCGCATGACGCCGGTGCCATGGGCATTACTTTGGCCCTCCAATTGGGTCCCCCAGCTTTTCCTCGCTCCGTGGGCGGGACTGTTGGCCGACCGCTACAGTCGGCGGAAGCTCCTTCTCATCACCTTGGTGGCCATGGCCCTCCTCAGCACGGGGGGGTTGGGCGTGCTGGTACTGCTGGGCATCGCCGAACTTTGGCATGTCTACCTCTTTGCCTTGCTCCTGGGAATCGTGACCGCACTGGACGCTCCCGTCCGACAAACTTTCGTCTCCGAGCTCGTCACCGACGATTACCTCCCTAACGCGGTGGCCCTCAACAGTGCCTCCTTCAATGTGGCCCGGATGATCGGGCCCGCGGTCTCCGGCGTGCTGACGGTGGTGGTAGGCCCCGGCTGGGTGTTCCTCATCAATACCGTGTCCTTCGTGGCCATGCTCTGGGCGCTCAAACTTATTCCCGCATCGTCGCTCCGCATCCAGCCCAGGGCGGCGGCGGGTAAAGGGCGCATCCGGGAGGGGGGGTTGCGCTACGTCAGGAACAGGCCGGATATTCAGGTGGTCCTGGTGGCGATCTTTATTGTGGGCACTTTCGGACTCAACTTCCCCCCCTGTTCATCGCCGCGATGGTGGGGACCCAATTCGGCATGGACGCCGGCGCGTTCGGAGCGTTGAACTCGGTCATGGCCATCGTCGGTGACCGGTGCACTGTTGGCTGCCCGACGCGGAAGGCCGCGTCTCAGGTTGATCTTCGGGGGGGCGGCCGGCGGCTTCGGCATTGCCAGCGCTTGGCCGCCCTGGCACCCAACGCTGTGCTCTTCGGGCTCGCGTTGGTTCCCTGTGGCCTGTTCGCCCTGACCTTGATCACCAGCGCCAACGGCTACGTGCAATCCACCACCGAGGCTGTCATGCGAGGGCGGGTCATGTCCCTCTATATGGCCATTTTCATGGGCGGCACTCCCATCGGTGCACCGTTGGTGGGTTTGGTGGCCAACGTCGGTGGCCCTCGATGGGCGGTCGGCGTTGCAGCGGTTGCCGGCGTCAGCACCGCCGTCGTGGGTTTGCTGTGGATTATCCGGGCGAAACAGCTGCGGCTCCGCTTTGACCGCCGGGCCCGCGGACTGAAGAACTTTCGGGTGGAGTCGCTGCTTTCCCGTCCGGAGGCGGACGACGACGGCGCAGGCCGGCAGGGCGCGTAACGCGCCTTAAAAGGCGGCGGCGCCGTCCGGGAGCTACCCGCACGACGCCGACCAAGGCCCGTGGTGCTACTTCTTCAGCTCGCCCACGACGTAATCGATGCTCGCGAGCAGCGCGGAAATGTCGTCCGGCTCGATGGCCACAAACGTGGCAATGCGCAGCTGGTTGCGGCCGAGCTTACGGTACGGCTCGGTGTCCACGACGCCGTTTGCGCGCAGGACCTTGGCAATGGCTGCGGCGTCAATGGAGTCATCGAAGTCAATGGTGGCGATGACATTGGAGCGGTCTTCGGCGTTGGTGACGAAGGGCGTTGCGTACTCCGAGGCCTCCGCCCAGGAATAAATACGGTTGGCGGAGTCTGCCGTGCGCTTGCTGGCAAAGTCCAAGCCACCGTTGCTGTTGAGCCACTGCACCTGCGCGTCCAAGGTCACCAAGGTGGAGAGCGAAGGCGTGTTGTAGGTCTGGTTCAGCTTGGAGTTGTCAATGGCGGTCTGCAGGTCCAGGAAGTCCGGGATCCAGCGGCCGCTGGCCTTGACCCGTGCCGCACGTTCCAGGGCGGCGGGGGGAGAAGAGGCCCAGCCAGAGGCCACCGTCGGAGGCGAAGTTCTTTTGCGGGGCGAAGTAGTAGACGTCCGACTCGGCGACGTCAACGTCCAGTCCGCCGGCAGCGGAGGTGGCGTCCACGAGGACCAGCGAGCCGTCGTCGGCACCCTGCACGCGCTTTACGGGAGCGGCCACGCCGGTTGACGTTTCATTCTGGGGGCCAAGCGTAGACGTCCACGCCGGCTTCGGCCGCTGCCACGGGGCGGGTGCCGGGTTCAGCTTGATGATGGACGAAGCATCAAGGAACGGTGCCTTGTTGGTAGCTGCAGCGAACTTTGAGCCGAACTCGCCGAATGAGAGGTGCTGGGCCTTCTTCTCAACCAGGCCAAACGCAGCCACGTCCCAGAACGCCGTGGAGCCGCCAACGCCGAGGACAACCTCGTAGCCTTCAGGTGCGCGGAAGAACTGGCTGAGTCCTTCGCGGACCGAGCCCACAAGGTTCTTGACCGGAGCCTGACGGTGGGAGGTGCCGAGGATGGTGGTCGACGCGGCAGACAACGCTTCGATCTGTTCCGGGCGAACCTTGGACGGTCCAGCGCCGAAGCGTCCATCCTTGGGCAGCAGATCGGCGGGAATGGTGATGCTGTTGTCGCTCACGTAGGGCTCCAATGGGTGTCGGCTAGAGATGGGAGGTGGCATGGGGGGGCATCAACTGCCCCCCCTTCGACACCCTAATTCTGCCTGACACGGCCCGGGCGCAGGAACCTGCAGCCGTCATAGTCCGCCACGTGGAATGCAAACGAACAGGATGCGACCGGAATTATCCAGAGTAATTCCAAATAAGCTAGGCTGGTGGTTGGCGTTCATGGGGCGGCGGTGCACACCGTCCGCCCTTGCTGGGGACGCGGTACGGTGGAGATTACGCAAGGAACTGCGTTCGAGGAGAGCTGAGCTGGATGACGGATCTGATCGATACCACTGAGATGTATCTTCGGACCATTTTGGAGCTTGAAGAAGAAAACATAGTGGCTCTCCGGGCCCGCATTGCCGAGCGATTGCGCCACTCCGGACCCACTGTTTCCCAGACCATCGGACGCATGGAGCGCGACGGCCTGGTGATTGTGTCCAACGACCGCCACCTGGAGCTCACTGAAGTGGGCCGGAAACGCGCCACAGAGGTCATGCGCAAGCACCGCCTTGCGGAGCGCCTGTTGGCCGACGTTATTGGCTTGGACTGGGCCTACGTACACGATGAAGCGTGTCGCTGGGAGCATGTCATGAGTGAGCGCGTGGAGCGCCGGCTTTACGAGCTCCTGGAGCATCCCACAGAGTCTCCCTATGGCAACCCCCCCATCCCGGGGCTTGAGGCGCTTGGTGGCCTCGCCAGCCAGCCCTTCCCCCCCCGGCTGGATGTCAATCTGCTGCAGGCCATGGACGGCTACGCCACTGATTCCCGCGTTGTGGTCAGCCGCCTTGCGGAGCCCATCCAAGTCGAGCCGGAACTTCTCACCCAGTTGGATGAGGGCGGAATCCGTCCAGGCGCAACAGTGTCGCTGGAGCGCGTCGGTGAGTACATCTCGGTCCGCGTCCCGGGTATCGAGGGCGCCTTGGAGCTACCTCCTGAAGTTGCTGCGCACGTCTTCGTCTCCCTCAGCTGACCGGCACCGGGCCAGCACAGTGTCAAACCTCACTTTTGCGCCTTCGGCGCGCGTGTGACCTGCGGTTTTTCGGAATTGATGATAAGGGCCTCCTTCGCTTGCCCCCGCTCCTGTTGATAACGAATTTATTACCAAGAGCCTTAATCCCCCCCTATAGTTATCTACTAGCGCTGATACCAAAGCGTTACCTGATCCGGAGCCGAGCTCTGCCAGCGGATCAGGTGTGCCACCCACCACTGGCAGAGGCGGGGGGGGAACCACAAGCGGCTGTCTAAAGAAGCAGCCTTGGGGGGGTGAAGTCCGCAGCAGAAGTGCCCACGTATGCAAGTCCCTCTTGGGATACCTGTGTGCCGTGAGCGCCTCGTGCGGACCGGGTCTTTGTACTCTCTGACCCGAATCCGACAGCTAACTTCGCAGGCTTTTGAGAGAGGAACAGAGTTTGACATCGCAGAACGTCAGGGGGGGTCGCCGCCGCGCGTCCGGCCCCGCTGCTGAGCTGCGGCCAGCCACCGTCGTAACGGAGATCCGGCCTCGCGACACCGAGCGTCAGGTGCGCCGCCGTAAGAGCCCGCTGCGCCAGGTTGCCGACTTCGCCGCTGCCAGCGGCGTCGGGCAGAAGGCCGGTGTTGCGCTTGCCGCCACCGGACTTGCCTGACTGTCGGTCTGCCGGCCACGAGTCCCGTCATGGCCACTTCGGAATCAGGCCAGACTGAGTCTGCCCCTCGCCGTCGCCGCACCCGCTGGCAGCCAGCCCGAGGTTTCCGCCGCCGCGTCAGCCAAGATCGACTTCAGCCGCGCCGCCGTCGCCACTTCTGCCGACCCCGATGGGAAGCTGAAGCAGCTGCTCAGCGCGCAGTCGACTGAGAGCATCCAGCGGGCCTCGTCCGTTGGCAGCATGGCCAGCCCCCCCCTGGACACGCTCACCACGGCATCCCCCTTTTGGTTACCGCATCAGCCCCCTCACGGGTGGCGCAGGTGACTTCCACCGTGGCCAGGACTTCGTTGCCCAGTGCGGCACGGCTGTGCACGCAGCGGCCACCGGCAAGGTTACGTTCGCCGGATGGCACGAGTACGGCGGAGGCAACCGCGTGGTCGTTGACCACGGCAATGGCCTCGAGACCACGTACAACCACCTGTCGTCTTTCACCGTCCAGGTAGGCCAGACCGTAAACCGCGGCGACACCGTCGCCCTGAGCGGCACCACGGGCGCTTCCACCGGCTGCCACCTCCACTTCGAGGTCCAGGTCAACGGTGAAGTTGTAGACCCCCCCATGGGCTGGCTCTAAGCCAGTTGATGGTTGCCTCTCGCATTAGCGGGACGCCCCCGTGACCTGAATGTGACATTCGCTTTCAAGTGTTGTAGCGTACAGAGCGCATCGGCTTTTTAGGGGGGGGCCGGTGCACTTGAGTGGATTGCCTAGCTCTGCCACCTCTCAAGGTCCGTTCGCATAAATCGTCTGGCAGGGGCGGGGGGAACCACTTCTGGCCTTCGAAAGAAGGCCTTGGGGTTAAGTCGCAAAAGCTTCCTTGGAAGCAGCGCGGCCGGATGACTCCCATCCGAATCCGACAGCTCACCTCGCAGGCATTGGGAGAGGCTACCTACGTGTCATCACGCACTACCCCTGCGCGCCATCGCGCCCAAACGGTTCGCACGAACCCGTTGAACACTCTTTCCAAGGCTGTTTCCTCCAACGCAGGTACCGTGGGCCGTCAGGCCGCCGTCCTTGCAGCAGCCTCAGGCCTCGTCCTCACCGTCGGCTTGCCGGCACAAGCAACAGACACCGACGTTTCCAAGTCGGAGGCCTCCAGCACCCAACAGCTGGTTGCTACCGCGGTGATTACCGCAGAACCGACAGCCACCGTTTCCTTCGAGAGCCCCCCACCGTGGCCACCCTGGAAGCCCCCCCAAGGTAGTACAGCGCGCAGCGCAGGTTACCGAGCGCGCAGCAGCCACCAGCGAAGAAACAGCGGAAGCAGTTACAGCAAAGTCTTCCGAGGCCAAGGATTCGGCCTCCAGTGCAGCTGCCTCCGGTCTCGCCGCAATTGCCTACACCGGCATCGGCTCTCCCTACGTTTGGGGCGGAACCACACCCAACGGTTGGGATTGCTCCGGCTTCACCCAGTGGGTCTACGCACAGGCCGGAATCAGCATCCCCCCCGCGTCAACGCCTGGACGGCCATGACGCCCACCAGCACTCCTGCTCCCGGCGACCTCGTCATGCAGAACGGCGGAGCCACGTAGCATCTACGTCGGCAACGGCATGATGATCAGCGCTTTGAACCCCCGGCCAGGGAACGCTGCTGCACTCCGTAGCGTCCACCGGCACCTCCTCGTTCTACACCCTCCGCTAGAAAAATCCGGTTCGGGGGGGTCGGCCGGCATTCCCCACATGCTGGCCAACCCACTACCCGCGTGCACCCCAACTGCATGCGGATACGAAAAGAGAAAATCATGACCAGTGCAAACAAGGTTGCACGGCACCGCGCTGAGGCCCCCAAGACCAGCTCGCTCGCCGTCATCGCCAAGGCCGTCAGCAACAACGCCGGTGGCGTTGGCCGCCAGGCAGCAGTTATTGCCGCAGCTTCAGGCCTGGTCCTGACCAGTGGCATCGCAGCCAACGCTGCTGATACCAACGTGGATCGCGAATCGACGTCCACGTCCACTCTTGACGTGCAGTCGGTAGTCCAGGCCACCATCGCCGCGGACTCCACTGTGGCCATCTCCTACGAGCGCCCCGTGGTCACAACGGTGGAAGCCCCGGCTCCCGTGGTAGTCGAGGAAGCTCCGGCCAAGGTTGAAGCCAAGGTCGAAAACAACGAGGCAACCGCGGTTACCGCCAACGCAGCTCCGGCAGCCAATGCAACCGTTGCCGTCAGCAACGCGACCCCCCGCTCCGGCAGCTCCCGCCGCATCCAGCGGCCTCGGTGCCGCTATCGCTGCTGCAGCTTACGCCCAGCTCGGTGTCACCCAGGACTGCACCATGCTTGTGACCAACTCCCTGGCCGCCGTGGTATCAACTTCCACGACTGGCCCGCTGGCTACCTCTCCCTGGGCCGCACCGTGAGTGCAGCTGAAGCCCAGCCCGGCGACCTCGCTACTACGCCAACGGCGGTTTGGCCGGACAGGCCCACATCGCTGTCTACGTCGGCAACGGCCAAGCAGTTCACGGTGGATGGAACGGATCCACCACGGCACTGTTCAGCGCCAACGTGGGCTCCGGCCCGGTCTTCATCCGCGTCAACGGCTGATCCACATCGCGTAAGAGCACCCCCGCTGGCTTTGGCCGGCGGGGGGGTGTTCTGCTTTAACCCTTGCCGGCTCGTGGGATGCCCGTAGTAGTGGGCGTGCGGCCACCACCCACTTTGGTTCTGAAAGCCACCCGACCCGCCGCGAATCACGTGTGTCGGGGGCGGTTCTGCCCCCTCAAAGTAGGTGGTGGCGGCACACAAAGGGGCCCTTTGCTTTCCGCCACATCCCTTAACCGCGCATGAACTCTTGCCGACACTGCACGCGAAACGACGGAAAAATTCGTTGATACGGCATATAAGTGCTTACCCTTATGTTGTCGATCCACAGCCCGTACATGCAGAGGGCAGCCGGCCCTCGTGCCCCTGACGGGTGCGGCCGTGAAGAGGTACGTGCATGCGCACACTCGTTCTGAATGCTGGATATGAACCGCTGGCGGTAATAACATTCCGCCGGGCGCTGGTCCTTGTGCTGACTGGGAAAGCTAGCGTGGTGGCCGAAGGCGACGAGCCTGTCGTCGGGCCACAGGAGATACTCGGAAGACCTTCCGTGATCCTCCTCAACCGCTACATCCGTCCCCCCCGGTACAACAGGATTACCGCCGTGAGTCGCCGCGGGGTACTTCGCCGCGACGGCCATCGCTGCGCCTACTGCGGGAAAACAGCCCACACCATAGACCACGTCCACCCCCCCAAATCCAGGGGGCGGCGCGGATTCCTGGGAAAACCTGGTTGCGGCGTGCTTGAAATGCAACAACGCCAAGAGCGACCACACGCTGGCAGAGATGGGTTGGAATCTCCGTTTCAAGCCCGGCGTGCCCCAGGGAACCATGTGGCAGATCAAAGAACTCGAGAAACCTGCGCCGGACTGGGACCCGTTCCTGTTGCCGGAATCCGCTGCCTGATCGATTTCTGCTGGTCTCCAGCCGTCCCGGGTAATCTGGCGGATGGAGTTCAATGCCGTGATTTTGGCGGGTGGCCGGGCCACCGTCTCGGGGGCGTGCCCAAGCCATCGTTGAAGTACGACGGCGGCACACTCCTTACCCATGCCCTGCAGGCGGCCCGGGGTGCTTCGGCTGTGGTGGTGGTGGGGCCGGACGTTCCGGGCGGGTCGGAAAGCACGCAACTACCGGTCGGCGTTCTGCGGGCTCGGGAAGAACCGGTGTTCGCCGGTCCCGCTGCGGCAATCGCGGCCGGCCTGGCTGCTTTGAAGAACAGTCCGAGCACCCCCCCGTGGACCCTGGTGCTGGCATGCGATATGCCGCACGCTTCCCGTGGTGTAGGCCTTCTTTTGGCTGCACTCGCATCCAGTCCAAACGTGGAAGGAGCCATGCTGTCTCTCCTGACGGACGGAAGCAGCCGCTTCTGGGCGCCTACAGTACAGCTGCGTTGGAAAGGGAAGTGGCCGTAGCTTCCGAAGGCTCGGGGGTTAACGAACTCTTCAGTGTTCCGCCTGCTTGCTAGGCTGAACGTGCTGGACGTTGACGTCCCCCCCGCGGGGTCCACGGATGACGTGGATACGTGGGAGGACGCCGCGGCTTTGGGCATTAACTACGAGTTGGAGGCGGACGTGAAGAGCCAGGAAGAGACGCTCGAGGAATGGTGCCGCACACTGCTGCAGGCTTTCGAGCTTGAGGGCGTGGAAGTGGACGTTAACGAGGTACTCGCGGTCGCTGGGGTGGCAGCACATTCAGTGGTGCGCCCCCGCCGCGCCCCTTACTACGTTCATTGCCGGATACGCGGCAGGCATGGCCCGCGGGATCGGTCAGGCCAGCGATGACGCGTCCATGAACGCTGCCCTGGAACTGGCCCGCAAAGTAGCCAAGGAGTACTCGGAGTCCGGGACTGACCCGGAATGACGGCGGCCCCCCAACGAGGGCCATCACGCGGCACACACGTGCAGGAG
>BBFS01000065.1 GCA_001313365.1 Paenarthrobacter nitroguajacolicus JCM 14115
GGCGAGCTTGTTCCCCCCCACCGCGGCGAAGGTTTCATACGTGCCTGCAGGATGCCCTGGGTTCCGATGTAGATCCAGGACCCGGCCGTCATCTGGCCGTACATCATCAAACCCTCAGCCTCGAGGCGGCGGAACTCAGGCCACGTCGCCCAATCCCCCCACCAGGTTCGAGTTCGCCAGCAACACCCGCGGAGCCCACTCATGGGTGCGGAACACACCCACCGGCTTGCCCGACTGCACCAGGAGCGTTTCGTCCTTCTCCATCGTCTCCAGGGTCCGGGTAATCGCATCAAACGCAGCCCACGACCGGACAGCACGACCCGTGCCGCCGTAAACCACCAGATCATCCGGACGCTCAGCAACCTCCGGATCCAGGTTATTCATCAACATGCGCAACGGCGCCTCGGTCTGCCACGACTTGGCAGTAAGCTCAGTACCCCGCGCGCCTTAACCGGACGGGCACCAGTAGTGAAATCGGCAGTCATTCTTTACTCCTCCAGAGCAGCCAGCTAAATGAACCAGCAGGGATTTAGCCCAGGTTCTTGGTCTTGAGCCATTCCTTGGCGATTTCGCCGATGTCCTCGAACTTGGCCACACGACCGTTCATCTTGATCAGGTCCTCAGTGGTGAGCGCAGCAGAGACCTTGTCCAGTGTCTCCTTGACGGTGTCCGTGGACTTCTTCTCATTGATGACCGGCACGATGTTCTCGGAAAGGAAGAGGTTCTTGTTGTCCTCAAGCGCCACGAGGTTGTTCTCAGCCAACGCGGGATCGGTACTGAAGAGGTCGGCTACCTGTACCTGACCGGAAAGGAGGGCGTTCAGCGTGAGCGGCCCACCGGCGTCGAGCGCTGAAAATTCCTTGAACTCAAGGTTGTAGACGGACTTCAGGCCGGCAACCCCCCCGTTGAGGCGGGTCTTCCACTCCGGCGGGCCACCCAACACCAGTTCCTTGGCAACGGGCTGGAGGTCTTCGATGGTCTTCAGCTTGTACTGATCGGCGATTTCCTTCTTGACGGTGAGGACGTCCTTGTCCTCTGCTTCGGAAGGAGTCAATGCAGTCAGGCCGGCCGGGATCTTTGTGGTCAATTCCTTGGCCACGTCCTCGGACGACACTGCCTTGGTGGCGGAGTCGAGGTACTGCAGGAGCGCGCCGCCGTATTCCGGCATAAGGTCGATGGAACCGTCCTTGAGCGCAGGGATGGTGACTTCACGGCTGCCGATGCTCGGCTTCTCAGTTACCTCGACGCCCTTGGCTTCAAGGCTTCGGCGTAGATCTTGGCGATCAGCTGGCTCTCGGGAAAGTCCGCGGAACCTACGATGATGCTGTCGCCCGAACCCCCCCTGCTGCGGCTGTGTTGGATGAGCTCATGGGGTCCCCCCCGCCGCCACAGGCGCTCAGGGTGATGGCAGCGACGGCTGCCAGGGTGAATCCAGTGAGGTACTTCTTCATGTCAACTCTCCTGTGATGGGTGCTGCAAGGCATGCAGCGGCCAAGTGGGGTGGGTGGAGGTGAATCTTGTGCGCCGAATCCGCGGCGCCGGGATCGGTTAGACCGTGACGGGGGTCTTCACGGGTTCGGCCACAGCGGCCGACTTGATGGTGCGCCGGGTCAATCCGGGTGAGACAACGCGACGGGTGATGAAAGCGAGAAGCTGGTCGAAGAACAGTGCCAGCAGGGCGACCAGAACGGCGCCGGCGACCATTTGTCCGTAATCGTTCTGGCTTTGCCGTCGATCAGGAGGCGGCCCAGGCCGCCAAGCGAAATGTATGCGGCGATGGTCGCGGTCGAGATGATTTGCAACAGTGCGCTGCGGACACCGGACAAAACCAGCGGAAGAGAGCAGGGCAGCTGGACGTCCGTGAGGATCTTCATGGTGCGGAAGCCCATGCCTTTCGCGGCGTCGACGGCGGCAGCATCCACAGCGCGCACGCCGGCGTAGGTGTTGGTGAGGATGGGCGGAACTGCCAGAAGAACCAGCACGATGAGACTTGGAACTATGTAGCCCATGCGGGATGGGAAAGCTGGCGAGATGAGCAGGACCAGCAAGATCAGCAAGCCAACGCTGGGAAGTGCCCGGAGCGCGTTGCAAGGCCGGCGATCATGAACACACCCTTGCCGGTCACACCAATGTAGATACCCAGCGGCACGGCAATGATGGCGGCAATTGCCAAGGCAATAAGGGAGTACAGGAGATGCTCAGCGATCAACGTTGGAATGCCGTCTGCGCCGCTCCAGTGTGCGGGGGTCGAACAAGTAATTCACGATGCCACCACCTTGGGGGGGTCCACGGTGTCAGCCACCGGTTGATGAGGATAATCAGCCCGTCAAGGATCATGGCGAGGACCACGCAAAGCACAATGCCGGCGATGATCGGAGTGTAGAAACGGAGCTGGAAGCCTGTGTGAAGAGTGAGCCGAGCTGCGGTATACCCAGCAGGGCGGCGACAGATACGAGGCTGACGTTGGAGACGGCGGCGACGCGCAAGCCTGCGCAAATCACCGGGACACCCACGGGAAGTTCAACTTTCAGAAGGCTCTGGTATCCGCGATAACCCATGGCCTTGGCGGCTTGGACGGTATCCTCCGGAACGGAATCGAGGGCATCTGCCACCACACGGACCAGCAGGGCCACGGTGTAGATGGTCAGTGCGGCCACAATGTTGAGAGGGTCCAGGATCTTGGTACCAGGACCAGGGGGAAGGAGCACGAAGAGCGCCAGGGAGGGGGGGACTGTGTAGAGCAGCCCGGCAACACCCACCAAGAGCGGGTAGATCCGCCGGCTGCGGTGCGCCCACCAGCCAAGGGGGGGCAGTGCGATGAGCAGCCCCAGGATCAGCGGGGGGGTGACGGCCAGCAGAACGTGCCAGCCAGCAGGAACACAATGTTGTCGAACTGGCGGCCCAGCCACTCGAAGTTCATCAGATCGTCTCCAGGTGTGGTTCGGCCTCGATAGCCTTGACCACGTCCGTTGCAGACACGGTCCCAATCAATTCGCCATGCTCGTTGACAACCACGCCGCGGCGGCTGGGTGAGGAGAGGGCAGCGTCGAGCAGCTGCCGCATGGTTCCTGATGCTGCTGCCGGGATCCCGCTGAGATTCAGGTTCTCCCGCTTCACTTCACCATTGAGAAGCTGTGTCTGAGCCCAACCGAGAGGCTTCCGGCCGCCGTCGACCACCAACACCCAAGCACCCAGCGCCTTGGCGCGAGCCTCATCCGCGGAAGCACCGAGGTGAACCACGGCTTCTTCGCCGATAGCCACGGCACCGGCTGTTTTCGTAAAGCCGAGCGAGCGGTAACCGCGGTCACGGCCCACGAAGTCGGCCACGAACTCGTCTGCGGGCGCAGTGAGCAGCTCTGAAGGGGGGGACGCCATCTGCGCAAGCTTGCCGCCTACGCGCATCACGGCAACCTGGTCCCCCCAGCTTGAGGCTTCGTCGATGTCGTGGGTGACCATGATGATGGTTTTGCCGATTTCGCGCTGCAGGCGCAGGAACTCCTCCTGAAGCTGGGCGCGTACTACAGGATCCACGGCACTGAAAGGCTCATCCATCAGCATGAACGCCGGGTCAGATGCAAGCGCGCGGGCAACACCCACACGCTGCTGCTGGCCACCGGAAAGCTGCCAGGGATAACGTTTGGCGAAGCTCGCGGGCAGCCCAACACGCTCCATCAGTTCGAGCGCCTTGGTCCGGGCCTTCTGCCGGCTTTCCCCCCCGAGCAGTAGCGGCATGGTGGAGACGTTGTCCACGATGGTCTTGTGCGGGAAGAGCCCTGCGTGCTGGATGACGTATCCGATCCTGCGGCGGAGCAACGCTGCGTCCATGCCGGAGGTGGGCTGATCATCCAGGTAGATGGTGCCGCTGGTGGGTTCGATGAGGCGGTTGATCATCCTCAGGGAGGTGGTCTTGCCGCAGCCGGAAGGACCAACAAGGATGGTCAGCTTTCCGGTGGGAGCTTCCAGGTTGAGGCCATCCACTGCCACCGTCCCGTCAGGGTAGGCCTTGGTGACATTTTCAAATTTGATCATTTACTTTTCCATGCTTTCCTGGGGGGGCACTTCATGGTTTTCGTCGGGTTCCACGAGGATGGTGTCGGCTACCTTCACCAGTTCCTCGCCAAATGTGTGGGCCTTCGCCTCGTCCAAGCGGTAGCTGGGCACCACGATGCTGAGGGCTGCCACTGTTCGGCCGCCGATCACAATGGGTGCGGCGACGGCCGTTATGTCGTCTTCAACGCCACTCCGCACGATGGCGTAACCCCCGGCCGTTTTGTCCGCCTGTCAGCACCTTGCCAGCGGCGGACCCTTCCAGCGGGATGCTCCTGCCGACCCAGCTGGTGTGCCGGACAGAGCGGGTACCTTCGACGATGGCTATGTAGATTCCGGTTTCCCCCCCAGGACCGGGAATACTCAAGTAGCAGGACTCGCCAGTCTCAGCCACAAGCCGCTTCATGTGCGGCGTGCAAAGCGACACCAAGGATTCCTGGCCTAATGCCAGCGCTCCCAGCTGAATGACACTTGCGCCCGGGCGGAAGTTGCCCCCCCCGGGATCCCGCGTCACAAAGCCGCTGCCTTCCAAGGTGCGGAGGAGGCGGAGCGCGGTACTGGCCGACAGGTCTACCACCCGCGCTGCGTCACTGAGGCTGATGGAGCCGTCAGTACAGACCGCACTGAGGAGGGCCAGCGCCTCTCGACTGTTCGGGTGGAAGAATCAGCTGCCACTGCCTGACCTGCTTTCAAGTGGTCTACATCACCATGTCTTGCCACTTAGTAAAAATCACTTTTCACCAAATGGCAAGAGTTTTCTGAAATTTGCGGGAAGTTCCAGTTATAAGACGCTGTGGTTCCTCAAATGGGGCCGGGCGTGTTTCCACCACGTAAATAGTCGCCGAAGCCCTTGTCATGTGGTGGCATCTGGTTTTTACTTGGTGGCAGTCTTCAATCGGAGGAAAACGTGGAAACCGTCAATCAGCTCCTTGCCTCAATCCAGGACGTGGGCCGCGACGCGGTGCGCGGAGGCTACTCCAGGGCCGTCTATACAACACCCGAACTCGATCTCAGGGAGTGTTCGTCGAGCAAGCCCAGCAACGCGGCCTCGATGTCCAAACGGACAGGAACGGCATTATCTGGGCATGGTGGGGCAAGCCCCATGACGGCGCCTCGTCACCGGGAGCCACCTCGATTCGGTGCCCGGCGGGGGTGCCTTCGACGGTCCGCTCGGCGTCGCTTCCGCGCTGGCCGCCGTCGACATCCTCAAAGACCGTGGAGTCCAGCCGCCACGATCGCTGGCAGTCACCGTTTTTCCGGAGGAGGAAGGGTCGCGCTTTGGCGTGGCGTGCCTGGGTTCGCGGCTCCTCACCGGCGCGATCGACGTCGGGAAGGCCCTGAACTTGCGCGATATCAACGGCGACTCCTTCGCCGACGTCGCCAGCTCCAATGGGCTGGATCCCCCCCGCCATATAGGCCCGGATCCGGAAGCCATGGCGCGCATCGGCGACTTCGTTGAACTGCACGTCGAACAGGGAAAGGGCCTGGGGCAGGACGGTCCCGCCATCGCAGTAGGAAGTTCGATCCTGGGCCACGGCCGCTGGAAGATCAGCGTCAACGGCCAAGGCAACCACGCGGGCACCACGCTCATGGCAGACCGCGCCGATCCGATGGTTGCAGCCGCACAGATCGTCTTGGCCGTTCGGGAAACAGCTGCCAAGCAACCCGACGCCCGTGCAACAGTGGGGCGCCTGACGCCGTTCCGGGCGGGACCAATGTGATCGCCTCGCGCGTGGACCTTTGGTTGGACGCCCGCCACCCCCGACGACGCCGTGACCGCCCAACTCATCGAAGCGATCTACCGTGCAGCCCAGGACGTCGCCGCGGCGGAAGGTTGCACCGCGACCCTCACTGAAGAGTCCTACAGCGACACTGTGCACTTTGATGCCACCCTCAGCCGTCGCCTGACCAACCTTCTGCCGGGAGCTCCAGTGCTGGCAACCGGCGCAGGGCATGATGCCGGCGTACTGGCCGGCCACGTCCCCTCCGCGATGCTCTTTGTCCGCAACCCGAGCGGCATCTCACACTCTCCCGAGGAGTACGTAGCCGATGAGGACGCCTCCGCGGGTGCTGTTGCGTTGGCAGATGTTCTGGAGGGACTCCTATGAGCACGTTCTGGTGCGAGACCGCCGTTATCGTGGGCGGTGGCGACGGCGACGACGACACCGGCCTTTCGGAGGTAGCTACGGGCGTGCGCGTGGAAACTATCGATGGCCGAATCTCCGCCATGGAAAGCGGCGCGCAGTCCCAACCCGGCGACACGAAACTGATGGGCGTCGTCTTCCCCGCGGCTGCCAACGCACACTCGCACGCCTTCCACAGGATCCTCCGCGGAAGAACGCACGACGGGCGCGGAGATTTTTGGGTGTGGCGGGAGCAGATGTACCGGAGTGCGTCGGAGCTGACTCCTGAAAAGTACGAGAAACTCGCCGCTGCAGTGTTCGCTGAGATGGTGGTGACAGGTTTCAGCAGCGTGGCCGAGTTCCACTACGTCCACCACCAACCCGGTGGTGCGGCGTACCCAGAACCGCACGCCATGGAGTTGGCCCTTGCCCGCGCAGCAATGTCGGCAGGGATCCGCCTGACACTTCTGGACACCCTGTATTTGTCCGGCGGAATAGGCACCTCGCTCAGTCCCGGGCAGGCAAGGTTCGGGGGGGACACTGATGTGGAAGCGTGGCTGGACCGGTTGCGTTCCCTCCGGACCGCAATAGCGCAGGAGTTTCCGCCCGAGAAGGTGGCCGTAGGAGCCGCCCTGCATTCCGTCCGCGCCGTGCCCGAACAGGCTCTGAAGGTTGTTGCCAAGCAACTCCCTCGCGACATTCCCCCCCTTCACATTCACCTGAGCGAACAGCCTGCCGAAAACGAAGCCTGTTTGGAGCCTACGGCACCACTCCCGCGGGTCTTTTGGAACGCCACGGCCTCCTGTCTCCCAGGCTTTCAGCAGTCCATTCCACGCATCTGACTCAGCAGGATATTTCCATGCTGGGCGCAGCATCAACCACCGTTGTGATGTGTCCCAGCACGGAAGCCGACCTTGCGGACGGGATCGGACCCGCCCGTGAACTTTCCGACGCCGGAGCACTATCGCCTTGGGCACCGACCAGCACGCGGTGATCGATCCTTGGATTGAAATGCGCACCTTGGAACACGGAGAGCGGCTAGGCAGCGGTCAGCGCGGAAGGTTCTCACCGCGGGAACTGCTGCTGGCCGCAACGGAAGGAGCAGCGCGCTCCATGGCTACACCGGTCGCCTCGTCCGCACTAAGGGTCGGCGCGATCTGCGACCTCATGGTTGTCGATCCCGCGTCCACCCGGACTGCCGGTTCCCGTCCCCCCCGCAATTGGCTTTCAGTGCGACGGCCAGCGATGTAACGCAGGTATCATCGCGGGTGAATTGATTGCTTCCTACGGAGTGCACACGCGCCTCGGCGCACCTGGAGACCTTCTGACTGCAGCACTCAAGGAGTTCTCCTAGCCGCGCCTTCAGCGCCCGCAGCCTGACGACGGCGGCATCCCGCTTGGCCACATGAGTCACCAACCGTCGTCGTGCTTTGTGTTCAATTGTTGGACTCAAGCGCCTGCATACCGGACTCGGAGCGCGTTACAGACGCTTACAGTGAACTCCCAGCCACCAGACAGGCGGTACTGCGTTAATGATCTGAATGCATGTCACGTCCGTCACTTGACTGGAACTTGGCGGATATGACGTGCCACACTGTGTAGCGCGAGTGCACCGGCGTCCCCCCCGTCGGACAGCCGACGACGACCCGCACTTCGCTTACCAAACCCCCATTCCCCCCCAAGGGAGACCCATGTCCAGTTCCAGCCCCCCCGAAGGCGCGCCCCCCCTGTTTCACGGAAGGTGATCGGCCTGGCCGTCGCCGGTGCCGTGGGCGGGTTCCTCTTCGGCTTCGATTCGTCCGTGGTCAACGGTGCCGTGGATGCGATGGCGGACGAGTTCGTCATGAGCGAGGCACTAACAGCTTCGCCGTCGCCGTTGCCTTGTTGGGCTGCGCCGCCGGCGCCTACTTCGCCGGCAAGATCGCGGACAGGTACGGCCGCATTCCCGCCATGAAAATCGGCGCACTGCTCTTCCTGGTGAGCGCAGTGGGAACCGGGCTTGCGTTCGGCGTTTGGGACCTCATTTTCTGGCGGCTGGTGGGCGGCCTGGGCATTGGGCTTGCCTCGGTTATTGCCCCCCCGGCTTACATCTCGGAAATTTCACCACGGCACGTACGTGGCCGTTTGGCATCGCTTCAGCAGCTCGCCATCACCACGGGTATCTTCGCAGCCCTGCTTTCCGACGCGGTGCTCGCTAATTCGGCTGGTGGTGCGGACGGCACGTTGTGGCTGGGCATTGAAGCCTGGCGCTGGATGTTCATCGCTTGTGCCTTGCCCGCCGCGGTGTACGGCTGGATCGCTTTCCGCCTGCCGGAGTCCCCCACACTTCCTCGTGCTCAACGGCAAAGAAGACCAAGCCCGCACCATCTTCAACAAACTGATCCCCCGGCGATGACATCGAACGCCACATCCGCGAGATCCAGGAATCCATCCAACAGGAAAAGCTCTCCACCAAGAAGGGCTCGCTGCGTGGTAACAGGTTCGGCCTGCTGCCAGTGGTCTGGATCGGCATCATCCTGTCTGTGCTGCAGCAGTTTGTTGGCATCAACGTGATCTTCTACTACTCCACCACGCTGTGGAAGGCAGTCGGGTTCCAGGAAAAGGACTCCCTGACGATCTCCGTCGCCACGTCCGTCACAAACATCCTGGTGACCCTGGTGGCCATCGCTTTGGTGGACCGGATCGGCCGCCGCCCCATCCTTCTGACCGGCTCCATCGGCATGGCCGCGTCCCTCGGCGTTATGGCGCTGGCCTTCTCCTCCGCTGTTGGTACCGGCTCCGAAATCAGTCTTCCAGGCGCTTGGGGTCCTGTGGCCCTTGTGGCTGCCAACGTCTTCGTCATCAGCTTCGGTGCCTCATGGGGGGGTCCGCTCGTGTGGGTGCTGCTGGGCGAGATCTTCCCGTCGCGCATCCGCGCCCGGGCCCTTGGCCTCGCCGCCGCAGCGCAATGGATCGCGAACTTTGCCATCACGCTTAGCTTCCCCATCATGGCGGCAGGATCGCTGCCGCTGACGTACGCCATGTACGCAGCCTTTGCTGCGGCGTCGTTCTTCTTTGTCATGTTCAAGGTGCCCGAAACGAACGGCATGTCCCTGGAGCAGGCCGAAACGCTGTTCGTTCCGAAAGGCGCACCAGTAGCACCGCTGCCCGTGACCTCCGGCGAAGCAAAGTAGCGCAGGAAAAGCCCGGCGGATTGGAACTGGTCCAATTCGCCGGGCTTTTTGTGGTTCACGGGAGGATCACACCAAGTGTGGCTCGTGGGATATTAGGTAGCCGCGTCCTCCGAAAGCGACCAGGATAGCCATAACCATGGCAGCGGCACCGGCGAAGAACGGCACCTGCGGGCCAAAGTGCTCACCCAGCTGGGCTGCTGCGAATGGTGCAAGCGCGCCACCCATCCAGCGCACAAAGTTGTAGCCGGCGGATGCAACGGGGCGCGGTGAATCAGAGACACCCATGGCCAGTTCCGTGTAAACCGTGTTGTTGATGCCCAGAAGGCACCTGCCGCAATGACAAGCACGACGACGGCTGTCACCGAGTGCCCAGCGGCCAATCCCAAGCCGATCAGGTCGAGCATCAGCGCCGCTAGTGTTCCGGTCAGGACTTTGACGGCCCCGAGCCGCTTCTGGAGCACCGGCGCCACGAACACCGAGAACACGGCCACGGCAACACCCCCCCAACCGAAGAAGACTGCCCCCCCGATGCCATAGGCATCCATGCCGAGGATGAAGGGAGTAAAGGCGAGGATGGTGAAGAAGCCGTAGTTGTAGAACAACGCGCTGGCGGCAGTAGTGCGGAGGCCCCCTATGCCCGAGCGCCAGCAGCGGATCCTGAGGCGGGACTTCTTGGCGGGAGCGGCTGTTTTAGGCAACAATGCGAGAAGTGCAATGAAGGCCGCAGCCATCAGCACTGCGGTGCCGAAGAAGGGTGCGCGCCACTGCCAGCCACCCAAGAGGCCCCTAGCAGCGGGCCGAGCGAGATGCCCAAACCCAGTGCTGCCTCGTAAAGGATGATGGCCGTCCCGGTGCCGCCACTGGCCACCCCCCACGATCACGGCCAAGGCAGTTGCAACGAACAATGCGTTACCAAGACCCCAGCCTGCCCGGAACCCCACCAGTTGTTCAACGCTGCCGGAAAGGCCCGACAACGACGCGAACACCACGATGATCGCCAACCCGATCAACAGGGTCTTCTTTCCACCGATCCTTGAGGACACGAATCCACTGATCAACATGGCAATCGCCGTCACCAGGAAGTAGCTGGTGAAAAGCAGCGAGACTTCACTTGTGGATGCCTCAAGGTTCTTAGCGATAGCCGGAAGAATCGGATCGACGAGCCCGATGCCCATGAAGGCGAAAACGGCCGCCAGCGCAGTGGCCCACACCGCCTTGGGCTGTTTGAGGAAGGAAGCTTTCTCAGCTTCCAAGACAGTTTCAGTGGTTGTTTCGGCGCTTGCTGAAGCGTCAGCCAACTGGCGTGACATTCAATGGCTCCTTGTCGGTGCGGGTTTTTCTTAGTCGTGCTGGTTTTCTTAGTTTTGGAACGAGCTGTTGAGCTTGGCGATCACGGGCAAGGCGGCTGCGAGATGTTCAATTTCGTCTTGGCTGAGGTCCTGCAGCAGCTCAGCCACCATGGCGTTGCGCCGCTGGTTGGCAGAGGCGACGGCGGCCGTCCCGGCTTCGGTGATGACCACTTGGACAGCTCGCGAATCGTCGGGATCCTGCTTGCGGGTGACCAGGCCTGCACGCTCAAGCTTGATGATTTGCTCCGTAGCGCTGGGGACTTTAATGCCCAGGTTCTTGGCGATATCGCCCACGCGGAGCCGCCGTCGGAAATCATGGACAGCAGGCTGAGTTGCGCGGCTGTAAGGTCACCTTCAGGATCAAGACGACGGAACATGTACACGCCGAGTCGTAGTGACTCACGAAATTCCTGTGCGAGATCAAGTAGCCGCGGATCAAAAGAGCTCATATTTAGGTACCCTAATAGTTAGGGTACCTAATAGTCAAGTTCCGACTGGTGAAGGTGGTCTGCGCACATGCCCGGGCAGGGGGGGCGGTGCGGACGATCGGTAGCTATGCCCTGTTGGCGTGCCGACTTCCAGCGTGTGGACATCTTCGACCACCTGCTTTGCCGTCCAGCCAGGGTTTTCCTTGGTCTGATTGCATGCTTCGCAGAGTCCTGCGCTGTTGTCAACGGTTGTGGTGCCACCTGAACGCCACGGGACGACGTGATCGATATGCCTGATGGGCGCGTCGCAGTAGGGCGTGCGGCAGGTGTCGTCCCGGACTTCGATAAAACGCCTCAACCTCGGCGGGAAGAGTCGCGCCTTGGAGTCCATGGTGATGAGTTCCCCCCCGTGGACGGCGCTGTATAGAGTCGGCGAAGCCACACGGCGAACTCCTCGTCCTGCTTTGGCGCCGGACCACCGCCCGTCGCAGGAGCCCCTCCAGCGCCAACAAGGCCTCTTGCCCACGCCGCCGGGACTATCCCGTAGCCCTTGATCCGGGCCGGCTCGCCGTCTCCCTGCAATAGCGTGCGGTCCGTCATGATGACCTCCAGGTCGACACCGCTAATCCCGCCGCGCCTGCCGGTGATGCGCTCGACGAGGGTATCTGCCATGACTTGTCCGCCGGTCCGGGAGTCCCCACCAGAACGTACAGAGTCTGCCTTGCGGGTCAGCGCGGCATAGACGGCAACCCCCCCTTGGGCTACAGGAAGCAGCGCAGTCAGGTAAGTCATAGCGTCCGGCGCCGGGCGCAGGGTCACTGTTCGCTCCGTGGCGGCATGACTGGCACGCTGGGCGACGGAACGGGGATCGCGCCGGTAGGCGGCGGCTTTCGCGGCGGCGATGATTGCTTTGTCACCGGCGCCTCGAAGGTGCCCGCATCAGGTGCAAGTTCCTCGTCCACGGCGCACCGATCTTCCGCGGAAAGGCCAGCCGTCTCTCTTACGAGCAAGTTTGCGCGCCATTCACTGAGCTGGCCCGATTCCAACGCGGCCAGGGTGCGTGGCATCTCGGTGACCAACGCCTTCGCGAGTCCAAGGAGGCGGGAGCCGCGGTTCGGCGATTCACGCCGGGCCAACGCAAGCTGAGCGGCGACACCTTGCCCCTGCTCCGAAGCGGGAACACCAGCAACTGTCTGCTCACGCCGTTGCGCAATATCCAACGCCGCCGCAGCACGGGCCTGCAGGCCGGTAACAGCCCACTTCAAGTCTTCGAGCCCACGCAGCTGATCAATCAGCTGAACGCTGGAAGAACCAAGGCTAACGTCCCTCAGCAGTGTGATGAGGCTGGGACACCGAGCGCGGGCTCTCCGGCTTTGTTCCCAACCCCCCCGGAGGCACATGAACCGGTGTCAATGCCTTGCCGCTCTCGAATCGTCTCCATGGCCCAACTCTTCCAGCGGGCATAGGGTCGCATAAGGCGGGAATTTCCCTATGTGGAAAACAGGGACAAGCCACTCTCCTACAGCGTGAGCTTCATGCCCTCGTGGCTCGCGACAAAGCCCAGCCGCTCATAGAAACGATGAGCCGAAACGCGGGACTTATCCGTGGTGAGCTGCACTAGCGAGCAGCCACTCTCCCGGGCCTGGTCAATAGCCCACTGAATCATGAGCGCACCCACGCCCTGCCCCCGCAACACCTCAGAAACCCTAACCGCCTCGATCTGCGCCCGCCAGGACCCCTTGCGCGAGAGGCCCGGGATGTAGCTGAGCTGGAATGTAGCCACAACATCGCCGTCGAGTTCGCCCACCACCAAAAGGTGTGCGGGGGGGTCGGCGTCGATCGCGTCAAAAGCCCGCTCGTACGGCACTAAATCGTCGGCACTTTCGCGGGTAGCGCCCAGCTGATCGTCGGCCAGTAACGCGAGGATCCGCGGCAGGTCGCCTTGCCGTGCACGCCTGAGGGTGAAGGTTCCACGTTCGACGGCGGCGGTAAACAAAGCGGGCACGGCACCGGATTGAGAAGTCACCACCCCAGCCTGCCATCCGACAGAACAAACCCAGAACTCAGTATTGCTAAGTACCGGTACTTAGTTCTACTATGTAGTGGTAGCTAGTAATACTGAGTAGCGAGGGAGGTGTCCGATGGGCAAGCAAATGACGGAGATGCTCAAAGGCACATTGGAGGGCATCGTTCTGGCCCTCCTGACCGGGAAGGCAGCGTACGGATACGAGATCACCACGCTGCTCCGGGAGCAGGGATTTACTGAGATCGCTGAAGGCACCGTGTATGCGCTGCTGGTCAGGATCGAGCAAAAGGGGCTGGTGGACGTTGAGAAGCGTCCGTCCGAAAAAGGGCCGCCCCCGCAAGGTGTACACGCTCAATACACAGGGCGAAAAGGAACTGAACGAATTCTGGAACACATGGAGCTTCTTGTCCGGACGGATTGAAGAGCTCCGCAAGGAAGGAAAATAACATGGCAGCGAAATGGATCGAACTGGTCACCGGATCACTCGAACAGAAGAAGCAGTACAAGCAAGCCAAGGCAAGGATGAATGCCCTGCCTGAGCCCTATCTGACCGTGGCCACCGCCTTCAACCGGTACCTGATGTACTACGGCGGCGTCACTGAGGGCGACACCATGGTGCAGATGTTTACCGACCTGGCTGACCTATGGGAACGGGCCGCAATCGACGGTACGCCCGTGGGCGAAATCGTGGGCGGAGATCCCATCGAATTCGCCGAGAGCTTCGCCCAGCCTACGGCGGTAAGCGCTGGATCGACAAGGAACGCGAGCGCCTTACCAAGGCAATCGATAAAGCGAAGGAGGCGGAATCATGACCGCTGCATCAATCCGCGTAAAGGGCATTGAGAAGTCCTACAAGGATCTCCACGTGCTCCGGGGGGGTGTGGACTTTGAGGTAGCTCCGGCAGTATCTTTGCCTTGCTGGGCTCCAATGGAGCGGGCAAGACCACCATGGTGAAGATCCTGTCCACCTTGCTCAAAGCGGATGCCGGCTCGGCCGCCGTCGAGGGCTTTGATGTCGCCTCCGAGTCGCTTCGGGTGAGACAGTCCATCAGCCTCACTGGGCAGTTCGCGGCCGTGGATGAAGTCCTGACCGGCAAGGAGAACCTGGTCCTGGTGGCCAAGCTGCGTCACTTGAAGAACCCGGGCGGCATCGCGGACGAGCTGCTGGCGCAGTTCAGCCTCACCGAGGCTGGGTCCCGAAAGGTGGCGACGTACTCCGGCGGTATGCGTCGGCGCCTGGACATTGCCATGAGCCTGATCGGCAATCCGAAGGTGATCTTCCTGGACGAACCCACTACCGGCCTCGACCCGGAGGCCCGGCTGGAGGTATGGCAGATTGTCAAGAATCTCGCCAAGCAAGGAACCACGGTCCTGCTCACCACGCAGTACCTGGACGAAGCCGAGCAGCTCGCGGACCGGATTGCCATCCTGCACGCCGGACGCATCATTGCCAATGGCACCCTCTCCGAGCTCAAGCAGCTGCTGCCACCGGCCAAGGTGGAGTACGTGGAGAAGCAGCCGAGCCTGGAGGACATCTTCCTGGCCCTGGTGGGAACAGGTACCAACGAGTCAGTAAAGGACAGGTCATGAACACCCATTTCTTCGCAGACACCTCCGTCCTGCTGGGCCGTTCCATGCGGCACATCTTCCGGAGCGTTGACACCATCATCACCACTGCGATCACCCCGATCGCCCTGATGCTGCTGTTCGTTTACGTGTTCGGCGGAGCCATCAGGACCGACACCGAGAACTACGTAAACTACCTGCTCCCGGGCATTATGTTGATCGCGATCGCCTCCGGCATCGCTTACACGGCAGTCCGGCTGTTCACGGACATGCAGAGCGGCATCTTCGAGCGGTTCCAGTCGATGCCGATCGCACGCTCTTCGGTTCTCTGGGCGCACGTGCTGACGTCGCTGGTGGCCAACGGACTCTCGCTGGTGATCATCGTCCTGGTGGCACTCCTCATGGGCTTCCGCACTTCGGCCAACGTGCTGGACTGGCTGGCCGTCGCAGGCATCCTGGCACTCTTCACCTTGGCGCTCACGTGGATTGCGATCATCGCGGGCCTCTCAGCGAAATCGGTGGATGGCGCCGGCGGGTTCTCCTATCCGCTGATCTTCCTGCCCTTCATCAGCTCGGCCTTCGTTCCGACGGAGACCATGCCCGGCCCGGTCCGCTGGTTCGCCGAAAACCAGCCGGTAACGTCAATCGTGAACACCATCCAGGACCTGTTCGCCCAACGCCCGGTGGGTGGCGATATTTGGGTGGCCCTGGCTTGGTGCCTGGGGGGGATCCTCATCGTCTCTTACGCCTTTGCCACAGCTGCCTACAAGCGCCGGATCGCCTAGCCGCCGCAGCCAAAATACGGCGCTAATCACGGCCTAAGCTCCCCCTCCAACCAGGGCGGGAGCTTTCGCCATGCAGACCGATTCGCCATGAGCCAGGCATTAGCTATAGCTTTATCGAACAGATTTGTAACGGCCGTCACCATTTTGACGGGTCCTCGAAGGTTCTTGAACTAATGTCCGATCAGACAACACAGGGGGAAGCTCCACGTCTCCAGCAGGGACAGCGAGCCCCCACCTGTCACGCTCGCTCAGCAACCGCCACATTCAGCTCCTTGCCATCGGCGGCGCCATCGGAACCGGCCTCTTCATGGGCTCCGGAAAAACCATCTCCGTCGCCGGCCCCTCCGTGATCTTTGTGTACATGATCATCGGATTCATGCTGTTCTTCGTCATGCGGGCCATGGGCCAGCTGCTGCTGTCCAACCTGAACTACAAGTCCTTCAGCGACTTCGCAGGCGATCTCCTGGGCCCCTGGGCAGGCTTCTTCACCGGGTGGACCTACTGGTTCTGCTGGGTAGTCACCGGCGTGGCAGACGTCATTGCGATTGCGGGCTACGCCAACGAACTGTGGCCGGGAATCCAACTCTGGATCCCGGGTATCGCCACCATCATCATCCTGCTGCTCCTGAACCTGCCCACCGTGAAGGCCTTCGGTGAGACCGAATTCTGGTTCGCCCTCATAAAGATCGTGGCCATTGTGGCGCTGATCGTGGTGGGCCTGGTGATGATCTTCACCGGCTTCCAGTCCAACGCAGGCACCGCGGGCTTCACCAACCTCTGGAGCCACGGCGGCTTCTTCCCCCCCAAGGAATTCATGGGCTTCGTGGCCGGGTTCCAGATTGCCGTCTTCGCGTTCGTGGGCATCGAACTGGTGGGCACCGCCGCCGCTGAAACGAAGAACCCGGAGCACAACCTCCCCCGCGCCATCAACGCCATTCCCCCTGCGCGTCATGCTCTTCTACGTAGGCGCCCTCATCATCCTCATGTCCGTCACCCCGTGGACAGAATTCAAGGCGGGCCAGAGCCCGTTCATCGCCATGTTCTCGCTCGCCGGCCTTGGCATGGCAGCTACCGTGGTCAACCTCGTAGTGCTCACCTCGGCTATGTCGTCGGCCAACTCGGGCATCTACTCCACGTCCCGCATGGTGTACGGCCTGGCCCACGACGGCGACGCACCCAAGCTCTTCGGCCGCCTCTCCAGCCGCAAAGTACCCCAGAACGCACTGTTCCTCTCCTGCGTCCTGCTGCTGGCCGGCGTCGCACTTCTGTACGCGGGCAAGGACGTTGGCGTGGCATTCGACATGGTGACCACCGTGTCCGCCGTCTGCTTCATGTTCGTCTGGTCGATCATCCTGGCCAGCTACCTCGTTTACCGTAAACGCCGCCCCCGAGCAGCACGCGGCCTCGCCGTTCAAGATGCCAGGCGGCATCCCCCATGGTGTGGGTGGTGTTCGCGTTCTTCGCGTTCCTCGTGTGGGCTCTGACCACGCAGCCGGATACGCTCACCGCGCTGCTGGTGACGCCCATCTGGTTCGCCATCCTCGGCGTTGCCTACGCTGTGGTCCGCAAGTCGCCCCCCCTGCATCAGGCCCGCGTGGCCGAGTGGAAGGCGATGGCTGAAGGCGAAACCGCCTCGCCGCGCTAACGCTGAAGCAAGCAGAATTGACGACGTCGCACCCGGGCCTGGGTGCCGACGTTCTTCTGTGGGCAGGAGCGTCAGGCGAAGTACACGCCGATGCGGTTGCCGTCGATCTCCTCTATGCGGATATCGATGTCGTAGACGTCGTGCAGCATCCCCCGCACGCATGATGTCCGCGGGCGTGCCCTGATGGATGAGGCGGCCGTTTTTCATGGCCAGGATGGTGTCCGAGTAGCAGGATGCAAAGTTGATGTCGTGCACCACCAGCACGATGGTCTTTCCGAGCTCATCGGACAAACGCCGCAGCAGCCGCATCATTTCCACGGAGTGCTTCATGTCCAGGTTGTTGAGCGGCTCGTCCAGCAACAGGTATTCCGTGTCCTGGGCCAGGACCATGGCGATGTAGGCACGCTGACGCTGCCCGCCGGAGAGCTCGTCTACGAACTTGTCAGCCATGGATGTGAGGTCCAGCTGGCGGATGGCCTCGTCAACGTGCTCAAGATCCTCAACCGTTGGCCGCCCGCCGCTGTGCGGAAAGCGCCCGAATGCCACGAGGTCACGGACCGTGAGCCGCATCGTGAGGTGGTTTTCCTGCCGGAGGATGGCCATGGTCTTGGCGAGTTCCTTGCTGGGCGTCGCGGTGACGTCCAAGCCGGCAACGGACACTCCCCCGGCGTCCATGGGCTGCAGCCGGCTAATCAGTGAGAGCAGCGTGGACTTGCCGGCCCCCGTTGGGACCGATGATGGACGTGATGCCGCCGCGTGGAATATCGCAGGACACGTCATCCAGCACGGCGGTGCCGCCGTAGCGCTTGGTCACGTTGCGGACGGTAATCATGGACGGACCCCGGTCATAACAGTGGTCATTTCAGCGAGCCTTTCAACAACAGGTAAAGGAAGAGGATGCCGCCCGTGAACTCGATGATGACGCTCAAGGCAGTGGCGAAACCGAACACCCGTTCCAGTAACAACTGGCCGCCCACCAGTGCGATCGCACCAATAAGGACCACGATCGGCAGCAGCCACGCATGCCGGAATCCACGGCAGAGCTGGTAACCGAGGCTGACAACCAAGAGCCCGAAGAACGTCACCGGCCCCACAAGAGCAGTGGAAATCGCCACCAGCAGCGAGCACGCGAGCAGCACCCGCATCACCACGCGTTTGTGATCGACGCCCACGTTGATGGCCACTTCACGGCCCAGCGCCAGCACGTCCAAAGTGTGCCGCATGCGCCACACAGCAACGCACACAAGGGCAATCAGCACAGCGGAAACCCCCCCCAGCAACCCCCCCGGATCCACGTTGTTGAAACTGGCAAAGAACAGGTCCTGCAGGATGATGAATTCGCTCGGTTCCATCAGCCGCTGCAGGAGCGAGGAGAAACCACGGAACAAGGTACCGAGCACGATTCCCACGAGCAACAGCAGGTGCAGCGATCGCGTGGCACCCGTGAACATCCACCGGTACAGGAATGCGCTGAACCCCCCCACCATCAGCAGGATCTCCAGCCCGAACTTGAGCGTGGAAGGAGCGGTCGCCAGCGTCGCGGCACCGGCAACGAACGCCAGGGCGGTCTGCACCAGGATGTACAGGGAATCGAAGCCCATGATGGAAGGCGTCAGGATCCGGTTGGCCGTCACGGTCTGGAAGAGCAGTGTGGAAACACCCACCGCCACAGCCACCAGCAGCATCGCTGACACCTTGATGGCCCGCCGCGGCAGGATGTAGTCGATGTTGCCTTTGAGGTCGATCGTCAGGAAAACGGCAACAAGCACGACGGCGGCAATCGCCAAAGCGGCGATCACCAGTCCCGGCGGGGGGGTACTTCGGATGGCGTCGCGCATGCGGGTGCGGGCGGAGAGGCGGGGGGGTGTGACCAGGAGTGTTTCAGGCATTGCGTTTCCTCAAAAGCAGGAAGAGGAAGAGGATGGCGCCCAGTACGGACATGACCATGCCCACGGGAACCTCGTAGGGGGAAGCGGATGGTCCGGCCGATAATGTCGCAGACCAACACGAATGCCGCTCCAAAAAGGGCTGTCCAAGGAACCGCACGGCGGAGGTTGTCGCCGAACAGCAGGGAAACGATGTTGGGAACCACCAGCCGAGGAACGGCACGGCCCCCCCACGGTGGTGACCACAACAGCCGAAATCAACGAGACAATCATCAGGCCGAGCCGCATGGTCCGGGCGTAGTTCAGGCCAAGGTTGGTGGTGAAATCCTGCCCCATGCCGGCCACGGTGAACCGGTCGGCAGCAAACAGGCCCACCAGTACCAGCACAGCCACGATCCACAGCAGTTCATACCGTCCACGGAGCACGCCGGAGAAGTCGCCGATCATCCAGTTGCTCAGTGTCTGGAGGAGATCGAAGCGGTAGGCGAAGAACGTGGTGACGGCAGCAATGATGCCGCCCAGCATGATGCCCACCAGCGGAATCAGCAGGGTGTTACGGGCGGCAGTCTACGGAGAATGGCCAGGAAGAGCGCCGTGCCCAGCACGGCGAACACAGAAGCCACCAGCATCTTGGTGAGAATCGGAGAGTCCGGAGCCAACACAGTGACCACCAGGATCCCGAGCGTCGCTGACTCAACGGTGCCCACGGTGGACGGCTCGACAAAGCGGTTCCGGGCCATGAGCTGCATGATCAGCCCGGCAACGGCGACGGCCATCCCGGCCAGGACCACGGCCAAGGTGCGCGGCACCCGGGAGACCCAGAAGATTTCCCAAGCACCGGCGTCGTTCGCCAACAATGCGGGCAGCGAGACATCGCTGACCCCCCAACGAAGATACTTCCGACCGCGATCACCAGCACAACGGCAGCAGCCGCAACCAGGCGGGCGGTCTCGCCAGTCCGGTTGCGGCTTGCTGGTGCCGTGGTGGGGCGCACGGCTGTAGTTGTCACGTCAGGATTTCAGGTGAGGCAGTATCAGGCGACAGAATCGGCCACTGCCGTGACCATGGCCTGAACGTTGTTCAAGCCGTAGCCGACGATGTACCAGCCGGCGGGGTCCAGGTTCACGATCTTGTTGTTCTTGGCCGCGTTGGTGGACTTCACGAGCTCGTTGTCCAGGATCGGGTTAGCGGTGGAGCCAGCGGTGCCGATCGCGGTGTCGCGGTTGATGACGTAGAGGATGTCCGGGTTGGTCTCCTTGATGTATTCAAAGGAAACAGCCTCGCCGTGAGAGCCTCAGACTTGACGTCGGCAGCGGCGGGGACGCCCAGGACGTCGTGGATGATGCCGAAGCGGGAGCCAGCGCCGTATGCGGTAACTTCGCCGCCGGAGGTGAGGACGATCAGGCCCTTGCCAGCCGAGGCCGCCTTGGTCTTGGTGTCCGCAACGGTCTTGTCCACCTCTGCGAGCTTGGAGGCGGCCTCGTCTTCTTTCTTGAAGATCTTGCCGAGCTTCTCCGTCTGTGCCTTGAAGCTTTCCATGGGCTTGGCGGCATCCACGGAGAGGTCGATGGTAGGTGCGATCTTGCTCAATTCCTCATAGGCGCCGGCGGTGCGGCCGGAGACGATGATGAGATCCGGCGCGGCGGAGCTGACGGCCTCGAAGTCCGGCTCCTTGAGCGAGCCCACCTTGGTGTACTTGGCCTCGGAGAACTTCCTGAGCGCTTCCGGGTAGCTTGCTTCGGGAACACCGGTGGGCTCGACCCCCGAGCGCGTTCATGGTGTCCAGGACGCCGAGGTCGAACGTGACAACCTTGGCCGGGTTCACAGGAACGTTGGTCGTGGAGCCTTGGGCGTGCTCGATGGTGATGGTGCCGGCTTCCTCGGTCTGCGAGGATGCGGTGGCCCCCCCGCCGCCACACGCCGTAACGGCCAGCAAGGCTGCACCTGCAGCCAGTGCCCCAATGTAGCTCGACAGCCTCTTTTTCACGCCAGTACTCCACTCACTAATAAGTCATAGATGTGTTGCCTAATTGCTTTTTGACTCTATTAGTAAGGTGAGGCTAACTTCAAAACCGAAAGGCTCTCCAGCGGTCAAAAGTGACGGAACTCACTTGTTTTTCTCCCGCCGGAGAGCCTTTGTTACTTTCGGGTGGCGCTTACGCTTCGGCCTGACGATCCTCCACGAGCTTTTGGACGGCCGGAAACAGCGGGTGCGACGGCGTAAGTTCCGTGATGCGCTCGACGGCGGCAGCCGGGTCCAAGTCGGTCAGCATGTTGGCGAGCTCCACGGCTTCATCGTCGTTGCCGTCGTCGAAACGGAGGGCCGCGGACATCGCCTCGAGCAGGGCCACCGGCGTCACGCCACGCTCGGCCAACTCCGCGGCGGGACCAATGAACCGCTCGTGTCGGCTGAGCTTCCGCAAGGGCGCCCGGCCCACTCGATTCACGGTGTCCGGCAGGTGCGGGTTGGTGAAACGGGACAGGATCTTCTGCACATAGGCCTCCTGCTCGGCCTCAACGAACCCGTGCTTGGCCACCAGCAGTTCCTTGGTTTCCTCCAGCACCGCCCGGACCTTCGCGGCAACAGACGGATCCGCCATGCATCGGAGATCTTCGCCAGCCCGGCCTGGTAACCGAAATACGCCGCCGACGCGTGACCGGTGTTTACCGTGAACAGCTTGCGTTCAATGTACGGGCCCAGCTCATCCACGAAGGTGGCTCCGGGGATATTCGGCACGTTGCCGCCGAACGGCGTACGGTCGATGACCCACTCGTAGAACGTCTCCACCGTGACGTCCAGGCCCTGGCCCGGTGCTTGGTTAGGGACAATGCGGTCCACTGCGGTGTTGGCAAAAACCGCGACGGTGTCCAGTCGCCGGCGGAGTCGTCCCAGGCCGCCCGGATCTCCGTGTGGAGGAGGTCCGTGGCGTTGATGGCGTTCTCGCAGGCCATGACCTGGAGGGGGGGTGGCAAGTCCGCGGGCCGGGCGGCCAGTCCGCGGGCGATCACCGGTGCCACGAACTTCAGGATGTGCGGCCCCCCCACAGCAGTGGTGAGCACATCCGCCGTCGAGATTTCCTCCACAACAGCGGCTTCCTGCGAAGCGGAATTGAAGGCACGGAAGCCGCTAACGGTCTTGACCGCCGGGTTCTCGCCCACCTCGTGGACGTCGTAGCTGCTTGCCGAGGCGAGCTGGCTGATCAGCGCGTCCGCAACATCCGCGAACACCACCTCATAGCCGGCCTCGTGAAGCAGCAGCCCCCCCACGAAGCCACGTCCGATGTTGCCTGCCCCAAAATGAACTGCCTTCACTATGCGTTGACCTTTCCGAACAGCTCCAAAACTTCATCAACCGTGGTCGCTTCCTCCAGCTGGGCCACCTGCGCCTTGCTGGTGAAGATCTTCGCAATCGAGGACAGGATGTGGAGGTGCTCATTGTTGAGGCCAGCCACGCCCACCACGAACTTCACTTGCTTGCCACCCCAGTCGATGCCCTCCGGGTAACGGATGATGGACACCGCCGAGTGGTTGATGTGTTCCTTGGCATCGTTGGTGCCGTGCGGGATCGCCAGGAAGCTGCCCATGTACGTGGACACGGATTCCTCGCGCTCGTGCATCGCGTGGACGTAGCTGACATCAACGGCACCGCGATCCAGCAGGAGCTTGCCCGCTTCGTCGATCGCTGCGTCACGGTCCGTTGCCGTTCCGTTCAGGACCACGCTTTCGCGGAGCAGGACACCTTTACCTTCGGCGGCTTGACCGTCGACGGCGGCAACCGGCTCCGCGACATGCGCGCCGTGGCCGGCGGCTACTGAAGTGGCGGCGGTGGTGGGCTGGGCTCCGGCGGTGGATTCCGCCGCCGTGCCTGTTTCAGGTGCAGCGCCTTCACTGTTGCTGCTCCGAACCAGTTCAACAATGTCGTCGTACTTGGGGCTGTTCATGAAGTTGTCCACCGAGTAGTGAACTGCGCTGGCCGTCCGCGGCTGGGCGCGTTCGGTCAGGTCCTGGTGCGTGACCACAACGTCGTAGCTGTCGTTGAGGTTGGCGATGGCCGAGTTAGTGACCTTGACCTCCGGGAAGCCGGCCGCCTTGATCTTATTGCGCAGGACCGAGGCACCCATGGCACTTGAACCCATCCCGGCGTCGCAAGCGAACACGATGTTCTGGACGGGGGGGCGGGTGAGCACTGTACCGGCCTGGGCGCCAGCGTTGTTACCGGTAAGTGCCGAGGAGACGGAGCTCTTCTTGCCCTTCATGGCCTCCATGCGGGATGTGGCTGCGGAGAGGTCGTCCTCACCCTTGTTCTTGGACGTGCGAAGGATGACTGCGGCAATGAGGAAGGACACGGCCGTGGCCAGGATGACGGCAAGAATCACACCAACGTAGCTGTCACGTGACGTCTGGGCCAGCACCGCGATGATGGAACCCGGCGCGGCAGGAGCAACCAGGCCGGAATTGGTGATGGCCAGGGTCGCGATGCCCGTCATGCCACCACCAATGGCAGCGAGGATCAGGATGGGCTTCATCAGGACATACGGGAAGTAGATCTCGTGGATACCACCGAGGAAGTGGATGATCGCAGCACCGGGAGCCGAAGCCTTCGCGGCGCCGCGGCCGAAGAACATGTAGGCCAGCAGAATGCCCATACCGGCCCGGGGTTGGCTTCGAGCAGGAACAGGATGGACTTGCCCTGTTCCAGCGACTGCTGGATGCCAAGTGGAGTGAGCACGCCGTGGTTGATGGCGTTGTTGAGGAAGAGGACCTTGGCCGGCTCGATGAAAATGCTGGTCAGTGGCAGCAGACCGTTGTTGACCAGGAACCCCACAACGCACCGGCGCATCAGTGAAGCGCTGGACTACCCAGGAAAGGCCGTAGAAACCGCCCAAAGCCAACAACGCGCCCCAGATGCCTGCGGAGAAGTTGTTGACCAGCATCTCGAAACCGGGGCGGATCTTGCCGTCCCACAGGGCATCGATCTTCTTCATGGTCCAGGCACCCAGCGGGCCCATGATCATTGCCCCCCCGATGAACATCGGCGCGTCAGTACCTGCGATGACGCCCATGGTCGCGATAGCACCGACCACGCCGCCCCGGACGTCGTAAACCATCCGGCCGCCTGTGTAGGCGATCAGGATCGGAAGGAGGTACGTGACCATTGGACCGACAATGCCCACGTTGGGATCACCCTCGGCGTCGTGCCGAAACCGCCCAGTTCCGCAACTGGAATCCAGCCCTTCTCGATGAACAGGGCCGTGATAAGGCCCCCCCAGGCGATGAAGCGCCGATATTGGGCATGATCATGCCGGACAGGAATGTTCCGAACTTTTGGACACCAACGCGCACGCTGGTGCGGGGGCTTCGCAACTGTCTCTGTTGCCATGTGAATTCCTAACGTGTGTCCCGCGGCGGCGCGGGGGTCAGTCGATATAGATCGAGAGAGCGCAGCCTTAGGAGCTGCTGGAAATGCGGTGAAGCCATTCAAGGAAGAGCTTCAGTTCAGAGCTGGAAAGTTGGTCCGAATGCGAGGCCTGCAGTGCCGCATTCAGGCGATTGCCGCAACAACTACCGAGGACTTACCGGAGTCCTCCGCTGCGGCGCCACGGGCGGTATCCGTGGAGACGGCAAAAATCATGGAATCCCGGGTCATGGTTGAGAGCTCGAGACTCCGTTCCTCCACCGGTTCAGCGATCAGCATGAGCGTGACGCCCACGTTGGCCGCAAGGATGCTCCTCGCCGCTTCCCGGGGGGGCGGCACGTTGATCTGACCGGCGATGGCGGCCTTGTTCAGCATCTCCTCCAGAAGCGCTTCAGCATCGGCCACGATTGCCGGGCGACTTTCCGGCCTGATGTTGCCGAACATGACCAGGTAAAGATGGGGGGGTTGGCTCAGCCCGAACTGAACGTGGTTATCCCACATCCGACGGACGTCTTCCAAGGGCACCCCCCCGGACGGTGCAAAATCCCGCTCCCCCCGCCACATACTCTTCAAATCCGGCTGATACGACGGCGTCGAACAGGCCTTCTTTGTCGCCGAAGTGGTGGTAGAGCGTTGGCGCCGTAACCCCCCCGGCAAGCTTGGTGATCTGGCGCGTCGAGACTGCTGACCCCTCCGAATTCGCCAGCAATTCGGCAGCTGCGCGAAGCAACCGAATTTTAGGCGGAAGCTGGTCATCGAAACTCATAACCGCTACCCTAGCACCTATAGCGTTGCTATATGAAGTGGCTCACAAAGGAATTTTGTAGGCTAGTTTTCGAGCTCCCGGTGCCGTCGCCGGAGGGCCTGAACCAACAAGCAGGAACAGAGGATTCAGTGCAGAATTTCCAAGGAGTAGGGGGGTAAGCCCTGGCCGCATCATTGGTTCCGTCCGCCAGATGCCCAAGCCGGTGAGTGAGCCGCCGTCGGGAGATCGATTGGCTGCGGACGTGAGCCCGGAAGACGCCGTCGCGGGCTTGAAAGCGGCTGCGCAAGCGGTCCATGACGAACTCAAGGGACGTGCGGACAGCGCTTCCGGCGACGGCAAGGCCGTCCTCGAAGCCACAGCCTCATGGCCAAAGACACCATGCTCCTGAAATCCGCGAGCAAGCTCATCAACGCCGGCTCGTCTGCAGAGAGGGCCATCTGGGAAGCCGGTGCGTCCGTCTCCGAAATGCTGCACAACCTGGGCGGCTACATGGCCGAGCGTGCCACCGACGTCCTGGACGTCCGCGCCCGCATCGTGGCCGAACTTCGCGGCGTCCCCCGCTCCCGGCATTCCTGCCTCCGACACGCCCTTCATCCTGGTGGCCGAGGACCTCGCTCCCGCCGACACCGCAACACTGAATCCCGCGGTGGTTCAGGCGCTGGTGACCTCAGGCGGCGGCCCGCAGTCCCACACGGCCATCATTGCGCGTTCGCTCGGCCTGCCCGCCGTGGTTGCAGCCCATGGTGTTGACGACATCGCGGATGGAACCGAAGTGTACGTGGACGGCGCGGCTGGCTTCATTGCCGTTTCGCCCACCGACGGGCACCGTGCGGCCGCTACGGCCTGGGCGGAAACCTCCGCCACCCTCGCCGAATTCGACGGAAACGGCACGACGGCGGACGGCCACTTGGTGCCGCTCCTCGCCAACGTCGGTGGAGCCAAGGACGCCGTGGCAGCTGCCGCTTTGGGCGCCCAGGGAGTGGGACTGTTCCGCACGGAGTTCTGCTTCCTGGAGCGCGACACCGAACCCTCCGTGGATGAGCAAGCCGCAGCCTACAAAGCCGTGTTCGACGCGTTCCCGGGCAAGAAGGTGGTCCTCCGCACCCTTGACGCGGGCGCCGACAAGCCGCTCCCCTTCCTCACGGATGCCACCGAGCCCAACCCTGCACTGGGTGTCCGCGGCTACCGCACCGATTTCACCACACCAGGCGTTCTGGAGCGTCAGCTTGAGGCCATCGCCCGGGCAGCTTCGGAGTCCGAGGCTGACGTTTGGGTCATGGCCCCCCATGATCTCCACGGCCGCCGAAGCCGGACGGTTCGCCTCATTGTGTGCCGCCGCCGGAATCCAAACGCCGGGTGTCATGGTGGAAGTTCCCTCTGCCGCGTTGACTGCTGCCACCGTGCTGCGCGAAGTCGGCTTCGCCTCTTTGGGCACCAACGACCTCACCCAGTACGCCATGGCCGCCGACCGCCAGCTTGGACCCCTCGCGGAACTCAACACTCCGTGGCAGCCTGCCGTGCTTCGGCTCGTGCAGCTCACCGTCGAAGGTGCGGAGCAGGAAAGCTCTGGTCGCGAAGGTACTGCCAAGCCCGTGGGTGTCTGTGGTGAGGCAGCAGCTGACCCTGCGCTCGCCGTCGTACTGACCGGTCTGGGCGTCACCACACTGTCCATGACCGCGCGCTCCTTGGCCGCCGTCGGGACTGTGCTGAAAACCGTCACCCTTGAGCAGGCGCAGGAACTCGCACAGCTCGCTTTGTCTGCGCCGAGTGCCCTCGAAGCCCGCGACTGGGTCCGCGCCAAGCTCCCCGTCCTCGAAGAACTCGGCCTCTAACCTCTGTTTGTTTCCGTCGAAGGAGAAACCATGCCCGAACGCACAGCCACCATCGCCAGCCGCTCCGGCCTGCACGCCCGGCCTGCCGCCCTGTTCGCGGAAGCCGCCGGCGAG
>BBFS01000066.1 GCA_001313365.1 Paenarthrobacter nitroguajacolicus JCM 14115
AGCCACCGTCGCGCAGTGCGGCCGGCAGCTCGCGGGCGCGCAGCAGCCGGAGCGGCATCTCCACGTCCATTCCCGCCTCCAGGCTGACCACCGCGTCGTGGGTCCCGAACACCCAGTCGCTCGTGACGAACCCGGAGAAGCCCCCCCACTCGTGCCTCAAAACGTCCGTGAGCAGGGCGCGATTTACGTCCATGTACTCGCCGCGCACACGGTTGTAAGAACTCATGACCGAGTCCGCGCCCGCGTCCACCACCGCCTTGAAGTGCGGCAGATACACCTCGTGCAAGGAGTGTTCGTCCACCGCCACGTCCACTTCAAAGCGCTCGTTCTCCATCGAGTTGAGCGCGAAGTGCTTCACGCATGCCATCACGTGCATGCGAACGCCACGGGTGAGGGCCGATCCCATCCGGCCGGTGAGTACCGGATCTTCCCCGTAGCACTCCTGCGCCCGACCCCCACCCAGGGTGGCGGAGGAGATTCACGCAGACAGAGGCGGAGTAATTTGCTCCCCCGCGCCCTGGTTTCCACACCTATGGCGATTCCAACGCGTTCCTCCAGCGATGATCCCAGGTCGCCGCCCGCGCAATCGTCACCGGGAAGGCCGTGGAGGCGCCGATCACAACACCGCGGCCACCGTCGCTGAACCGAATACCCGGTATACCGAGCCGCGCGACCGCCCCGGCCACGAACGGCACCCTGTCGAGGAGTATGGGGATGAGCGGGAGCAGCAATCTGGGAGAGTCTCCGTCGAGCAGGCCGAGGATCTCCCCATCCGTCATCAGGTCGATCAGCTGGTTCGCGGCTTCATCCGCGGTGAGCTCGCCCGCCCGGACGGCCCTGACTGCGTCGTCGTAGACGCTGCCCGCCATCGTCGTCGTGTCCTTCAATGCCGATTCTTGCGTTAGTGCTGCCCGTCGTCCCGCAATCATCTTCATGCACTAAAGTCTGCACCCTCTGCGTGCACGTGCACCTGAGCGAGGTTATCCCGTTTGGGTCGTGTTCAGTAAGGTTGAGAAGACCCCACCGTGAGGACCATCCCTATGCACACCCCTGCGGGCAAGACCACCGTAGATCGGCACTACGACCTGGTCATCATTGGCACCGGTTCAGGGAACTCCATTCCCGGACCCGAATTCGAAGACCAGTCGATCGCAATCATCGAGGAAGGGTCGTTCGGCGGCACCTGCCTGAACGCCGGCTGCATCCCCCTCGAAAATGTTCGTCCACACCGCCGATACCGCGCTGCAGACCGCGAGGTCCACACGGCTAGGCCTCCATGCCGAGGTCAACTCCGCAGACTGGCCGGGCATAGTCAGCCGGATCTTCGAGAACCGCGTCGACCCAATCGCCGCCGCCGGTGAGGAATACCGCCGCGGCCCACGGACCCGAACATCGACGTCTACGACCAGCACGCCGTCTTCGTCGGAGAACGCACCTTGCGCACGGGCCAAGGCGCCCACCAGAGAACAATCTCAGGTGACAAAGTAGTCATCGCCGCAGGTTCCCGGCCCGTCGTCCCCCCCGAGGCCATCTCTGCCTCGGGCGTGCGGTACCACACCAACGAGGACATCATGCGGCTCCCCCCCCGGCTACCCAAGTCCTTGGTAATCATCGGTGGTGGCTACATCGCCATGGAGTTCGCCCACGTCTTCGACGCGCTCGGCACTGACGTCACGATCATCGCCCGCTCCACGCTCCTGCGAAACCTCGACGAGGACCTGCACGGCCCGTTCAACGACCTCGCCGTAGAACGCTTCGACATCCGGACCGGCCGGACCACCATCGGCGCGGACCAGACAGACCAGGGAATAACGGTCAGGCTCGACGACGGCTCCTCCGCCACCGGGGAGGTACTGTTGGTGGCGACCGGGCGCATCCCCCCCAACGGGGACCTGCTGGACCTGCCTCCGGCGGGATCGAGACGATAGGCGCCGGGCGCATCAAGGTCGATGAGTACGGCCGGTCAACCTCCGCTGCAGGTGTTTGGGCCCTCGGCGACGTCTCCTCGCCCTACATGCTCAAACACGTCGCCAACGCCGAGATGCGCGCCGTACGCCACAACCTCCTGAACCCGGAAAAACTGCAGAGAATGCCGCACGACCACGTCCCTGCCGCCGTGTTCACCCACCCCCCCAGATCGCCACCGTCGGAATGACCGAATCCCAAGCCCGCGAAGACGGCCACAACGTGACAACCAAGGTCCAGAGCTACGGGGGACGTCGCTTACGGTTGGGCCCTGGAAGACACTACCGGCATCTGCAAACTCATCGCCGACCAAGACACCGGCAAACTCCTCGGCGCCCACTACATGGGTCCTCACGCATCTACCCTCATCCAGCAAATGATCACAGTCCTGGCCTTTGACCTCGACGTGCGCCAGTTCGCTGCCAACCAATACTGGATACACCCCCCCGCCTTACCCGAAGTCACCGAAAATGCCCTGCTCGGCCTCACCTTCAACCAACCAGACCGCACCAATTAGACTCCGGGGAAACCCGGGCCGCCGCCAGCGCTTCTGAGCAACCTTCGCAGCATTGCCGTACGCTGTGCAGAGTTGCTGCTCTCCTACGCGTGAGGATGAAGCCATGTCAGGCGAGATCACAGTCCCACTGCTACCCTGCCGATCCATCGACGAGATCGCGGACTTCTACCAGATGCTCGGATTCGAACGCACTTACTGGCAGACCAAGCCCTACCCCTGCGTCGGCCTCCGTCGCGAAGACTTCCAGTTGCAGTTCTTTGGGCTGGACGGCTTCGACCCGGAGGCTTCGTACGGGTCGTGTGTGGTCCTGGTCGAGGACACCATGGCCCTCTACGAAGCCTTCGCCGCCGGCATGCGGGCGGTGCACGGCAAGGTGCTGGTCGCCGGCATCCCGCGAATGACCAGGCCACGCAAGCGCAAGAACACCGGCAACGCCGCCGGCTTCTCGGTCGTCGACCCCGGGGGGGGCAATTGGATCCGGATCTTCCATAACACCGACGCGGCGGGCGACATCACCGACGAACCGTCCAGCCAGCTCGCGAAGGCCATGCAGAACGCGGTCGTGCTGGGCGACTCAAAAGGCGACACCGGGCAGGCCGCCCGGATCCTGGACAGCGCACTGAACAGGCATCGCGCGTCGACGCCGGTCACAGACCTTGTGGAAGCGCTGGTCTACGGCGCCGAGCTCTCGATGCGGCTCGGTGACCGGGCGCGGGCCGGCGTACTGCTGGCGGAGGTCGCAGCCGCAGAGCTCACCGACGAGCAGCGGGATAGCCTGAGCGAGGCGCTGGCGAACGCAGCCAATCTGGAACAAGCGCGGACCGCCGGAGACTGACCTTCTACGCTCGCACCCTGCGCGAACTCCTTGAGCAACCCGCTATATCCCGTGACCATCATCGACCTCGGACCGGCCATTTTCATCCTGGAGTAGAGTCGACCCATCACTCAACCGCAGGTAGTCATTGAGCAGCGCAGACAACCTTCCACACGAGGAACAGACATGGGCAAAGTAGCCTGGGGGGGATTCACATGCTCCATCGACGGGTTCATCGCTGGGCCCGGACATGACATGAGCTGGTTAGCCGATGCCGAACCACTCGACAATGGCACCACCGAGCGGATGGCGGGCGAGGTCGCGGTGATCATCTCCGGCAGGGACGGCTACGACGCCGCGAAGGCTCAAAGGGACGAGCGGGATCAGATGACCGCCGAGGCTTATGGCGGTGCCTGGTCCGGGACCGAGATAATCCTTACCCACCGGCCGGAGGAGATCGCCGACGACCCCCCCACCATCATTGCGCTTAACTGCGACGTCGTGGAGGCGGTCCGCCGTGCCCAGGAGATCGCAGGCGACAAGGACGTTCAGATCATCAGCGCCGACATCGCCCGCCAAGCACTGGAACTCGACCTCATCGACGAACTGCAGGTCTTCGTGGCCCCAGTGTTCCTCGGCGATGGCACCCGCATCTTCGATGTCCCCCGGCGGCGCCGCTATGACTGGGAGCTCGTCCAGATATATGAGGGTGCCGAACGCAGTTTTGGGCGAACCTACCGGCCGAAGCGGCGCTGATGTAACTAAGGGTGGGGGGGCAGCGACGTGGTAGATGATGATGCTGTTCGGGAATACCGGAACCGTTGACCCGCATTTTGTAGGCGCACCTTGCCGAGAGCATGATCGATGGCCCTTGTAATGGAACAGACGATTAGCCAAGTGGTGTGCATACGACGTGCTCCATATCCAGCAGTTCGCTTGCTGCGTCCAGTGGCTCCTTGTCGTAGACATCAAGTCCGGCTCCGGCGATACGACCCTATGAGTGAAACGGGGAGGAGATGAACGTGTGTGCCTGCTCAGGGCCGACAGCCAGCATGAACTCCGCGCAATCCTGCCAATAGGATCGCGGCTTCCCCCCCTCCCCCCCCAGGCTCCAGCGGCAGGCTGCTGGCGGCCGACGAGGAAACTTTGGCCGAACTGGCTGAAGGCGGCTGGATCGAGTCCGTCGGCATGCGAACTCCGGGGGGGCTGGGCTCCATGGGAGTGGAACCAGGTGCGCGAACTCCCGTTTGCCGAGATCAAGCGTCTGTCTCGCATGCGGGAACAACCAGTCCACCCAGACCGAAACCGTAGGCGTACAAAGGATCCCGGGTACCACCTGGTTCATCGCTGTGGGCCTCAAGGACGGCTTGAGTTGATCGGGCAATTCAAAGGGAAGCCGGCCTTCGGGGGTTTACCTCGCCAGTCAGCACCCGCACGAGGCTTCGTCGGAGACTCCGAACGTGGCCAAGAGAGCCGAACACTGCGGTTCCAAGGGAGTGAGGATCGCCGGACGGTCGAGGTTGACCACGAGAACCACAGGGACCTTCCGGGCGAGTTCTTCAAAATGTGCAACGGTGGCGGCATCGAACTCAAGGCTTCCGGCACGGAACATCGCCTCAAGGAACAGATCATTGCGTGGTTCGTAAGGGGCATCGAGACGGACAATCGCGACATCGGCATCGTCCGGAGTAGGTGCGATGACAACACAATCAGCGAGGGCCTCAGGGGACATCCCTTCCACGTAGACCCGCGTCGAGGAGCTCAGAGGCAGGACACCCGCTGCAGCTCTGAGGGCCACCACGGAGCGGCTCTGTGCTTTGAGGCCCTCCTCCCGGAACACAGCGTTGCCCACGACGGCCACCGCTGTTTCCTCGTCCACGTAGCGGTTCTCGAAGAGCCCCCAATTCGAACTTGACCTTCAACAACCGTCGCACTGATTCGTCGATGCGCTGGATCTGGATGCGGCCTGACTTCACCAAGCCCACCAAGATTTCCGGACAGGCCTCTCCCCCCGAACTGGTCGCAGCCAGCTTCAATGGCCTTGACCATGCGGTCCTCCACGGAGAGGTGCTCAACGCCCCCAAGCCCTGGCGGGCAGGTTCATGCCGAACGCTTCAGAGTCATGCAGGAGCCCCCCCCAGTCCGTGCACACCACGCCGTCGTAGCCGAGCTCCCGGCGCAGCAGTCCGGTGATGATTTGGCGGTTGAACCCGAAACCTACTTCCTCGATGGCCTCCCCCGTTTCGCTCGAGTCCCACGGGCATTCCGTAGTACGGCATGATGGCGCTGGTTCCGGCGCCGATGGCGTCGCGGAAGGCAGGAGGTGGTCCTCGAATTTTCCGGCCGGGGTAGACCTGCTCGCGTCCGTAAGGGAAGTGGGGGGTCTTCCCCCCCGTCCTTCTGCGGTCCGCCGCCAGGGAAATGCTTGGTCATGCACGCGACGCTCTGATCGCTTACGGCATGACCTTGAAAACCTTCAAGGTAGGCCGCGGCCAGCTGTCCTGTGAGCTCGGGATCCTGGCCGAAGCCGCTGTACTGCCGGGCCCACCGCGGTTCGGTGGCGAGGTCCACGGTGGGGGGGTGCAAGGCTGCCCGCAGTCCAACGGCGAGGTACTCCTGGCGTGCCGTGTCAGCGAAGCGCAGAACAGTTTCGGGATCCCGGAGTGCGGCCATGCCTATGGCTCGGGCCATGCGGAAAAGAAACCGGCCGCGAAGGACGCGCCTGGTTCTCAGCGAAGGCATGCCTGGGTCCGTCGAGACTGTGATGGGAATACCCAGTCTCGTCCGGGAGGCCAGCTCCTGCATGGCGTTATGCCACCGGGCCGCCGTCCGTGCATCCGGCAGTTGGTGGACGTTGAAGTGGCTCATGAAGCCTCGGCAATCAAGCCTTGGGTTCCGGAGTCTACGTCCGCTCCGCCGAAAGTGATGGCGTGGAACATCTGTCCGGCTTTTTCTTCCAGGGTCATGCGTCCAAGCAGGTCTTCTACCCGTTGGTTCACCGGGAGGGCCGTGTCCAGGTAGGCGGCTTGCGTGGCTGTGCCGCTCATTTGCCTTCTCCTGCCAGGACCAGCCCGGAGGTACGGAACGTATGCGTGCCTGAGCCTACTTCCTGCCGAGGCATCGACGGCACATCAATTTCGGCAGTTACGCCATCGGGCACCGTAACGCTGAACTCGTACTCTCCCCCTTCCTGGAGATGCCACTCGCTGGCCACGGACCGTGCGGCGTGACCAGGCTGGTCTTGGCCCAGTGGATTCCGTGGCCGGGCTTGGGTGCATAGAGAACCTTGGCATAGCCGGGCTCAAGTGGCCTGATGCCGCCCACCACCTTGTGCAGCCAATCCGCTACGGCGCCCAGTGCATAGTGGTTGAAGCTGGTCATTTCGCCTTGATTGATTGATCCGTCCGGCAGCATCGAGTCCCAACGCTCCCAGACAGTGGTTGCCCCATGGTTACCGGGTAGAGCCAGGAAGGGCATTGCTCCTCCAGCAGGAGGCGATATGCATCCTCAAGGTGTCCGGATTCGGAGAGGGCCCACGTGATGAAGGGTGTTCCGGCGAAACCGGTGGACACCCGGTATCCGTTGCGGGAGACGAGTTCAGCGAGGCGGTTCCCTGCGAACGTTCGTTCATCACCGCCGTCGAGCACGTCAAAGGCCAGGGCCAGTGCGTAAACGGTAGTGCAGTCGCTGAGGATGGTGCCGTCCGGCCCAACGTAATGGGTATTGAAGGCGGCGCGAACCCGGTCTGCGAGGTCACTGAAGTGCCCAGCGTCCTCAGTGTGACCCAGGATCGAAGCGGTTTGCGACGTGATCCGGGCGGTGCGATAGAGGCAGGCGGTGGCAACCACGCCCTTATCCGCTTTGGAGTTCCACGGCTGATCGGGTGCGGCATCGGGATCCAGCCAATCGCCGAACTGGAAACCCTGGTCCCACAAACCAGTGTCGGAGAGCAAACCCTCCACCCGTCGGGTGTGGGCCGTCATTGATTCGTACTGCCGGCGAAGCACGTCCCTGTCCCCATAGCCTTCCCACAATGCCCAGGGAACCCAAACGGCGGCTTCACTCCATAGGGCCGTGGATTCGGGTGCCGGGAATTCCTTGGGGGTGTTCCTCGTATTTGAGGATGTCCGGCACGGTAAACGGGACCATACCGTCGGCAGCTTTCTGTTCGGCGGCGAGGTCCAGGAGCCAGTCCTGCAGGAAGTCCTTGACGTCATACAGGTAAGCAGCCGTCGGCGCGAACACGGCGATGTCACCAGTCCAGCCGAGCCGCTCGTTACGTTGCGGGCAATCCGTGGGCAGGTCCAGAAAGTTGCCTTCAAGCCCCCCCAAACGATATTCCGGTGCAGCTGGTTCACCAGTGGATTGGAGCACTCGAACGTACCGGTCCGCTCCAACGCGGAATGCACGACGACGGCTTCCAGGGAATCCGCTGTCAGCTCACCCGGCCAGCCACTCACCTCGGCGTAACGGAAGCCGTGGAAGGTGAACGTTGGTTCAAAGAAGTCTTGCCCTCCCGAAAGAGGCAGGGTATCGGTGGCCTGCGCGTCCGTAGCGGACGGATACCGAGTTCACCGTCCTCGAGTACCTCGCATGCCGCACAGTGACGGTGTCACCGCGTTGGCCCTGCACTGTGAAGCGAATCCAACCCACCAGGTTCTGCCCAAAGTCCACGAGTGTCTTGCCGCTGGGGGGGAAGTGAAAATATCCACGGGCTTAAGGACTTCATTGCGGACCACTGGCGGCTGATCGGCTCTGCCAGGCGAGCGGTGTCAAAGTCCAGCGCATGGACCCCAACCCAGGACTTCGGGTCAAAGCCGGACTCGGTCCAGGCATCAGTGACGAGCCGCGCGTCAATTGTTTGCCCGTTGTAGAGGTCATTGGCGAGGGTGGCCGAGGGGGGGCCGGACTGCCAGGTCGAATCAGTGCTGACAGTCTGGACGAATCCGTCTGCGAACTCGATGTCCAACTGCCCAAGGAAGGCGAGTTCAGACCCGTAGAACGCTGAGTTGCCGTTCCAGGACAAGTTGCCCCGGTACCAGCCATTGCCGAGGGCAGCCCCCGACAACGTTGACGGGTTCCAGCAAATGGGTGACGTCGTAGCTGCGGTAACGGAGCCGCCACTCGTAGGCACTCCAGCCCGGCTCAAGACATCCTCGCCCACCGGGCGGCCGTTGATGGAGGCCTCGAAAACGCCGAAGGACGTAGCGCGAAGGATCGCCTTGACCGGTAAGCCGTGGCCGTCTGCCAGGGCGAATTCCTTCCGCAGCAGCGGTGCTCCATTGAAGTCCTCGTTGGGCGCAATCATCGTCGCGGACCAAGGGAGTAGTGCTGTCATGAGCTTCTTTCTCTAATGCGTGAGGAGTAGGTGGCCGGCAGGTCCGTCGGGCGACGACGTCAGTCCCCCGAGCCCGCGGCCGTCAGCGGTTACTGACCGCGAAAGCCGGTCAAGGTAGTTGAAGACCGTGCTGTGCAACGATGTGTTCGTTTTATCCAAGGCCCACTGATGGTGAATCCATCCACAACTGCCAGGATTTCAGCGGCGACCTGACGTACATCCGTGCCTTCGCGAAGGTTCCGGCAACTATCATCGGCGCCATGAATCCGGAACTTGCGTCGACGATGCTTTTGTATCGCCGCTGGAAGTACTCGTGTGCGGGATGTTCCTCGTTGGACGATTCAGCTGCCAGCACGCTGAACATTTGAGTCAGTCCTGGCTGGCTTTCGTTGAACGCCGTTTGGGCAGCCACCTGTCTTAAGTACCTGACCGGATCATTGTCGAAGTCTTCCGCGTAGAAGGCCCTGAATGCCCGCTGGTCACGCAGTTCAAGAACTGCTGAGAGGAGTTCTTCCTTGCTGCTGAAATGGTGCATGAGCCCGGCCTTGGTCAACCCCCACATCGGCAGCGATCTTTGGCATGGAAGAGTTGAAGTAACCCCACTGGGCAAAGTGCTCAATAGCCGATTCAAGGATGGCCTGGCGCCGCGCATCGGCTGCCTTGTACGGACCAGTCCGGCGCACGCGCTTGGGGGGGCGTTCAGTGGACTTCTGGCTTACCTCGGTATGCATCGTCATAACTTAGCCGCTTAGCCTGTCACGTTCTGCCGCGCGTCCCGGGTGACCGTCACGCCGTCGTCGCCCTTGAGGAAGATGCGCATCCGGAAGATCCAGAAGATGCCGATCAGGTACGCCGCTCCGGAGGTGATGATCAGGAAGACAAAGAGCAGCGTGGGGCCCGCGGAGATGATCAGCGGGGGGGTCACCAAGGCAGCGCCGGCAGCAACAAGGCGGGCGAAGGCGATAGTGATGCCCTGAGCAGTGCTTCGGTGGCTTGTGGGAAAGAGCTCCTGCGACCAGATCTTGTACATGGGTTCACCGGCAATGGCACCGCCAAGGCACCCAGGACTCCCATGACCACCAGTGTCACAGCGGTGATGCCGAAGACCAGCGGAACTGCCAACCCCGCGAGGGCGAGGATGGCCGCGATGACGAACGAGCGGTGACGCTTTGAGGTATCCACGATTTTCATCATGACGAACAGTCCTGCCACGCTAAGCAGGAGGATGCCAAGGCCCAACATCGATGCCGTGGCAACATCAGTGCCGGCTACGTTCACAAAAAGGTAGGTGGAGAATTGTCCGTTCGTGTTGGCAGCGATGTTGACCAAGGCATAGAAGAGGCCGGTTGCTACGAGCGGCGCGAGAAGCTTGGGCGCAAAAAGGGCACGCAGAGAACTCAAATCCACGCGCTCGCCATCGACGGCGTCGTCGCGTACCGCGGCGTTGCGCGTTTCGGTCCACAAACGCGATTCCTTGATACCCCCCCACCGCAGCGCAACTGCAAGCAATGCGACCACGGCCAAGTGTCCGTAAATAATCTGTGCACCCAACATACCCGCGTTGCCAAAGAAGATGCTGATGACAATGACGCCCAGAATGCCCGCCATCCAGAGCACATGAGTGAAGGTCACCATCTTTCCGCGCTTATCCTCCGGCGCCGATTCGGCAATCATGGCCATGGAAACAGGGAGATCGGCACCGGCAGCGAAGCCGAGCAGGGCCAAGCCCACGTAAAGGACCGGGACACTCGGGAAAAGCATGAGGGCCAACGCGGCCACGATGAAAATGCTCAACGTGGCGAGGAAAACCCGACGACGACCCAACCTGTCACCCAGACGCCCACCTATCAGCGCGCCGCCTGCGATCATGACCGTCAGGAGCGCTGACAGCTGCCCGATCTGGCCGGGCGTAAGGCCTAGCGGTCCTTGGAGGATCACCAATGCCGTACCTGTTCCGGCGATAGCTCCGGCGTCAACGTAGGAGCCAGGCCGGACGCGAAGGCAACCCGCCACCCATGCCGGGTGGCGACTCGTAGGTCAAGGGTATTCATGGGACTCTCCTTTGAATCACAAAGTTGTGTGGGGGGGAGCAGGGTTCTTTTGAATCGTTTCGATCCTGCTTTCAAAAAAGCCTAGCAAGTTAAAAACCTACCCACAAGAGGGTATTTAGCGGCCACGTGGGGGGGTTTCTGCGATGGTCGCTTCCCGAACGCTCCCCCGCAACGCTCGACGTCGGCACTCAGGTAAGTGCCGACGTCGACCTCGTTTCTGTGTGCTTTTAGCCCACCCTCACCGTCTCGCTAACCTGCTCCCCTGCCGGTTTCCCGGAGGTGAGCGACCAAATGGCAGCCATCGCCAAAGCCGATACCACCAACGGGATGCCGAAAAGGATGAAGACGTTCTCCGCCTTCCACCCGCCGGCCAGCAGGTAGCCGACCAGGATCGGTGAAAGGATCGAGACGAGTCGTCCGATGCCCACCATCCAACCGATGCCCGTTCCGCGCAGGGCGGCCGGGAACAGAGTGGGCGTGGTGGCGTAAAACCCTGCAACGTTGGCAGAAGTGACCACGCCAAGAACTGCACCGATGACGATGGCCAGTGATGTTTGGTTGAACGTCATGCCGAAAACTACATAGATCAGGCAGAGACCAACAGAGATCCCAGCAGCAAGTGCCGGCTGCGGAGGAAGACAGCCAGGATGCTGAAGATGAAGCAGCCGATGATGCCACCGAAGTTGACCACCAACCCCATGGTCACGCCCAGGCTGTCGTCTCCCGATGATGTGGCAATGAGCTTGGGCGTCCACGTGCTGGCGAAATAGTAGGCCGCGATCATCAGCCCGTAACCTGTCCACAGCAGGAGCGACTGGATGGCCATTCGCCCCGCGAGAAGGTCTCCGATTCCGCGCTGCACCTGCTGTTCCATAGGTAACTTAGGGAGTTCGGCCAGGGCCGGCCTCCGCATTTGCAGGAGAAGGGCATTTACCCGGGCCAGGGCGTTGGGCGGACGCTTGCTGACTAAGTACTCCAGCGATTCGGGGAGGAAACGCCAGGTCACCGCAAGCATGATGATGCTGGCTGCGGCCCCCCCGACGGCGAACACAGAGCGCCAGCCAAAGTGTGGAATCAGCGGCCCCCCCGCAATGAAGCCGCCAAGAGTCGCGCCGATGGCGAACCCTGACGTGAACAACCCGAAAATACTCCCGCGGCGTTTATCCGACGAGTACTCCGAGACGAACACGTTCAAGTTGGCGATCATGCCGCCAATGCCCAGGCCGGCCAGCACCCGGTAGGCCATGAGCTGGATGACGTCGCCGGCAAAGACTGAGAGGACCATGCCCGTGCTCACGAGGATCAGTGCCACCAGCATCATTCGGCGTCGGCCGATCTTATCTGAAAATGGCGTGAGAATCAGCGAGCCCGCGGCCATCCCTACGAGACCGGAGCTGAGCAGGAAACCCAGCGTGACGGGGTCCAGGCTCCACGCTTTGGACAGTGCGGGCGCTGCATAGGCGGCCACCGCAACGTCCATACCGTCAATGAGCATCAGGGCGATGGCCACCGCAACGGCCCGGACTTGGAGCCGGCTCATCGGGGATGAGCGAAGGTCTTTGAGAATGTCCATGTTTACTTCCTTGTAAAGGTGGAACTTGTCTTGACGCGCACAGGCAAGGATTGCCACGCCCGCAGCGTGTTGTTGTGGTGCCTGCGTGTGGGGCCACAGATTTCGATGGTTTCGATCCTTCGAGCGAGCACTTCGAGGAGGGTGGATGCTTCGAGTCGGGCAATGTGTTGGCCGACGCACTGGTGGATCCCAAAACCGAACCCCCCCACGTGCCCGGAGGATCCCGGTTCAGGTCGAAGCTGTCCGGATCGTCCCAGCGCCGAGGATCCCGGTTAGCTGATCCCAGGAACATGAGAATCTTCCTGCCCTCGGGGGGGATGAGCGTCCCGCCCACCTCGATGTCCCGCGTGGTGGTCCGGAAGAAGGTCTGGACCGGTGACTCGAAGCGGACTGCTTCGTCAAAGGCCGTACGTGACAGCGAGGAGTTTTCGCGAAGCCGGGACCATTGGCCAGGGTTGGTGGCAAATGCGTAAAGAACAGCGGCCAGGCCGTTAACAGTGTGTCCACGCCGGCAGTGAGCAGCGACCGGACAATCAACGGAGCCTGCGCCTCGGTGATGTCCCCACGATCCGCGGCAGCCAGATCCGGGCACCGAATCCGTCCTTGGTCAGCACCTCCCGAGCACACTGCGAGGCGATCGAAGCGGACAGCTCGGTACCCGCGGCGCTCCCTTGGCCACGAGCTCGTTGGGCGGGCCAAAGGCATTAAACGCGTGGTCCCCGTACGGGAGCAGGTTCTCCCGGCCGGCCTGGGGGGGATGCCCACAGCATCTGGAAAGACACGAAGCGGGAAAGCCGCAGCCAGGTCCGCGACGGCGTCGAACTCCGGGCCACGGGACAGGACCTGGTCCACCAGCTCTTCGGCGTCGACTGTCCAGGATTCCGCCAGTTTGCGGATCTCCCGGGGTCCTAGAATCTTGGTCAGCACGGCACGTGGCGCGTCATGGTGGGGGCGGGTCAGCTTCGAGAAGAAGGCTCGGTGGTCGCCATGGCATTTCCTTCCGGAAGTTGCTGAGGCCCACACCGGCCGCGGACTGGAATGTTTGCCAGTCGGTCAGAGCGGCCTGCACTTCCCCCCCGTACCGGCCATGGCGTAGACGTCGTATTTGTTGAGATAGACCACAGGGCCGGCAGCCCGGAGTTCTGATTGGAACGGGAGTGGATTTTCCAACACATCCCGGCTGAACGGATCGACGTCCGTGCAGGGGATTTTGGGGGTCGCTGATGATGGTTGTCATGGGTGGGTCCTTCGTGAGATGTGCCGGGGGGGCTAAACGTCAAGAACGAGGCGGTCCCCGCATGAGCGTGAGACGCAAGGAAACATGCAGTTTCCGGCGGCCCGATCCGCATCGCTAAGAATGGAGTCGCGGTGGTCTGGTTGGCCGTCGAGGACTGTGACTTCACAGGTTCCGCACGTGCCTTCCCTGCACGAAGTCAGCATTCGCACGCCGGCTCCCTGGATCGCCTCGAGGACGCTTACCTCGGGTGGAACGGTGACGGTGAGCCCTGCGCGAGCCAGTTCGACGTCGAAAGAAGCGTCTCTGACGGGGGCGCCGTGCGACTTGGCGGCGAAGTGTTCAAGGCGCAGGAGGCCGGGCGGCCAGTCAGCGCAGTGGCGTTCGACGGCGGCAAGAAGCCTCTGCGGACCGCAAACGTACACCTTGGTGTCAGTTTCGGATCCCCCCCGATGAGATCCGATGCGCTACAGGGCCTACTTGGTCCTTGGGCATGATCACGACGCGATCACCATAGACTGCGAGCTCGTCCAGGAATGCCATGGTTCGCCGTGACCGTCCGAGGTACACCAGCCGCCAGTCCGCTCCCATCATGTGAGCCTGCTGGATCATGGGCAGCAGGGGTGTGATCCCGATGCCTCCGGCGATGAAGACGTACTTTTCGGACGGTACGAGGCGGAAATTGTTACGGGGGGGCCCGCCAAGGGCGAGGGTCATGCCCTCGGTGAGCCCACGATGGATGAAGTCTGATCCGCCGCGGCCGTCCCTCTCATGGAGGACGGCAATGCGGTAGGTGTGGGCATCCCATCGGTCTCCGCAAAGGGAGTACTGGCGGTTGATGCCTGACGGCAGTACCACGTCAATGTGCGATCCCGGCGTCCAGTCGGGCAATCTGCGCCCTGCCGGGTGAGCCAGGTCCAGGGACACAACTCCATCTGCGAGCTGCTTCTTCGCGGTCACTACCAACTTGGTCTCAGAGGCGTATGACTGGGAATTCTCTTCGGTGAACATTCGGCTCCTTTGCTCGCGTTGTTCTCCGTAAAGACTCGCTTTCAGCCGTCCATCGCCACTATGGAATTCTCAATGGTTGAGATAGCTTTCGAGAGTTGCGTCACCTCGGAGGCGGTGCGGGGGGGTACTCCATCGAACGGGTCACAGCTGCCGACGCGGCCTGCAGTACGGCGATGCGGGACCTCGCAATGGCATCATTCGGCACAATCACAGCCAACGCAGCCACCACCTTGCCCAAGGGATCCCTGACCGGAACGGCCGCACCGGCAGCGGCCGGGTGGAGGTGCCCCCCCGCCAAAAAAGCGAACCCCCCCTGCCGGCGCACCTCGGCAAGGGCAGACCGGAGCTGCTGCGGAGTGCTGATCGTCTGGTCGGTGAACACCTCAAGAGGCCTGGCTATGATCCGCTCCTGTTGGGCCGCCGGAGCATAAGCCAACAGAAGAAGGCCCGACGACGAAGCGTGCAAGGGCAAGCGACCCGCAACGCGGGTGTAATTGATGACAGCCCCCCGGGAGCTGTCAGCCGTTCAACGAAAAGCACTTCATCGCCCTCCATGACGCCCAGCTGGATGTGCTGGCCGACGATCGAGTGCAGATCTTCCATGACCGGCATCGCCGCTTCTCTGAGGCTCAGCGTCGGTGAAGCACGGGAAGCCAGCTCCCACATCCGGACGCCGATCCGAACCTTCCGGTCCTCGTCGCGCTGGAGCCACCCAAACCCACTGAGCTCCTCTACAAGCCGCGAGGCAGTGGCGATATGCAGCCCGGAACGGCGGGAAATCTCTGTGACGGTCAACGCGGTATCACCGGGCCCGAAGGCTTCAATGATCCGGACGGCGCGGGAGAGGACAGACTCTCCACCTTGAGTGCGGGGGGGCATGGCCCTACTCTCCGTGATTTTCGAGATCAGCTCAACGTCTACAGCCACGTCGCCGGGCAAAGGAACTCCCCTGCCCGGCGCTTCGCATCAATCGCTAGGAAACCAGCTGCACCGCAAACTCGTGGCGGCCCGGCCCCACGTCAACTGGGTCCTGCCCGGGCAGCTCGACGCGCGCGGTGCTTCCGGTGGGGGGATTTCGACGACGGCGGTGAGGTCGCCGTCGTCGATCCGCCACTGCACCGAAGCGGTACCGTACGGCGTCTCATGGCGGGCTGAGGCCCAACTGAGGCCACCTCCTGGCTGCGGCTTGACGAGGATCTTGCGATAACCAGGCTCCAGGGGTGCAAGGCCTGCGACCACCCGGTGCATCCAGTCAGCCACGGCTCCCAGGGCATAGTGGTTGAAGGAGGTCATCTCCCCCCCGGGTTGATGGAACCGTCCGGAAGCATTGAATCCCAGCGCTCCCAGATGGTAGTTCCGCCCTGCCCTACGGCGTAGAGCCAGGAGGGGCATTCTGTTTCCAGCAGCAGATCGTAAGCGGCGTCGATTTCACCCGCAAGCGTGAGCGCGTCAGAGACCACAGGAGTGCCGGCAAATCCTGTGCCGATCCGGTTTCCGTTCGCCCGGACCAGCTCGGCCAGGCGGGAGCCCGCACGCGCTTTGGAGTCAGTATCCGGGAAGAGATCGAACACAATCGCCAGTGCGTAGGCTGTTTGGGCATCGCTGCTCATGATGCCGTCCGGGTGGATGTACTCGCGGGCAAACGCCGCTGCCACGTCGCGGGACAACGTCAGGTAGCGCAACTCGTCGTCGGACTTGCCCAAGACTGCAGCCGACTTAGCGAGGTGCCGGGCGGACCACGCGAAGTACGCAGTTGCTACCAGATGCGGGTCCGTCATGGCTTGGGTGGGGGTCTTCCGGAGGCGCGGTGGGATCGAGCCAGTCGCCGAGTTGGAAGCTGCCGTTCCAGAGGTGGCTTTCGCCCGCCAGCCGGTCCACCAGGTTCACCCAGCTCTTGGCGCTCTCATATTGCTCAGCCAGAATTCCGGGGTCGTTGAATCGCTCGTGAAGGGTCCAGGGCGTCAGTACCGCAACGTCTCCCCCCCACACCGCTCCCGGGCGGATGGGTGTCCAGTAGTTGCCTCCGGGAATGACGGGAACGTACCAGGGTACGGTGCCGTCTGGAAGCTGTTCCGCGGCTACGTCCTTGAGCCACGAGGACAGCATGCCGGAGCAGTCGTAGAGGAAACTGGCCGTCGGCGCGAATACCTGGATGTCGCCGGTCCACCCGAGTCGTTCGTCGCGTTGGGGGGGCAATCGGTGGGGATGTCCACGAAGTTCCCCCCCTTCATGCTCCACAGCACGTTCTCATGCAAGCGGTTCAGGTCCGGGTTGGAAGACTCAAACCAGCCTGTTCGCTCCATGTCGGTGTGGTACACCCGGGCTGTGACGTTTTCGGCGATGTCCCCCCGCCGACCCACCCTGTGATCTCGGCATAGCGGAAGCGTGAATCGTGAACCGAGGCTCCCAGATTTCTTCTCCGGCCCCGGACAGGATGTAGTGGTCTGTGGAGTCCGCGCCGCGGAGTGGGCGCGTGTACAGCTCACCGTCCTGCAGGACCTCGGCGTGGCGGAGCGTGACCGCGGAACCGGCCTCTCCTCGAACGGAGATTCGGAGGCGGCCCACCAGGTTTTGCCCGAAATCCAACAGCGTCTTTCCCTCCGGGGAGGTCCAAACCCGTACGGGGGCCGACCTCACCAGTGCACCGCACAGGTGGTCCCTCGGGTGCCACCAGCGTCCCGGGATCGCGTTCGACGCCGGTCACCGGCTCCCAGCCGGAGTCATCGAACGCCGGGCGACTCCAACCAGTGGGCAGCTGGCGGGCGTCGTACGTCTCGCCCTTGTACAAGCTGGAAAGGAGGATTGGCCCGAACGAAGCCTTCCAGGTTTCGTCCGTGCCCACCACGGTGACCGAGCCGTCGTCGTGCGTGATGTGGAGCTGAGCCAACAGCGCCACCTTGTCGCCATAGAGGTTGGCATAGCCACCCTTGAAGCCGATACGACCCCCCCGGTACCAGCCGTCCGCGAGGAACGCGCCGATGGCGTTTTCGCCGTCCGTCACGCGCTCCGTAACGTCGTAGGTGTAGTAGCGAAGGCGCTGGCCGTAGACGGTCCAACCCGGCGACAATGCGTCGTCGCCTACGCGCACTCCATTGATCTCCACCTCATAAAGCCCGTGGGCCGTGACGTACAGGCGGGCAGATGCCACCGGACGGTCAAGGGTGAAGCCGCGGCGAAGCAGTGGCGGCCGCCGGTCCGCTTCGGGGTCGTCATCCCACGCCGGTGTGATGGCGGTAGCGGTCCAGTCGACTGGTTCCAAGAGGCCGGTTTCGACGGCGGATGGCTGGCTCCAGCCGCTGGGCGTCTCGTTGCCCGCACCCCAGACCCGGACGCTGACCTCGGCTCGCTGGGCGGAACCCAGCGGTGCTGCCAACCACGGTACGAGTACCGATTCCGTCGATTCGATCCGTTCGCTGGTCCATTGTTTGTCACCGGTGGTCACTGAAACCTGGTATGCCTCTTGGACCCATCCGGGTTCGGCGCTGGTTTTCCAGGAAATGCGGGGGGAGTTGGAAGGCCGATCCCCAGGGTGCCGCTTCCGGGGGGGTTGGGGGGGCAGGTGCTCGAACGTTGCCGGGTGCACGATGGCAGGCATAGCGGAAGTCTCCTTGATGTGTGTGATTGGCGCCGGATAGCGGCTGGTCAGCCTTTGACGGCGCCGGCTGTCATGCCCGCGACAATCTGGCGGTTGAAGAACAGGTACATGATGAACGGCGGCACGGTGATGAGCAGGATGTTCATGAAGAGCAGGTTGTAGTTGGTGGTGAACTGGCTCTGGAAGTTGAACAATGTGAGCTGCACCGTAGCGTTGGCGTCTCCGGGAAGGAAGTAGAGGGGGGGGTTCTGGAAGTCGTTGAAGATATGAACCGACTGGACCACGATCACGGTCACAATGACCGAGCGCAGAAGCGGGAAGATCACTCGGAAGAACAACCTCACAGGACCGCAACCATCAATCACCGCGGCCTCATCGAGTTCCTTGGGAATCGAGGCAATGAACGCCCGGAACAACATGACGCAGAAGGAGAGGCCGAAGGCCACTTCAATGAGGATCAGGCCCGGGAGTGTCTTGAAGAGTCCCATGCCCTGCAACACCCAAATAGTGGGGGGGACGATTGCTGGCGGGATGATCAGGCCGGACAGGATCAGGAAGTTGGCAACGCCGTTCCAGCGGGACTTACGTCGCTGAAGGACCCAGGCCACCATGGCCGCGAGGATCACCAGGATGGTCACACTGACCACCGTCAGTATGGTGCTGTTGATGAACGCAGTGACCAGCATGAATTTCCTGGCCGAGAGGACCGCGGTGAAGTTCTCCACGAACTGGAAGTTGGTGGGCCAGGCGAAGTCCAGCTTTGCTGCTTCCTTGCGGTCCTTCACGGCAGTGAGGACCATGAAGAGCAGCGGAATGATGAAAACAACAATGCTGACGGCGATGGCCAGGACACCGAGTCCATAGCGTTTGAGGGCGGTGGTCACTGTTCAACCTCCTTGCGGTTCAGGAACATGGACAGGGGCAGGATGATGGCCGTGACAATGAGGAACAGGACCACGTTCCCGGCCGTGGACAGGCCGTAGAAGCCGGCTTGGTACTGCTTGTAGATGACGGACGCGATGACGTCCGAGGTAAATCCCGGGCCACCCTTGGTCATAGCCAGATCAGGTCGAAAGAGCGGAGTCCGCCAATGAGCGACAGGATGATGACCGTTGCGGTAGCCGGGCGGGCGAGTGGGAGGGTGATGTTGAAGAAGCTCTTGAAAGAGCTGGCGCCGTCCATCTTGGCAGCTTCAAAGTACTCCTGCGGGATGGAGACGATGCCCGCGATGTAGATGACCGTGGCCAGGCCAACGCCCTTCCAGACATCCACCAAAGCTACGGAAAGCAGCGCCCACGCCGGGTCGGTGAGCCACGCGGGCCCTTGGATACCGATGGCCGCGAGGCCCTCGTTGATCATGCCGTTACGGGGGATCCATCAAGGCGGTGAAGACAATGCCGACGCCGATGCTGCTCAGCAGCACGGGAAAGAACATGACCGAGCGGAGGTAACCGCGGGCGATGATCTGGGAGGTCAGCAGGACTGCCAGAAGCATCCCCAGGACGATCTTCAGGACGGAGGTGACTATCCCATAGATGAAGGTGTTGGTCAGGCCCTTGATCAGCGCAGGTTCCTGGAAGAACTGAACAAAGTTATCCAGGCCAATAAAGGTGAATTCGTTGAGGTTCCAGCGCGTCAGGCTGAAGAAGAACGAGACAACCGTCGGGACCAGGAACAGTGCGGTGTAAATGACCGCAGCGGGAAGGTAAAACCAGTACGGATAAGCTGACTTACCCTTGCGGCGCTTGGGGTGGGCAACCTGCGGTACTTGACGTACCGCCGTCGCCGTCGGTGCTGTGTTGAGTGTCATGAGGTCTCTCCAAGGGCCGTCCGGGCCGGGAAGACCCGGACGGCTTGTAGGTTTCGGAGGTTAGTTCCAGCCAGGCAGGTTGAGCTGCTTGGCCTGCTTTTTGACGTCCTCGTCGTAGAGGGCGGCGCCGTCCTTGGCGGAGCGGATACCCGAGCCGACCTCGACGGTGATCTGTTCAAGAGCGGGACTTGACCGGGGGGGACAGGAATTCCAGCGCGGGGGGGCTGTTTTTGGCTTCATCCTCGAAGTACGGGAGCATGTCCTTTACTGCATCCGGTACATCAGAAGGCAGTTCGCAGTCCTTGACGAGATACGGGCCAGCTGCGCCGACTGCGGCGGTTTGGGCGTCACAGCCTGCCTTGCTGGCGATGAATGCTTGGAGCTTTTTGGCTTCCTCCATGTTTTTGGAGGACTTGGGGGATGTAGGTACCGCCCGGCATCCAGACTGTTAGCTTGTTCTTGGAAGCGTCATCCCCCCCAGGAAGCGGGAAGAGCCCCAGATCGTTGAGCTTGTCCGGGTAGGTCACTTTGATGTTGTTCAAAGCAAAGCTCAGGATCGGGTATTGCGCTCCTTCGCCGTTGATCAGCATGTCTTGTGCCTGCTGATAGGTGGTGGAGGCGAAGTCCTCGTTAAACAGACCGGCCTTACCTGCCTCCTCGAGGTGCTCAAAGCCCTTGACTGCGGCAGCGTTCGTTGCGAATTTGGCCTTGTTGGCTGTGTAGTCTGCCGGGAAGTTGGGGTCCGCGGTCACCACGTTGGCGAAGTCACCCAGGACGAAGAGCTGCGAGGTCCACGTGGTCTGGTAGGACTGGATGATCGGCGCGATGCCCGCGTCTTTGATCTTGCGGCTGTTCTCCATGAATTCGTCCCAGGTCTTGGGGGGGACGGACAAGCCGAGTTTTTCGTAGACCTTCTTGTTGTAAAGCACGGCTCCGGCCATGCCGGTGCTGAAGGGAACTCCGTACACTTCACTGCCGGACGTCACCACGGGTTTGAAGGACTCCGTGATGTTGGACAGGTAGGGCTCGTTGGTGATGGGCTGCAGGTTCTGTTCAGGATTGATCTGTTGCAGCAGTGAGCCGGTGTTGTAGTTGAAGACGTCCGCCATGTCACCGGTGGAGAGCCGCGTCTTGACGATGTTGTCACCATCGCCGCCCTGCGGACGGGTTTCCACCTCGACTTTGATTCCGGGATTGGCTGCAGTGAATTCTTCGGCGACCTTTTCCGCTGCGGCAACGGTGTTTTCGGCGTTGTCCACCAGCACGTGATGGTCTCTTCGTCTCCATTGGCGGTGGAGCCACCGCCGCTACAACCGGTCAGAGCCAGTGCCAGGACTGTCACTCCTCCAGCCAGAGCGGCCCAGCGCTGCTTGCTCGATACGGCCATCTTTACCTCCTCGTAAAGCCACGGACTTCGCAGTCTGTGGAACGTTTCAAACCCGGCCTTTGAATGTTCTTGTGGCCGTGCGTGGATTTGTGTAGATCGGTCTACGTTTGTCTACTGTAAGTCATCTCACAGCCCTTGCCAAGAGTTTTTCGTAGATCAATCTACAATTACGGAGAAGGACACTGCCGAAGGGGGGGATAGACGCCATGGAACAGCTAAAGCGGGCCACCATCAGCGACGTAGCTGATCACGCCGGCGTTTCACGCGCGGCGGTCTCCAAGGTCCTGCGCAACGCCTATGGGGTGAGCCCCCCCGCCATGCGGACCAAGGTCGAGGAATCGATGGCACTCCTCAACTACCGCCCTCTTGCCCTTGCCCGCGGAATGCGCGGCAACAGCTATACCTTGGGCGTATTCCTGGTGGACCTTTCCAACACCTTCTTCTCGGTCTTGGTCGAGGGCATCCGGGACGTGGCGGAGGAACTTGGCTACCAGGTTCTGATCGGTCAAGCCCGGCACGGGCTTGACGCACAGCAGAAGCTCATCGAAGCCATGATTGACCGCCGCATGGACGGACTGTTGCTCATTGCGCCCTTCGGTCCAAATGAAGAATTGGAGAAGCTTGGCCGCAGCATCCCCCCCGTTGTTGTCCTCGGCCGCCACGGACCTGCCCAATACTTTGACACCGTTGCCAGCGACGACATAGCAGGCAGCGCACTTATTGTGGACCACCTTGTATCGCTGGGTCATGAGCGGATCTCGATGCTCGCCAACACGCAGCCCGACAGCGAACCAGGCATGCCACAAACAGTCCGCCGCCACGGCTACGATCAGGCGATGGAAAAGCACGGTCTGGCCGAGCACATTGATCACGTGCCCGGTCGGTGGGGGCTATGAGAGCGGATTGGAAGCGGGGGGGCGGTCCATAGCGAACCGTCCCCCTTGCCAAACGCCCCCACCGCACTACACGGTGCGCCGACGTCGCAGCACTTGGCGCCTTCACAAGCCTTTTCGATGCCGGGATCAGGATTCCCGCGGACATCTCGTTGGTGGGTTACGACAATGTCCCCCTCCGCTTCACTGCCACCCATCGGACTGACCACGGTAGACCAATCAGGTGTTCAGATGGGCCGGCAAGCGGCAGAACTGCTGCTCTCGAGAATTGAGGGACGCAGCGAGTCGGAGCATATTCTGATCCCGCCGAAGCTGATCGTACGCAAGACAACGTCGAAGCCTAGCCGTCAAGTGACCACGTCATAAACAAGTACGTCCAATCGCTGAAGCGGTAATGACCCGCCCGCTCACCTGCCGTCAGTCGAGTAGCGCTACGCCGAACTCGGCGACGACGGCCCGCAATTCCCTGAGGTAGTGCTGCGCTTGGTCGGTGAGCGGGATCGCTGCGTGGCCGATCCAGCCGATCTCGATGCGTTCGTCAACGTCGAGCGGGATGGCGACGATCTCCGGGTCGAGCTCCCCCCCGCTGATGATGCCCGTCGAGATCGTGTAGCCGTGGAGCCCGATCATGAGGTTGAAGATCGTGGCACGGTCAGAGACCCGTATCTCCTGCTTACTGGACATGGTGGAGAGAATCTCCTCGGCGAAGTAAAAGGAGTTGTTCGCACCTTGATCGAAGGTTAGGCGTGGCAAGCCGGCGAGATCATCGAGAGTCGCACGCTCTTTTGAGGCGAGCGGGTTGTGCCGTGAAATGAAAATGTGCGGATCGGCGAGGAAAAGCGGAGTGAACGCGAGCCGGATTCCCGAAGCAGCTTGTCGATGACCTTCCGGTTGAAATCGTTCCGGTAGAGGATGCCTATCTCGCTGCGGAGCGTCCGGACATCCTCGATGATGTCCCAGGTGCGGGACTCACGGAGCGAGAATTCGTATTCGGCCACATCAGTGGCCTTGACCATCCTGACGAAGCGTCCACCGCGAACGAGTAGTGCTGCGTTGACACCCCCCCGAGCAGACGTCGCCGCGGTGGCCTGCCAAGGTAGCGCTGCTCGAGGAGAGCAAACTGCTCGACGACCTGCCTCGCGTAGCCAAGGAACTCTACCCCCGTCGGCGGTGAGGGTGGCCCCGCGGGCGGAGCGAACCAGTAGCGCACGGCCAACCCGGGCCTCAAGGTCCTTCATCGATGCGGACATTGTCGGCTGCGCTACGTAGAGAAGATCGGCAGCCGCGGAGATCGAGCCCTCCGCTGCAACTTCTATGAAGTAGCGGAGCTGCTGCAGGGTCAATCCGCTCGAAATCTGGGCCATAGGAAAATTCTATATCAATGCATAGCAACCACTAGTTACCTGATACCCCCGTCCTAGGCTGCACCATGGATACATCCCCCTTCGGAAAGGCCGTCTCCGGCCCATCAACGGATTGGCAGCACATGGCAGACGACTTCACCTTCAGTATCACCACGACCCCCCCCTTCGACGAGGACTACTCCCCGTCGGAAGCTCGCGGATCACGACAAACTTCGCCAACCTGGCACGGGGGGGCGAGCACCGCCAGGAGAACCTGCGCAACGCCTTGACCATGATTCGGCGCCGCTTCAACGATCTCGCCAGCTGGGACAACCCGGATCGGGACCGTTACACGCTCGAGCTTGAGATCGTTTCCGTGCAGATAGAGTTCACTGCCGAAGGTACGGATCAGAAGTTCCCCCCTGTTCGAGGTTCTCGACATCCAGATCGTCGACCAGCTGAACGGGGTCCGCCACCAAGGATCGTGGGGGGGAACAACTTCTCCTCCTACGTCCGTGACTTTGACTTCAGCGTGGTACTGCCGGCGGCGGCAGCGGAGGCAGGCAAGCCCACCGTTCCCGAGGACTTCGGCGATCTTCACGGCAAACTGTTCCAGCAATTCCTCGATTCCCCCCCGGCATGTCAGGAACGCTTCCCGCAGCCGCCGGTGGTGTGCATCAGCGTCTCCACGACCAAGACGTACCGGCGAACGGAGAACCGTCACCCGGTCCTGGGCGTCGAGTACCAGCAGGACGAGTTCTCGCTGACGGACGCGTACTTCGCGAAGATGGGGCTGCAGGTTCGCTACTTCATGCCACGCGGCAGCGTTGCGCCGCTGGCCTTCTATTTCCGCGGCGACCTGCTCAACGACTACTCCAACCTGCAGCTCATCGGCACGATCAGCACCATGGAGACGTTCCAGAAGATCTACCGCCCGGAGGTCTACAACGCGAACTCCGCCGCCGCCGTCGTCTACCAACCGAGCCTGGGAGAGCAGGATTACTCCCGGACCCAGATCGATTACGACCGCGTCGAGCGCAGTCAGCTAGCGGTCACTCAGGCGAAGTACACGGAGGAACACTTCATCACGCCCCCCCACAAGGATCTATTGGACCAGTGGACCGCCAAATACCCCCCCGCTCTCGTCAACTGACCCACGGAGAATCGTCAATCATGAACACACTTTTGCCCACCACCGTTGTCGGAAGCCTGCCGAAACCATCCTGGCTGGCACAGCCGGAGACTCTTTGGTCCCCCGTGGAAGCTGGACGGAAACACGCTTCTCGAGCAAGCAGGATGCGCTGCGTATTGCCATCCACGAGCAGAGCCGACGCGGTATCGACATCGTCAGCGACGGCGAGCAAACCCGCCAGCACTTCGTCACGACCTTCATAGAGCATCTCAGCGGGGTCGACTTTGAACAGCGCAAGACCGTGCGCATCCGCGATCGCTACGACGCCAGCGTGCCGACCGTCGTCGGAGCGGTGCGCCGCGAGCGGCCAGTATTCGTCGAAGACGCAAAGTTCCTCCGCGCAACCACCGACCGGCCGATCAAATGGACTCTTCCCGGTCCCATGACCATGGTGGACACACTCTTCGATGACCACTACAAGAGCCGCGAGAAGCTGGCCTGGGAGTTCGCTGCGATCCTGAACCAGGAGGCGAAGGAACTGGAGGCGGCCGGCGTGGACATCATCCAGTTCGACGAGCCCGCGTTCAATGTCTTCCTCGATGAGGTCAAGGACTGGGGCGTGGCTGCGCTTGAGAGAGCGGCAGAAGGGCTGCGTGCGGAGACCGCCGTCCACATCTGCTACGGCTACGGGATCAAGGCGAATACTGACTGGAAGGCGACGCTCGGCTCACAGTGGCGGCAGTACGAGGAAACGTTCCCGCTGCTTCAGAACTCCAGCATCGACATCATCTCGCTGGAATCCCAGAACTCCCACGTGCCCATGGACCTCATCGAGCTACTCCGCGGCAAGAAAGTCATGCTCGGGGGGGCAATCGACGTCGCAAGCGAGACCATCGAGACCCCGGAGGAAGTCGCCGACACCCTCCGCAACGCCCTGCAGTTCGTCGATGCGGACAAGCTCATCCCCAGCTCCAACTGCGGCATGGCACCGTTCCCCCGCGACGTCGCACTGGCCAAACTGAGTGCCTCAGCGCAGGGACGAGAATCGTTCGCGAGGAACTCGAGCGCTCCGCACCCAAGGTGTCCTAACGATGTTTCATGCCTATCCCACCGACACTTGGCTGGGGGGGCTCCGAAGAAATCCTTCCCGCAGTCCCTCTCGGCCGACGAATTCAAAGCACTGTTCCGTGGCCACCCAGGCGGTGTCGCCGTCATCACGGCGGATGCCGGCGAAGGACCCGTGGCGCTGACGGTATCGTCGGTGGTGTCAGTGAGTGCGGAACCTCCGTTGCTGATTTTCTCGGTCTCGGCACTGTCCTCTGCGTCCGAGGTGCTTTCGCGCGCCGAAACCGTCGTCGTGCACCTGCTGGACGCGCACGACGTCGACTTGGCGAAGTTTGGAGCGACCCCCGGCGCCGACCGCTTTGACCAGACGCATCGCTGGTCCGCCCTTGCAACCGGCGAAGCGGTGTATGACGATGTCCGCGCTGGGTGCGCTGCGCCGTCATCAATCGCATGGAGGTGGGGGGGACTTCCACAATCATCGCCGTTCACGCCCTGGAGTCGCGCGTGATGCGTGACGTCCCAGCGGGCGAACCCGGCGACGCTCTGGTCTACCACAACCGCTCATGGCACCGCCTGGGCGAGCATTCCAAGCTTGGCGGCTAAGCGCCGCGCCAACAACGCGAGGCGCCAAGCCGAACAGCGCACGACGGCGGGAGGAAACTCCCGCCGTCGTCTTCGTTAACAGCGGAGACCTACTCTGGTGATTTGGACGACCCACAACCGGACGGCAACCCCCGTGGTGGCCAGGATCGAGTCCGCATGGGAGTCGGACCGGCCCGTTACTGCTTACTCTTGGCCAAGTCCTGCGGCCGAGGTTTTCTTGCCTTCAACCTCGTTCAGCGTGCGGAGGTCGAAGATGCCGTTGATGTCGGCCTGCTTGGTGGTGCCGGCCTTGACGCCGTCTTCGAGGAGCTTGTTGTACGTTCCGGCCAGCGGGTCGGTAGTGAACTTGATGTTCTGCAGCGCCCGTTCAATCACGTTCGCCGGAAGCGGCTTGCCCGCAGTGTCCTTGAGGACCGCATTGATGGTGGTCGCCTTCTCGGAAGCGGAAGCGCTATTCAGCCAGTTCACGGACTCCACGTGGCCCTTCAGGAGGGCCTTCACGGTTTCGGGGTGTTCTGCGGCGAACTTCTTGTTCACGATCAGGATGGTGGTGGTGAAGTCACCGTTCTCCCACAGGTCCTTCTCA
>BBFS01000067.1 GCA_001313365.1 Paenarthrobacter nitroguajacolicus JCM 14115
CCGCAGCCCCCCCCGCCCCCCCGGCACCTGCGCCCGCCCCCCCACTGGCCGGCACAGGTTCCTACACCATCAAGGCGGGCGACACCCTCAGTTCCATCGCTTCCCCGCCACGGGGTTTCCCTGCCGCTTTGATGGCTGCCAACAACAATGTGACAGCCACCACCGTCATCTATCCGGGCCAGAAGCTCACCATCCCCCGGCGCAGGCTTGCAGCCTGCCGGTGACACCAAGCCCTTGGTCCCCAGTACGTTCCTGGCTTCACCTACCCGCCGGCAGTTGTCAGCTCGGCTAACGAGAACAAGGCCTTGCTCAACGCCTCACCTGTGCCCAGCCGGGCTGAAATGAAGAGCATCGTAGCTGACACGGCCCGGCGCATGGGCGTCAGCCTTCACTGGCTTTGGCCTTCGCCGAACAGGAATCAGGCTTTGACCAGCGGGCTGTCTCGCCCGCCAATGCGATCGGCACGATGCAGGTTATTCCTTCTTCCGGCCAATGGGCGTCCGACCTCGTGGGCCGCAAGCTCAATCTCCTGGACCCGTACGATAATGCCACGGCAGGTGTCGCCATCATCCGGACCCTTATTGCTACCAGCAAGGACTTGGACACGGCGATTGCCGGCTACTACCAAGGTCAGTACTCGGTCAGTAAGTACGGCATGTATGACGACACCAAGCGTTACGTCGAATCGATCAAGGCCCGACAGCGCACTTTTGGCTAGGCCATCAACTGCACCTTTGAAGGGGCCCGAAACCCACGTGGATTCGGGCCCCCCCTTCCCTGCCTCGTTTAGGATCATATGGTGCAAGAACCAACGCAGGACCACCTCATCGGGACAACCGTAGACGGCCGATACACGGTCCGTTCCCGCCTGGCGAGGGGGGGCGGTATGTCCACTGTTTACCTGGCCACGGACCAGCGCTTGGAGCGGGACGTGGCCCTCAAAGTCCTGCACCCGCATCTGGCCAACGATCCCACATTCCTTGAGCGGCTAAGCCGCGAAGCAAAGGCGGCCGCCAGCCTCTCGCACCCGCACATCGTAGGGGGGGTGCTCGACCAAGGTGAGGACGGCCATATCGCCTACCTGGTCATGGAGTACGTCAAGGGGGGGCACACCCTTCGTGACACCCTTAACGAACAGGGTGCTTTGCCGCCGCGCCTTGCCCTGGCGCTGATCGATCCAGTCATTGAGGGCCTGGCTGCCGCCCACCGCTCAGGCCTGATCCACCGGGACGTCAAACCTGAAAACGTCCTCATTGCAGACGACGGACGCATCAAGGTTGGAGATTTCGGACTGGCCAGGGCGATCTCGGCCAACACCAGTACCGGTGCCCTGATAGGCACTGTGGCTTACTTGGCTCCCGAGCTGGTGCTCGGCCAGCCAGCCGATGCCCGCAGCGACATCTACTCGGCAGGCATCATGCTCTATGAGATGTTGACGGGCAATCAACCTTACTCAGGAGACTCTCCTATCCAGGTTGCCTACCAGCACGTCAATGCTGTGGTGGGACGTCCTTCGGAGTCCGCTCCCGGCCTCGCCGAGGACCTCGATGAACTGGTGCAGTGGTGCACGGCGCAGATGCGGAGAACAGGCCGGTGGACGGCGCTGCGTTGCTGACCGAGCTCCGCCACATCCGCACTACGCTCACAGACGAAGAACTGGACCACAGGCAAGCGTCGTCCCGATTGCCCGGCTCCCCCCACGCCCTCGGCGGCCGCCGCTGCCTTCGGCGGGTCCGGTGCAGCAGGTGTTACCAATGGGAACCCCCACAGAAGCCATTGCCTCCACTGCCTCGCCCACGGAGTTAATCTCGCACCAGAGCAACCCCACCACCATCATGGCTGCGGGCGTTTCAGGCAGGCCGCAGGCCTCAGCTGTTGATCCGGGCAACGATCCCGACGTGCGCCGGCCCGGCAAACGGGAGCTGAAGAGACTCGAACGGCAAGAGAACAAAGATCGCGCACGAGCCGCTGCCACTCCTGTTCGCCCGCTACGCGAGGGGCAACCCCCCGCCGCCGCGGCGTTATCTGGACCATCGTGATCGTCATCCTTGCAACGCTTGCCGCGTCGGCCGGTTGGTTCTTCGGGATGGGACCGGGATCCCCGGGAACCGTCCCGGACGTTAAGAATAAAACCGTGGCCGAGGCACAGCAGCTCCTCCGAACTGCCGGCTTTCAATCAGAACCGAAGGATGTTTTCGACGACGACATCCTCGCAGGGCTGGCCGTTGGGACGGAACCGGAGTCCGGCACCGAGGTCCGGAAGTTCCAGCCCATCACGCTCTTCGTCTCCAAGGGGGCCCAGCTGTTCGCCCTGCCCGGTCTGACCGGTGGCACGTTGGACGAGGCCAAGGTTTCCTTGAATTCCGCCGAAATGGCCCTTGGCAACGTCACGCAGGCCTTTGACGAGAAGATTCCCGCCGGCGTCGTGATTTCGCAAGATCCGGCCGAAGGCACCGAGGTGAGGCATGGCACCCCCCGTGTCGATGGTGGTCTCCAAGGGCCCCAACCCATTCCCGTTCCCGATGTGCGCGGACTGACCCAGGACGCAGCCGTCAAAGCCCTGCAGGACGCCGGCTCAAAGCAGTGATCGCTCCCGAGACGGTGAATGACAAGACGGTCCCCAAGGGCGCTGTTGTTTCCCAGGTGCCGGCGACTGAACCCTTGTCCGGGGGGGCGAAGCGGTGACGCTCACAGTATCCAAGGGACCAAAGTTGGTGAAGGTGCCCAGTTTCATCGGCAAGCAGGCCGATGAGGCCGAAAAGGAACTGAAAAGGCTCGGTTTCAAGGTAGAGGTCAACAAGATCCTGGGTGGCTTCTTCGGCACCGTCCGGGACCAGAACCCCCCCGTCAATGCCGAGATACCGGAAGACTCTGTGGTCACCCTGACTGTCGTCTAGGGTTCGAGCCCTGCAATTCCAAGCACAAAAAAGGCGCGGTCCGGGAACCGGACCGCGCCATTTTGTATCTCTACCTCTTGGAGAGGCTCCTGCCACAAGGAAGGCCATCTCAAGGGACTGCATGTGGTTCAGCCGAGGATCGCACACCGACTCATAACGGTCCAGGAATGCGTCCTGGTCGATCGGGTCGGCGCCACCCAAGCACTCGGCGACGTCATCGCCGGTCATTTCAACGTGGAGTCCACCCGGGACCGTGCCCAGGGCGTGATGCACCTCGAAGAATCCACGCACTTCGTCAATAACATCATCGAAGTTGCGCGTCTTGTAGCCGTTGGGCGACGTGACCGTGTTGCCGTGCATCGGGTCGGTCACCCACAGCACCTGCGCGCCGGAAGCAGTGACGCGTTCGACGACGGCCGGCAGCTTCTCCCGAATGTTGCCGGCGCATGCGGGTGATGAATGTGAGGCGGCCCGGTTCGCGGTTGGGATCCAGTTTGTCGATGAGACGCAAGGCATCGTCGCCGCTGGTGGTTGGGCCAAGCTTGACGCCGATGGGGGTTCCGCACGCGGGACAGGAAGTCAACGTGGGCGTGGTCCAGCTCGCGGGTCCGCTCACCGATCCACAGGAAGTGCGCGGACGTGTCGTAGGGCAGGCCGGTGCGCGAATCGATGCGTGTGAGTGCGCGCTCGTAGTCGAGCAGCAGTGCTTCGTGGCTGGCGAAGAACTCCACGCGCTTGAGTGCCTCAAAGTCGGCGCCGCAGGAGTCCATGAAGCTGATGGCACGGTCGATGTCGCGCGCCAGCGATTCGTAGCGCGCGTGTGCCGGGTTCTCGGTGAACCCCTTGTTCCACTGGTGAACCAGGCGGAGATCCGCGAAACCGCCTTGGGTGAAGGCTCGGATGAGGTTCAGCGTGGATGCGGACGTGTGGTACGCCTGAAGCATCCGGCCGGCGTCGTGTGCGCGTGATTCCGGTGTGAAATCGTAGCCGTTGACAATGTCACCGCGGTACGCGGGAAGCGTCACGCCGTCGCGCGTCTCGTCATTGGATGAGCGCGGCTTCGCGAACTGGCCGGCCATGCGCCCCATCTTGATGACGGGCATGGCAGCGCCGTATGTAAGGACCACAGCCATTTGGAGGATCGTTTTGACCCGGGCGCTGATCTTGTCGGCGGTAGCTGCCTCAAAGGTTTCAGCGCAGTCACCACCTGCAGGAGGAAGGCTTTGCCCTGGGCAGCAGCGGCCAGGCGCTCCCTCAGGACGTCCACTTCACCGGCGAACACCAAGGGCGGCACCACCGAGAGTTCCTTGACGGAAGCCTTGAAGACTTCAGTGTTGGACCAGGTGGGCTGCTGGGAAATCGGCAGGTCCCGCCAAGCGTCGAGCCCGGGATAGTTCGCTGCTCCGCTCTGGGCGGTGCTTGCGAGAGGATCTGCTGCGGAGGGTGCGGTGTTCGCGGTTAGCTCAGTCACCCTTCAAGAGTAGTAGCCCACGGCAAGGTTGCGGGACTGCGGCCGTAACCGATGCCACCGCCTACGTCACAGTTTCTCCGCTGATCCGCTTCCGTCACCACGGGGTTCATCCCTGTCCTCTGCGATGTCTGACGTGGCGTCTTCGGCAACCTCGATCTTATGGACAGGTTCGGGGGGGCCTTTGCCGGCCAACTGGGCCTTGACCACTGCTGCGTACTCGTCCACATACTCCTGACCGGAAAGCCGCATCAATTCGTACATGATTTCGTCGGTCACAGCCCTCTGGATCAGTCGGTCGTCTTCCATGCCGTAGTAGCGGCTGAAGTCCAGGGGGGGCTGCCCGAAAATGAGGCCGATCCGGCGGATGTTGGGCAGGCGTTTGCCGATGGGCTGGACCTTCTCCGTCCCGATCATTGCCACAGGCACCACGGGAACACGTGTTTGCAGTGCGAGCTTGGCCACGCCCACTTTGCCACGGTAGAGCCGGGCATCAGGGCTGCGGGTGCCTCCGGATAGATCCCCAGCAGGCCTCCGGAATTCAGGACGTCTTTGCCCGCCTGCAGTGACATTTCCGACGCCGCGCCGCCGGAACGGTCCATCGGCAGTTGGTTGCTCAGCCTGAAGAACAGCGCAGTCAGCCGGCCTTTGAGCCTTTTCCTGTGAAGTACTCGGACTTGGCCAGGAAGATCACCGGGCGACGAACCATCAGGGGGGGCAGGAAGATGGAGTCCGAGAAGGACAAGTGGTTGGAGGCCAGGATGGCAGCTCCGCTTTCAGGAACGTTGTCCAGTCCCTTCACCCAGGGACGGAACAGGAGTTTGAGGATGGGACCGAGAAAGATCCTCTTCATGACCCAATAGAACACGTTTGTCCTCTCACGGCCGATTGGTTGGCATGCACCCGGGCAACCCGGCCGGCACTCAACAGCAACCCTACTCCAGTGAGAAATGTCAGGAACAGTGACACGATGGACGCATGACGGAACGCAACAAACCCGCCGCGCCGCTCGCTTTCCACCATGCCGGACATGGAGCCAACGCCTCCATCGGCGTGGCCATCTGCCACGGCTTCACCGGAAGTCCCCCCCTCAGCGTCCTCCCTTGGGCCGAATATTTAGCCAAGCAGGGCTTCGCAGTGTCCGTGCCCCCCCTCCTTCCCGGTCATGGCACCAGTTGGCGTGACCTCGCCACCACGAGGTGGCAGGACTGGTACCGGACCTTTGAGCAGAGTTACCTGGACCTTGCAGCGACGACGGAGACGTGTTTCGTGGCAGGGCTCTCCATGGGCGGAGCTTGGCTCTGCGGGTGGCCTCCCGCCATGAAGTTCCCGGGCTGGTCCTGGTGAACCCGGGGGCTGAGCTTCTACGACCGACGGGTGCGGTACGTCGGGGGGGCGTTGAAGTACGTCATGCCCACTACCACCCCCCATAGTGGAGGACAGGCCGGCGCCCATAACGGTCGAGGAAGGCGACTACTCCAAGACGCCGCTGAAGGCCGTCCACGAACTCAAGAAGCTCTTCCGCGCAGCTACCCGTGGCCTACCGCATGTGGAGGCTCCCGCGCTGGTGTTCAAATCCTCGGTTGACGACGTCGTCCCGCCGAGCTCAGTGGCCACCATCAGCAAGTACATCGACTCCTCGCGCCTCAAAGTGGTCACGCTTCCACACAGCGGGCATGTGGCCACCCTGGATGTTGATGCACCCACCATTTTTGAAGAATCAGCCGGCTTTTTCCGCCAGCGTGCCGGGGGGGACAGAGTAGCCTCGGAGTCATCATGAAAATGCTCCCCCGACTTTTCGCCGTTCCACAGTAGCTGGAAGGGTGCCGGCCCCCCGCGTTGGTGTGGTCATGTCCCACGGGTTCACTGGAAGCCCGCACAGCGTCAGGCCGTGGGCCGAACACCTCGCCGCGTCCGGCTACGCCGTAAGGCTGCCGTTGCTGCCCGGCCACGGCACCACGTGGCAGGACATGGCCACCCGCTCGTGGCGGGAGTGGCACCGTGCCGTGGATGATGCGTACCTTGAGCTGGCTTCGGAGTGCGATTACGTTTTCTCTGCCGGTTTGTCCATGGGCGGCACCCTGGCCTTGCGGATAGCAGCCACGCGTCCCATTGCAGGGACAGTGGTGGTGAACCCTGGACTGGTCCTGGACGATCCGCGGGCTGTCATCGTCGCTGCCCTCAAGTATGTGGTGAAGACAACTCCGGCCATCGCCAATGACATTCTCAAGCCGGACCAGGACGAAGGTGCCTACGCCCGGACGCCAGTTGCGGCCGCTCACCAACTCAAGAAGATGTACAAGGACACAGCCGCCATCCTGCCGCGCATCAGCTCACCCGTCAGGGTCTACAAGTCAACGGTGGACAACGTCATCTCGAACGCGAGCCTGGAGTTCCTCCGTTCCCGGGTTCAGGCACCGGTGGATGTCACTTACCTCCACAACAGCCGCCATGTTGCCACCCTTGATAATGACGCTCCGGAGATTTTTTCCGGAACCGTCGATTTTATCCAGAAGACCGTAGCGGCCCTGGCCGGGCACGGGCTTTCCTCCGAAAAGGACACAGCCCATGAACAGGCCTGATCCCAATTCTGCTGATCAAAGCGCCAACAAGGACGACGACGCCGTATGGCAGGATCTGGTGGCCCGGCTGGAGGCCACGCAGTCAGGCCCGGAAGGGGGAATCGCCAAAGCACGGAAAGCCGCAGGACATCAACCAGGCCCCCCCGGGCCTGAAGCCGGGCTTCAGCAAGAGTCCGGCAGGACTTTCCGGGACTTCGATCCGCTGGGGTTGTCCGCACCTGCCCCGGAACCGTTACCTGATCCGGCGGCAGTACGTGCCGATGCCGATGCCGGAATCCGGCCGTCCGGGCCTCGTGACTTCGAAGTCGAGGACGAGGACCACACCTTCGTTCCTGAGGATCCGCCCAGCCTGGCGGGAACTGAGCCGCTGGTCATGCTGGCGTGGGTGGGTGCCGTGGGCGGACCCATCGCCCTGCTTTTCACAGCCATGTTTTGGCGGTCCGCGCCGTTGACGGCAGTTCTGGGCATTGTCGCCATTTTCGTGGCGTCAGTGGTCTACCTCATCATGCAGCTTCCGCAGGAAAAAAACGAGGACGACGACGGCGCCCGCCTCTAGGGGGGGCACACAGCCGTTCCCAGCATGGCAAGCCTAGCTGCGCGCCCGTCCGCTGACACGCGACAAGTCTGCTGCGCCGATCATGCCGGCACGCGGCCCGAGGGCCGCGAGCTCGATCCTTGCCATGGGACGGAAACCCCCGCCCTGTGAGGTTCTTCGCGAATGACTCCCGGCGGGTGCGGCGAGCAACTCCCCCGCATCACACAGTCCCCCCGCCTATAACGAACATCCCGGGGGGGTCAAGTGCTGCTGCGAGGTTGGCCAACCCCCAGGCCCAACCATTCGCCTTGGTCGGCGAGGAGTTCGCGGGACGTGGCATCGCCCGCAAGTGCCAGCGAGGTCACGGCTGCGCCCGACAGGTTCTCTGCGGTCCCGCCTGCCTTCTCCAAGAGCGCACGGCCTGCGGGGGGGAATTGGTCCGCACCAGCTGCCGGGCTTCCCGGCCCAGAGCGTTACCGGAGGCATACTGTTCCCAGCAGCCGCGGTTACCGCATTCGCAGCGGTGGCCCCCCGGGGGGGAAAATGATCTGGTGCCCGAATTCCCCCGGCAACGCCGTAGCGTCCCCCGTTCCACCCGGCCATCCATGACCATGGCACCACCAATGCCTGTGCCCAGCGTGATGCACACCAGGCGGCTTTCGCCCTGGCCTGAGCCAAAGCGCCACTCCGCCCACGCCGCAGCATCTGCGTCATTTGTGAGCAGTACGGGACGCCTCAGCAACTTCTGGAGGCTCTCCCTCAGGGGGGGCTCGTTACGCCACGCCAGATGGGGGGGGCTGAACAGCACCGTGCCGCCGTCGAGGTCCATCCATCCTGCGGCACCGATGCCCACCGAAGCGATCCGGTGTCCTGCGCTGAGTTCGTCCACCAGCTCCACAATGGTCTGCTCGACGGCTCGGGGGGGTCCGCGCCTGGCGTGGACCTGCGTGCCTCGGCGAGGACCCTGCCCTCGGCGTCCACAACGCCGGCGGCTACCTTGGTGCCTCCGATGTCGATCCCGATCGCCAGTCCGCGGCGGCCCAAATGGCTTCGTCGGGCAGCCCAGGGCACGTCCCTCCATGCCGAGGCCGGTGGCTTGGGTCTGACCAGGGAACTGGACCGTAGTGCGGGCATCCCCTCATCCTATTCCGCAGGGCGGGGGGGCGGCACCGGCATCATAGGGGGCATGGATGGCATCGAGTTGCTTGAAATGACGGCTCATCCGTAAAGTTACTCGCCAGTAGGTGAAATAGAACACACCTCCGCGAGCGGGCATACTAGAGTGGAAGCAGCCCCTCGTGGCCCGTGGATATCAAAGGAGCTACCGTGCGTGAAATCAGTGTTCCTCCCCTCGTGAACATCGCCCCCCCGGAAACCAACATCACGGACCTCGTGATCCGAGAGGCAGAAAAAGCATCCAACCCTGCGCTGTTTTCCAAGTTGGACGGCAATGGGCAGTGGCAGGACATCCGTGCCAAGGACTTCCTGCAAGACGTGAGGGCCTTGGCAAAGGGCCTCATCGCCAGTGGAGTCGGCGTAGGCGATCGTGTGGGCATCATGTCCCGCACGCGGTACGAATGGTCCCTCGTGGACTTCGCCATCTGGTTTGCCGGAGCGTCTCTGTCCCTATCTACGAAACGTCGTCGCCTTCACAAGTGGCATGGAACCTGGGCGACTCAGGCGCTGTTGCAGCCTTTGGCGAAGCCGCGCACCATGAGGACGTCATCCGCCAGGCTGTTGCCGCAGAAGACATCACTTCGGTGGCCAACGTCTGGCAGCTTGAGGGCGCCGGACTCGATGCGCTGCGCACTGCAGGTGCAGGCGTCCCCGACGACGAACTCGAGTCCCGCCGTTCCTCAGCCGGGCTCAAGGATCTCGCTACGATTATCTACACCTCCGGTACCACCGGCAGGCCCAAGGGCTGCGAACTGACCCACGCAACTTCGTGGAGCTCTCCGAGAATGCCCGCGCTTCATTGCCGGAAATCATCAACGAGTCTGCCAAGACCATCATGTTCCTCCCCTTGGCCCACGTCTTCGCGCGTTTCATCTCCGTGCTTGCCGTGGCCGGCGGGGTGAAGGTGGCGCACACCCCCCCGGACATCAAGAACCTCTTGGCTGACCTCCAGAGCTTCCAGCCGACGTTCATCCTGGCTGTTCCCCCCGGGTCTTCGAGAAGGTCTACAACTCGGCGCTGACCAAGGCAGAGGACGGCGGCAAGGGAGCCATCTTCCACCGCGCAGTGGATACTGCAATCGCCTATTCCAAAGCACGCGAGTCCGGTTCGCTGGGACTTGGCTTGAAGCTCAAGCACGCCTTGTTCGACAAACTCGTCTACGGCAAACTCCGTGCGGCGATGGGCGGCCATGTTGCCCACGCAGTCTCGGGAGGCGGTCCGTTGGGTGAACGACTCGGGCACTTCTTCCAGGCATCGGCCTGCAGATCCTGGAGGCTACGGCCTGACCGAGACCACGGCGCCGATCTCCGTGAACACACCGTCCATGATCAAGATCGGCACGGTAGGTGCCCCCTTGCCGGGCAACTCGGTCAAGATCGCCGACGACGGGGAAATCCTCGCCAAGGGTGTCTGCGTCATGCGCGGCTACTACAAGCGTGAAGACCTGACTGACGAAACGTTTGCTGACGGCTGGTTCCGCACCGGAGACATCGGCGAACTGGACAACAACGGCTTCCTCAAGATCACTGGCCGCAAGAAGGAAATCATCGTTACTGCCGGCGGAAAGAACGTGGTTCCTGCCCTGCTCGAGGACCAGATCCGCGCGGATGCGTTGGTTTCCCAGGTTCTTGTGGTGGGCGACAACCGTCCATTCATCGGCGCTGGTCACCCTGGACGAAGAAGCGCTCCCGGGCTGGCTGGACCGCCACGGGCTCCCGGCCGGCACCACAGTCGCCGAAGCACCGACCACCCGGTGGTTAAGGCAGCAGTCCAGGAACTCATCAGCAAAGCCAACCAGTCGGTGTCCCAGGCTGAGGCCATCAAGTCCTTCAGGATCGTTCCGGCGGACTTCACCGAAGCCTCGGGTCACCTGACGCCATCCCTCAAGGTCAAGCGGGCCCAGGTCATGAAGGACTTCGACACCGTCATTGAGGAAATGTACACAGCACCCCCCCGCGCGTCCTAGCCAGGGCGTTTCAACCAGGAGCAGCAAAAAAGTACCCCCCCGTCCGGATTCTTCCGGACGGGGTACTTTTTTGCGTGGATGGCTAGCCGATCACCAGCAGCAAGTCGCCGCCCTGGACCTGCTCAACCGAGGAAATGGCGAGGCGGGAGACCGTGCCGGCCACCGGCGTCGTGATGGATGCTTCCATCTTCATCGCCTCAATGGTGGCAACGGTGTCGCCGGCGTTGACGACATCGCCCACCTTGACCGTTACGGTGACTGCGCCGGCAAACGGTGCGGCAACCTGGCCTGGCTGTGCCGGATCTGCCTTTTCCGCGGCCTTGACATTGCTGACCACGGATCGGTCACGAACAACAACGGGCCTGGACTGGCCGTTGAGCGTGCACATCACAGTGCGCATGCCCTTCTCGTCGGCTTCTGAGACGGCCTCAAGCTGGGCAATGAGGCGTACGCCCTTCTCTAGCTCGATAACGTGCTCTGCGCCCTGCTGGAGACCGTACAGGTAGTCACGGGTGTCCAGCACGGAGATGTTGCCGTAAGTGTCAACGCTCTTCAGGTAGTCCTTGGTGGGTCCCGCGAAGAGCAAACGGTTCAGCGTGTGCTGCCGCGTCTTGGAATCACCCTTCAGCGCGGCGCTGTCCTCGGCGCTGATGTCGACGTCGCGCACCTTGACGCTGCGGCCTTGAAGGGCCTTGGTGCGGAACGGCTCCGGCCAGCCTCCGGGAGGATCACCGAGCTCCCCGGAGAGGAAGCCGATGACGGAGTCCGGGATGTCGTAGTTCTGCGGGTTCTCGTTGAAGTCCGCGGGATCGGCGTTGAGTCCTACAAGGTGCAACGCAAGATCGCCTACCACCTTGGAGGATGGGGGGGTGACCTTCACCAAACGGCCCAGGATCCGGTCAGCCGCCGTGTACATGTCCTCGATGGCCTCGAACTGCTCCCCCCCAGGCCCAAAGCGATGGCCTGCTGGCGAAGGTTTGACAGCTGGCCGCCGGGGATTTCGTGCTGGTAGACGCGGCCAGTGGGGCCCGGAAGACCGGATTCGAAGGGGGCATAGACGCGACGAACGGCTTCCCAGTAGGGCTCAAGGGAACCCACGTTGGCCAGGCTGAGCCCGGTATCGCGGGGGGGTGTGTTGGCCAATGCAGCGACCAGTGCCGACGCGGCGGGCTGACTTGTGGTGCCGGCCAGGGATGCAGATGCCACGTCAACGGCATCCACGCCAGCGTCAACAGCAGCCAGCAAAGTGGCAAGCTGGCCACCCGCAGTGTCGTGCGTGTGCAGGTGGACGGGCAGGTCGAAGCGCTCACGCAGGGCAGATACCAGTTTCGCGGCAGCGGCCGGACGCAGGAGGCCTGCCATGTCCTTGATGGCGAGGATGTGTGCACCGGCGTCGACGATCTTCTGGGCGAGGTCCAGGTAGTAGTCGAGGGTGTAGAGGTCCTCGTTCGGGTCCAGGAGGTTGCCTGTGTAGCAAAGAGCCACCTCGGCGACGGCCGTCCCCCCCGTTGCACGCACGGCCCGAATGGCGGGGGCCATCTGGTTGACGTCGTTGAGGGCGTCAAAGATACGGAAGATGTCAATGCCCGTAGCGGCAGCCTCGTTAACGAAGGCCTCCGTCACTTCTTCCGGGTAGGGGGTGTAGCCCACGGTGTTGCGTCCGCGGAGCAGCATCTGGATACAGGTGTTCGGCAATGCCTTGCGCAGTGCAGCCAGGCGGTCCCACGGGTCCTCACCCAGGAAGCGAAGTGCGACGTCGTAAGTTGCGCCGCCCCCCCAGGCCTCCACGGAAAGCAGCTCGGGCATGAGTGCCGTCACTGCCGGACCGGCGGCCACGAGGTCGCGGGTGCGCACCCGTGTTGCCAGCAGGGACTGGTGGGCGTCGCGGAACGTGGTGTCCGTAACAGCCAGCGCCTGCTGCTCACGGAGGGCCTTGGCAAAGCCCTCCGGCCCAAGTTCGATCAACTTCTGGCGCGAACCCGACGTGGGAACCGGTCCATCGATCGTCGGCAGCTTGCTGGCAGGGTCCGAATGGACAGCGAGCTCGCCGTTGGGCTTGTTCACGGTGACCTCAGCCAACCAGGTGAGCAACTTGGTTCCACGGTCTGCTGAGATGTGCGACTTCAGCAGCTCAGGGCGCTTGTCGATGAAGTCCGTGGCCACGTTTCCGGCGTTGAAGTCCGGATCCGCGAGAACAGCCTGCAGGAATGGAATGTTGGTGGACACGCCACGGATACGGAACTCAGCCAAACCACGACGCGCGCGGGCTACGGCCGCAGGGTAGTCGCGGCCACGGCATGTCAGCTTCACCAGCATTGAGTCGAAGTGCGGGCTGATCTCGGCACCGGAGTAAACAGTGCCGCCGTCGAGCCTGACACCGGCGCCACCGGCAGAACGGTAGCCGGTGATCTTTCCAACGTCAGGACGGAAACCGTTGGAGGGGTCTTCGGTGGTGATGCGGCACTGCAGCGCAGCACCCTTGATGGACACCGAATCCTGGCTCAGCCCAAGGTCCGCAAGGGTTTCCCCCCCGAGGCGATCCGCATCTGAGCCTGCACGAGGTCCACGTCGGTGATTTCCTCGGTGACGGTGTGCTCCACCTGGATGCGGGGGGGTTCATCTCAATGAAGACGTGCTGGCCGGCCCGCTCCCCCTTCTGTGTCCACCAGGAACTCCACAGTTCCGGCATTGACATAGTTCAAGGCCTTCGCGAACGCCACGGCGTCGCGGTAAAGGGCCTGACGAATGTTCTCGTCCAGGTTCGGCGCGGGCGCAATCTCCACCACTTTCTGGTGGCGGCGCTGCAACGAACAGTCACGCTCGAAGAGGTGCATGACGTTGCCTTCGGCGTCGGCCAGGATCTGCACTTCGATGTGGCGGGGGGGACGCAGAACTGCCTGCTCAAGGAACATGGTGGGGGGGTCGCCGAAAGCTGCATCGGCTTCGCGCATGGCGGACTGCAAAGCTTCGGGAAGGGCTTCGCGCGTCTCCACACGCCGCATGCCACGGCCGCCACCGCCGGCGACGGCCTTGGCGAAGATGGGGGGGAAGCCGATCTCGTCGGCGGCAGCGATGAGCTCATCAAGGTCCTTGGAGGGCTTGCTCGACTTCAGGACCGGGACACCGGCCTTGCGGGCGGCTTCCAGGGCAGCAACCTTGTTGCCAGCGAGCTCCAGGACCTCCGCGGGCGGGCCCACGAAGGTAATGCCTGCTGCCTTGGCAGCGCGGGCGAGGTCCGGGTTCTCGGAGAGGAAGCCATAGCCGGGGGGGTAAATTGCGTCAGCGCCGGCTTCTTTGGCGACGCGGACAACCTCCTCTACGTCCAGGTAGGCGCGGACGGGATGGCCCACCTCGCCGATCAGGTAAGCTTCGTCGGCCTTCTGCCGGTGGATCGAGTTACGGTCCTCATGCGGAAAGACGGCTACGGTCTTGGCGCCCAGTTCATAACCAGCGCGAAACGCCCTGATCGCGATTTCGCCGCGATTGGCCACCAGAATTTTCGAAAACATACTTCTCCTGCATCATTGCGGTGGATCGGTCGGTGGTCACAGTGTGTAGTGCCGCCAGCATCAAACACAAATCTTTGTGGCAACCATCACAAAGGAATCGTCATCTGGGCTGTATATGCGTGCGCGCGATCCGGCCGCATGCTATTGCTGCCGCTTATCCCCAGCTGTCTGCGCGTAGAAAGCGGGAATCGACCGCGATGCACCATATGATGTTCAGGGGGGGGCTTCGGCAAGCCCCCGGCTCCGGTGCTTCCGGAGCGAATCAGCGCGATACGGCAACCGGCGTTAGGTTTTGGGTTTTCAAGTGCAAGTAGTCAGCATCAGCAGCCTCAAGGGTGGAGTGGGAAAGACGTCCGTGACCACCGGTCTGGCGTCCGCGGCCCTCGCAGCCGGTATTCCCACGTTGGTAGTGGACCTCGATCCACACGCCGACGCCACCACGGCACTTGGCGTCCAGCCGGGCGGGCAACTCGACATCGGCCGAATGCTGAAAAGCCCCCGAAAAGCCAACCTCGCCGGCAATGTGGCCGGCAGCTCCTGGGTGTCCAATGGGTCCAGCAACGGCACCTTGGACGTCGCAGTGGGATCGGCCTTCACCGGAATCTATGATCGGCCGGATCTGGGCCGACGCGACCTTCGCAGGCTTTCAGCCGTACTGGCAGGCACCACTAACTACGAACTTGTCTTGGTGGACTGCCCCCCCCGTCCCTCAACGGCCTGACGCGCATGGCTTGGAGTGCAAGCGATCGCGTAGTCCTCGTCGCGGAGCCCGGGCTCTTCTCGGTGGCCGGCACGGAACGCACCATGCGTGCTATCCAGTTGTTCCGGCAGGAGTTCGCGCCCAACCTGGCCCCCCCGGCAGGGATCGTGGCCAACCGGGTGCGCACCGGATCCGCGGAGCATACCTTCCGTTTGGCTGAAATGGAATCCATGTTCGGCGAGCTGCTCCTGACGCCCCCCCATATTCCGGAGCAGGCCAATTGGCAGCAGATCCAGGGTGCAGCACACTCGGTCCACCACTGGCCCGGAGACTCTGCCAAGAACGCTGCCAAACTCTTTGATGACCTCCTCAGGAGCCTCCTGGCGGGACAGTCCTCGACGCGGGACCGCCGACAGCGCTGAGCGCCTCCGCCTCAGCACGTTAGACACGAAGAAGGCCTCGTCCCCCCCCTAGGGACGAGGCCTTCTTTTGGCTCGAGTTCAGTGGACCGGTGTTTAGCCGATGCGGCGCGCTACGCGCCTCTTGCTCAATTCGTCGTCGGGAAAGGACTGCTCCGCGGCATGCTCGCTCGGAAGCGCGGCCAAGCTTCCCTCAACTTCCCGCCATACGCGCCCGACGCGATGCCGAAGACGCCCTGCCCGCCCTGCACGAGGTCGATGACCTCATCAGCGGAAGTACATTCGTAGACACTCGCACCGTCGCTCATCAGCGTGATCTGCGCCAGGTCCTCGACGCCCCGTTCGCGAAGGTGTTCCACGGCACTGCGGATCTGCTGGAGGGATACGCCAGTATCGAGGAGACGCTTGACTACCTTCAGGACCAGAATGTCCCGGAAGCCGTAGAGACGCTGGGAACCGGAGCCCGCAGCGCCACGGACAGCAGGCTCAACCAAGCCTGTACGTGCCCAGTAGTCGAGCTGGCGGTACGTGATGCCTGCAGCTTTGCATGCGGTAGGACCGCGGTAACCCGCGTCCTCGTCCAGCACGGGAAGGTCCTCCGTGAAGAGCAAACCTTGGGCGCCGGATGCGGGCGCAGCAATACCGGCAGAGGACTGCTTCAGCTCGCCTGCTTCGCCTTTCGGACTCACGTGACCTCCTTGTTCTCAGTTCCCTTGGGGGGGACGGTGCATACTCTGATACAACGGCGAAATGCAGCAGTGTAATTCCCGCAAGTCCGCACCTTCCAGTGTGACTTGCGCCGGCAGTGTATGCAACGGGAACTTGATAACTTCGACGTTAGGCCCGTGAGGCGTCGAGGTCAAAGACCTTGGCTCCAAAATCCCGTCGTGTCGAAAGTTTCACCCTCAACTTTAGGCTTAGGCTGAGTCAGCCTTCGAAATCTTCCGGTTCCACGTCGTCCAGGAACTCGCGGAATCGACGCATCTCGCGCTCTTCGTCCACTGCGGGATCCGGCTCCGAGTCTTCGCCTTCATCATGCTCGGTGATGCGGACACCGGCTTCTTCCATGACCGCATCGGCGCACCAGATGCGGCATTTGGCTCGCAGCGCCAGGGCCAATGCATCCGAAGCCCTCGAACTTACTACCGTACCGTCGTCGAACTGCAGCTGCCCGTAGAAGATGTTGTCCTCAACAGCCACAATGTTCACGCTGATGATGGAATGGCCCAAGGATTCGACAACATCAACCAGGAGATCGTGCGTCATAGGCCGGGGGGGCGGGACAACGCCCTGCTGTGCCAACGCGATCGCGCTGGCTTCAGGAGTGCCGATCCAGATCGGAACATGCCTCTCACCGTTGATCTCCCGAAGGAGTACCAGCGGCTGATTGGACGGCAGTTCGATCCGGACGCCGACGATTTCGACTTCGATCATCAGCTATCCATCCGGGAGATACGGTCATGCACCAGGCCCTGTGCAGGGTGAGGCAAAGATCGCTGATCTCACGGGCAGCCTCGGCGGCACGAGCCTGCGAAGCAGCGTCCCTCCGCGACGTCAACGGGGGGGCAACGGCGCGTTCCACCAGGCCGAACTCCCGCTCAGCTGCAGCTTGGAAGGGACGAAGGTGGCGGGGGCTCGAGGCCGTGACCTTCCAATTGGACACAAGCCCGGGCCACCTGGAGTGCGTGCTCGTCGAACTTGCCGCCCACGTGGGTGATTAGTCCAAAACTCAGGAGGGATTCAAGCAGGGGGGGGACACTGGCGCCCGACTCGGCGCGTAATTGCTCTTCGGTGAGCGCGCGGGCCCGCCCTTGCACTTCGGCTGCCATTTCCGCCGAGACCACCCTGGGCGACACGGTAACACCCGGCGGGAGGTTCTCCGGCCTCTCACCGCGGTCGATGGCATCGAGATAATCCTTGATGACCTTCAGTGGCAGGTACTGATCACGCTGAAGGGCGAGGACGAAACGGAGCCGCTCAACATCACTGTCCGAATACTGCCGGTAACCCGCAGGAGTCCTCTTCGGGTTAATGAGGCCTTTTTCCTCCAGGAAACGGATCTTGGACGCTGTCATACCGGGAAAGTCATCGCTCAGCTGGGCAAGGACTTCCCCCCCGATATTCAGGACCTGCGGTCCGCGACGGTCCTGCTGGGCCATAGCCACAGGCAGATACCCCCCCGTCAGACTTGGCCTGCTGCGCGAACAGGGCTCAGGTAGTAAGTCAACCGGAACTTGCCGATCTGCACCTCATTGCCGCTCTTCAGCTGCACGCGGTCCACGCGGTCGTGGTTGACGTACGTACCGTTGAGGCTTCCCATGTCCACCAGCTCGAAGCCGGACGCCGTCCGGATGAACTGCACATGCTTGCGGGAAACCGTGACGTCATCCAGGAAGATGTCGGCATCCGGGTGCCGGCCCGCCGTGGTGGTGTCCGCGTCCAGCAGGAAACGAGCGCCTGCGTTGGGACACTGTGCGCAATGAGCAATGCCGAGTTCGGCGGAAGTGCGTCTACGGATGCACGCTCTTCAGGAGCCAACTTGGGCGCAATGCTCGGCTCGTCCCACGTTGGCGTGATGCTGATCGAGGTGGTCTCCGACGTCGGCTGTTCCTCCGCGCCGTTCCCGACATTGGCTTGATTCTGTTCGCCGCCAACCATGGAATTTCCTCCTCATCCGCCGGCAGTTCCAAACCCTGCCGGCCACTTCCGCCTCCCGGTACCGCCGGGCAAATCGGTTGCTGGCCCGCCGTCCCGCTTTCCCGGTTATGGGAATGCGGCCTGACGGGCCAGATAACTTTAGCCTACCTGTTGTTCGTACTCCGATGCACTGAGCAGGGAATCCACTGCATCAGCTTCTGCAAGCTTTACTTCAATTAACCATCCCTCGCCGTACGGGTCCGAGTTAATGAGCGCCGGATCAGTGTCCAGGGCGTCATTTCGATTGGTGACTTCACCAGTCACCGGGGGGGCGTAGATATCACTGACACTTTTCGTGGACTCCACTTCGCCAACAACTTCATTGCCGGTGACTTTCGTGCCCGGCTCAGGCATCTGGGCGTAGACAACGTCACCCAAGGCGTCCTGCGCGAAGTCGGTGATGCCAATGCGCACAACGCCATCGGCATCTGGAGCGGTAACCCACTCGTGTTCTGCGGTGTAGGAAAGTTCTTCCGGAATATTGCTCACTGGTGGCCTTTCATCGGGACATTTACGAACCTCGACGGCGGCCTTGCTGATGGCCACCGCTGAAAGTATAGGCACATTTCCCCCCCTGCACCTCATGGGGTCTCTGCCATGATTGACCCATGACCGAACAAGCACAAGTACCAGCTCAGAAAAAGCGCAATTGGGGGGCGTAAAAATAATCCTGATCCTGGTGGCAGTACTTGTCGCTGTGGCCGCCTACTTCATCCTCGGGGGGGCCATTCTTCCCCCCGCTGGTGGTCCGACGTCATTGCCGGACAGATCCGGCGCGACCTTGGAGCCAGCGTGCTGGTGGGAATGTTCTACGGTTTCGTTTTCACTTTCATTCCGCTCCTCGTAGCGTGGCAGGCCACCCGTAAAGCGGTGTCCTGGCCCTGGAAAATTGCTATTGTCCTGGTGGCCGTCGCCATCGCCACGCCTAACCTGCTTACGGCCGGCATCGTCTTCGGCAGCACGGAGTCAGCCCACGCCGGCCAGCGGACCTTGAGCGTGGATGCAGGATTCTTCACAACCTGGACAGCCATTTCCGCTGTTGCCGCCGTGGTGGTCTTCGCTGCAGTCACAATTCTCTGGGCGCTGTGGCGCCGTAGGGGGGGCAAGCAAATGAAAGTGCTCAAGCAAGCAGAGAACCACCGCACCAGGCTGCGAAAAATGCCGAAGCACAAGCGCAGGACACCACACCCAGCGCCTAGGACGCAGGAAGCCCGCCATGGGATATCCATGGCGGGCTTCTTCGTGTTGCGGCCTTGCTTTGTAGTCCAGCGTCAGGCGACGGTGGCCTCACGTGGTTCGCGTTCGACGTCGGGAGTTACAGCAGGCGCCGCCACTCCCCCCCTGCGCTTTGCTGCTGCCGCTGCCGCTGCCGCCAGCATGACCAGCAGCGCGGCAACGGTAATTCCGGCTCCAGCCAGATGGGCGAGGTGTAGCCGAGGCCGGCGGTGATGGTAACGCCCCCCCCGAGCCAGGCCCCCCCGAGTGCGTTGCCGAGGTTGAACGCGCCGATGTTCGCGCCGGATGCGAGCGTTGGTGCTGTGGAGGCAAAGTGCATCACGCGCATCTGGAGGCCCGGTACGGTGGCGAATCCGAAGCCGCCCAAGAGCGCCAGTGACACCAGGGTGGCGATGCTGTTGGACGCGGTGAGGGCGAAGAAGACCAGCACCGCCACCAGTCCGGCAAGGATGACAATGAGGGACTTGTCCAGGCTTTGTCGGCAGCCTTGCCACCCAGGAAGTTCCCAACAAACAGGCCACCACCGAAGAGCACCAGGAGCCACGGCACGGCGCGGACTCGAATCCGGACACCTCGGTGAGAGTGAAGGCGATATAGGTGAAGGCGCCGAACATGCCGCCGAACCCGAGGATGGTCACCATGATGGAAAGCCATACCTGACCGGACTTGAACGCGCCCAGTTCGCTGCGGAGGCCCTTGGTTGGTTCCGTGCTGGCTTTAGGGACCATCAGGCAATGCCGATCAGCGCCACGACGCCGATGGCGGTGATCGCCCAGAAAGTAGAACGCCAACCGAAGTTCTGGCCCAGCAGCGTCCCAAAGGGAACACCCAGGACGTTGGCCGCAGTGAGGCCGGTGAACATGATGGCGATGGCACCGGCTTTCTTGTGTGCCGGCACCAGGCTCGCGGCAACTACGGAACCGATGCCGAAGAATGCGCCATGGCAAAGCGCTGCGATGATGCGGCCGATCATCATGGCCGCGTAGCTGTCGGCTATCGCGGAAAGAAAGTTGCCGGCGATGAACAGGACGAGCAAACCAATAAGGACCGGTTTTCGCGGGAGCTTGTGACTGCGGCCGTCACCAGGAGTGCGCCAACGGCAACGCTGAGGCATAGCCGGAGATGAACCAACCGGCCGAAGCCTCACTGACCTGGAAGTCGGCGGCAACTTCGGGCAAGAGGCCCATGATCACGAATTCGGTCAGTCCGATGCCGAATCCGCCGAGGGCAAGGGCAATCAACCCTGCGGGCATGTGGAGCTCCTTAAAGTTCGGTTCCGATCAGAAGTGGAAGTGCGTCGTCGGGAACCGTAGAATAATAGTTGCAGACGCTCTATATATAGTTGCACACGCTAGATAGTTGCGCAAACAACTACTTTTGGATGCGTCGCGATCACTACATCGAGGCAGGAGCACAGCAGGCATGGGCATCAAGGACGACGCCGTAGAAGTACGGGCGCAGGGCTGGCGAACCCTGGCCGCCCTTCACGGAAGCATCGAAGCCGAACTGGAGAAGGCACTCCAGGCCTCGAGTGACCTGTCGGTAGTGGAGTACACGGTACTGGATGCGCTGAGTCGCCAGGACGGCTGGCACATGCGGATGCAACAGCTGGCCCGCGCCACTGCCCTATCCAGCAGCGCTACCACCCGCCTGGTCAACCGCCTCGAGGACCGTGGCCTGCTTACGCGCATCCTGTGCGCCGATGACCGTCGAGGCATTTACACCGAACTCACAGTGGACGGCCAGAAGCTTCTGGAGGAGGCCAAGCCCGTACATGACGAGACCCTGGCCTCCGCCCTGGAGGCCGCCGAGTCCATGCCGGAGCTGGAACCGCTGGTGAGGGCGCTCGGCGCGTTGCAGAAGGTCTAGCCCGATCCCGGTCTTGTTTGTATCCCCCCGGCGTTCAACGCAGGGGGGGGATACAAACAAGACCGGGACTAAACGAAGCATTAACGACCAAAGGCCGGAATCACCGTGTTTCCACGTGATTCCGGCCTTTATGGTCGGGCTGACAGGATTTGAACCTGCGACCCCTTGACCCCCAGTCAAGTGCGCTACCAAGCTGCGCTACAGCCCGCTGGTTCCACCGTTCTCCGCCTAAGTTTTCCTCCGAAGAGTCCCACCTAAGCAGTCCGGCCGAACCACCTCCAAAAGCTTACACGAAGTTGGAGGTCGGAGACGCCATCACAGCCAAAGTGGGCTGTGATGCCCGTCTCACTTAGCGCTTCTTGCCACGCTTCTCGCGTACGCGCATGTTGACCTCGATGGGTGTGCCCTCGAAGCCGAACGTTTCGCGGAGGCGACGCGTGATGAAGCGACGGTATCCGGGGGGGTCCAGGAAGCCGGTGGTGAACAGCACGAACTTCGGCGGACGGCTGGATGCTGGGTGCCAAAGAGGATACGGGGGGGCTGCTTTCCGCCACGAACCGGGTGCGGGTGGGCTGCCACGAGTTCGCCAAGGAACGCGTTGAGGCGTCCGGTGGGGGGGATGCGGCGGTCCCAGCTCTCCAGCGCGATGTCCAGCGCGGGGGGGACCAGGCGGTCCTTATGCCAGCCGGTCTTGGCCGAGATGTTCACGCGGGGGGGTGCCCACTCCACGTGGGCCAGGTCCTGCTCGATTTCACGCTCAAGGTAACGGCGGCGTTCGTCGTCCAGGAGGTCCCACTTGTTGAACGCGAGCACCAGCGCACGGCCGGACTCAATGGCCAGCTGCAGGATACGGACGTCCTGCTCGCTGAGGACCTCGTCGACGGCAAGAAGCACGACGCGACCTCCGCCTTTTCGAGGGCGGCCTGCGTACGCAGGGAAGCGTAGAAGTCGGCGCCCTGTGCCATGTGCTGGCGGCGGCGGATACCTGCGGTGTCCACGAAGCGCCACGTGCGGTCGCCAAGTTCGATGAATTCGTCAACCGGGTCGCGGGTAGTGCCGGCCAGCGGATCCACCACAACGCGCTCGGAGCCTGCGAGCTTATTCAGCAGGGAGGACTTACCCACGTTCGGGCGACCGATCAGGGCGATACGGCGGGGGGGACCGCCGGAACGCTCAACGCCGTCCACCAGCGAGTACTCGGGCAGGGTGTCCATGACGTGGTCCAGGAGGTCGGCAACGCCACGGCCGTGCAGAGCCGAAACCGGGTACGGCTGGCCGAAGCCCAAGCCCCCCCACAGGGCAGCGGAATCGGCCTCCTGTGCGAAGTCATCCACCTTGTTGGCCACCATGATGACCGGCTTCTTGCTCTTGCGGAGCATCTTCATGACGCCCTCGTCAGTCGCGGTCGCTCCAACGGCGGAGTCAACGACGAAAAGCACGGCGTCGGCAAGCTCTACGGCCATTTCGGCCTGCTCGGCTACGCGGGCGTGGATGCCCTTGCGTCGTGCTCCCAACCACCGGTATCCACCAAGGTGAAGTTGCGGCCGTTCCAGCGCGCCGAGTACATGACGCGGTCGCGGGTAACGCCCGGGGTGTCCTCCACAACAGCTTCGCGGCGGCCGAGGATGCGGTTGACCAAGGTGGACTTGCCCACGTTGGGGGCGTCCGATGATGGCCAGAACCGGGTCCAGCTTGAGGGGACCTTCGTCGCCTTCATCGCCGTATTCACCGCTGAGCAGCGCGGCATCTTCTTCGTCGAGTTCGTAGTCCTCCAGGCCTGCCCGGAGGGTGGCCGCGCGAAGCTCGGCTTCGTCGTCGTCGAGGGCCGCCAGGTTTTCCGCCACCTGGTCGGTGCCGGTGGGCGTGTATTCGTCGTCGCCGGCTCCGTGGAGGCCGGATTTTTGAGTCGTATCGCTCATTGCACTTTCCTTAGTGGTGGTCTGCCGGCGTCCCGGCTACTGCTGTATGGCGGTGCTGCGAAGTGGGTTCGCCGGGCGCAGGTTCCAGGGGAAGGCCCTGGCCTGTGGCCCGGATGGCGTCCTGGACGTGTTCGGCCAGGGCTTCACGGATCTCCGCAGCCGCCCTGTCCATTGAAACACGCCCGGGTTCGCCCTTCCGGCGCTTCACCGTGATGGGTTCACCGAAGCTGACATGCAGCTTGCGGCGGGGTTTGGGGATATGTCTCGATGCTCATCACCCTGGCGGGTTCCGAGAATGGCCACAGGGATGACGGTAGCTCCCGAGTTGAGGGCGAGCCATGCAACTCCACTGCTGATGCTTTCGGCAGAGCCGCTCCCCCGGGTTCCTTCGGGGAGAATCCCTACGCAACGACCGGCGTCGAGCAGTCTCCTGCCGACATGCAGGGCGGTGCGATCACCGGCGCGGTCAACTGGAATCTGTCCGGATCCCCTCAGGACAGAGCCCAGGAAGCCTTTGAACATCTCCTTTTTAACGAGGATATGCATGGGGCGCGGCGACGCACCGTACATCACGGGCCCATCCAGGAAGCTGATGTGGTTCGCGGCAAATATCACGGGTCCGGCAGCGGGAACGTTGCTTTTGCCTGCCACGATGGTCCGGTAGATGACGTGATCCAGGAACCAACCAACCGGTCGGCTCCACATCTTGCTCCCCCCACAGAGGGGGAGCTGATTCTCAGTCACCATAGATAACCTTGCTCACGATCGCCAAGGCGGTCTGGACGGTTTCCTCAAAGTTCAGTTCCGAAGAATCGAGTGTCACCACACCGTCGGCCGCCTGGGTGAAGTTCACTACCGTTGAGTCCTTGGCGTCACGCTGGATTACCTGGGCATTGAGCTGTTCTTTGGTCTGCGTGCCGCCCAACTGGATCCCACGACGCCGCATCCTGGCTTCCTCGCTGGCGGTCAAGAGCATGCGGACCTCGGCATTGGGGGGGACGACGACGGTGGTGATGTCGCGCCCCTCCACCACCATGCGGCGGTGGTGCTGATCGATCAGCTCGCGCTGGCGACGGATCAGCTCGGTGCGGGCACCGAGCGTCGTGGCGACAGCACTGACCGACGACGAGATCAAAGGATCCCGGATTTCGTCCGTGATGTCCGTTCCATCAACCGCCACATACTCCGTGGCAGTCGTGGTGCTGATCTCCAGCGGCATGATTTTGGAAGCCTGTTCCACCGCAGCGCCATCCTGGAGGTCAACGCCGGTCTTGAGGCAGTACCACGTCAGCGCCCGGTACATTGCGCCGGTATCCAGGTATGCCAGTTTCAAGCGCCGGGCAACTTCCTTGCTGACGCTGGACTTGCCGGACCCCCGAAGGGCCGTCAATTGCGATCACGAGCGGCTTGCCGGGACGGGCAACTGTTTCCGGGCCAAAAAATTCACGCGTCATTACTGAAGTACCCGCCATCCACGGTCAGTCAAAGCTTCAACAAGGAGGTCATGCTTGCTGGGAAGCACGGAAAGTTCCACCATGCCCACGTTCTGTCCCGACGAATGGTCGAGCCGAAGGTCTTCGAGGTTCACCCCCCCGATCTCGCCGATCTCCGTGAGGAGGTGCGCGATCTGGCCGGGCTTGTCATCCACCAGGATGGTGAGCCACGAGTACGCCTGGGGGAGGTCCGCCGTGCTTGCCCGGGATCCTGGCCTGGCCTGCATTCCCCCCCTCGCTGATGAGCTGGGCAAGGTCAAGCCGTGCACCGGGTGCAAGCGGTTCTTCCAAGGTACCGATCAAACGGTTCAGGTCCTCGCGCACACCGTGCAGGATGGACACCACCTTTTCCGCGTTGCCGCCCCAGGATCTGTACCCAGAGGGTGGGATCGCTTGCTGCAATGCGGGTAGTGTCCCTGAGTCCGTTGCCCGCCAAGGAGAGGGCATGCAGCGGCGTGCCTTGCAAACGGCTCGCCAGAAGCGACGACATGATCTGCGGCAGATGCGACACCAACGCCACGGCTTCATCATGCTCGTCCGCGGTGAACTGGGAAACGATCGCTCCCAGATCGCCCGCAAGTGAACGTGCAGCCTGAAGTGCAGCATCCGACGTTTCTTCGGAGGGGGGGCAAAGCACCCAGGGCATGGAGGTGAAAAGCTCTCCCCCTGGCCGCAACCGGGCCGGACTTCTCCCTGCCTGCCATGGGGGGGTGGGTACCCACATAGCGGGCAAGGTCCACGCCGCGTTCGCGCAGCTGCGCCTGGATGGTGGCTTTGACGCTGGCAATATCAGCCACGACGCGGACGGGTAGTCCGCCAGGGCCTTCTGCACGACGTCTGCTGTAACATCCGGCGGAGCCGCGACAACTACCAGTTGGGGTTCTTCATCCAGCTCCCCCAACGGACGTCCTGCACCGATATCCACCGCGACCGCCTGGTTGGTGGGCGAAGGATCGAAAAGGAAAACCGGGACCCCGCGTCCGCGCAGGCCCAGGCCGATGCTGGCTCCAAGCAAGCCTGTACCGAGGACGACGACCGGGCCATCAAGATGACCCCTGCCGTGCGTACCGAATGCGACATGCCTAGAGTCCCACCGATGCCAGGAGGTGTCCGACTTCCTGCCTGCCGAGGTTGCGGATGCTGCCCTGGCGCTGGTCGCCCAAGCCAATGGGGGGCCCACCTTGACGCGGACAAGACGCTCCACCGGGAACCCGACGGCGTCGAACATGCGACGCACAATACGGTTCTTGCCCGAGTGCAGGACAACCTCAATCAGGACGTGGCCTGGAGTGGAGTCCACCAATCGGAAGGAATCCACTGCAGCAACGCCGTCTTCAAGCTCGACGCCGTTCTTCAGCTTGGCGCCCACACCTTGCGGGAACGGGCCACGCACCTGGACCAGGTACGTCTTGGGTACCTCATACGAAGGGTGCGTCAAGCGGTTGGCAAGTTCGCCGTCGTTGGTCAGCAGCAGCAGTCCCTCAGTGGCGACATCGAGGCGGCCGACGTGGAACAGTCGTTCGCCCTTGTTCTTGTTGTTCTTGAGGAAGTCGCTGATGCAGGGACGGCCCTCGGGGGGGTCTTCCATGGTGGAAACGACGCCCTTGGGCTTGTTGAAGACCATGTAGACGAGGGTTTCGTCCAGCTGGATCCGGATGCCATCGACGTGGATGACGGCAGACGTTGGGTCCACTCGCATACCAAGTTCGGTGGTAACCACTCCATCAACTTCGACGCGTCCTTCGAGGATCATTTCCTCGCACACACGGCGTGAAGCCACACCAGCCTGTGCCATGACCTTCTGCAGGCGGACGCCGTCAACGTCGTGAAGGTCGGACTGCGGGACTTCCTGGCGCGGGCCGCGGTTGCGACCCGGCTTCCGGATGGGTCCCAGGTTCTGGCCGAAGCGTTCGCTGCCGAAGGCCTTGGAGCCGTACTGCCGTGCAGGTTTCGCCTTGGGCTTCAGCGCCCGGAGTGCCGGGGCTTTGCCGAAGCCGGGCTTGTTGGAGCCTGGCTTGCGGAAGGGCTTTGCGGGCC
>BBFS01000068.1 GCA_001313365.1 Paenarthrobacter nitroguajacolicus JCM 14115
CTCAAGCCCGCGGGACATGAGAGAGGGTCGGGAGGGGTGGGGTTATCCGGCAGCGCGCGTCTAAGCGAGGAACGAGCGAGCGCGCAGAGGATGACCCCCCCACCGGCGGAAGGCGCACGCCACAGGATGACCCCCACCCCCCCGGAAGGCGGCACGGCTCAAGCCCGCGGAATGTGAAAGAGCGTTGGGCTCAAACACGAGGGATGTGAGAGGGGGGGTCAGAGGACCTTGCGGATCGTCTCTTCGAAGCTGACGACGTGGTGCAGGGCGAGCTCAGCGGCGCGGTCTTCGTCGCCGTCGGCTATGGCAGTGAGGAGGTCGGCATGCTCGGAGATGTGGCCGGAAACGGAGGGCATTTTCTCAAGCATGTGGCACCAGATTCGGGTGGCCAGGTTGTCATAGCGAATGAGGACGTCTTCGAGGTGGGCATTGGCGGAGGCTTTGTAGATGAGCCGGTGCACTTGGATGTCGTACCGCATGAGTTCCTGGGAGGAATTGTCCTGGCCTTCAAGATCACGGATTGCAGCAGCGACGGCGCGGAGCTCCGAACGCATGGCGGGGGGGCTTGCCATGCGGGCAGCTTTCCGGGAGGCGAGGGGCTCCAGGAGTTCGCGAATCTCGGAGACTTCGGCGAGCTGGGTAATGTCCACGCCGGTGGCGAACGTGCCGCGCCTCGGATAGGAGACCACCAGGTGGTCGCTTTCAAGTCGCTTGATGGCTTCCCGGACAGGAGTGCGCCCGATCCCCCCCAGTTCGGCGGCGATTTGGCCGTCGTTGATGGGGTCGCCGGGTTTAACGTCCAGCATGATGAGCCTGTCGCGCAGCAGCAGGTAGGCGTTCTCCGCCAGGGATGTTCCCTGCGGAGCTGATTCCAGTGCTTCCAATGCAGCGCTCATTGCTCTCTCCCGTCGTCGTACTTCAGTCTGCTGGATGAGTTACCGCAGACCTGTTGACGACCATGTGATCTTCAACATACTATGGCAATAGTTCTAATATATCAGTTGCCTAACAGTCGGCCACTAGACAAGCTTTTGAAGGAGAACACCATGGTTGAACCGCTGATCCGCCCGCTCGCCCAGGCGGACCCGGAGGTCGATCAGGCGATCGCCCAGGAACTCATCCGCCAGCAGTCCACGCTGGAAATGATCGCCTCCGAGAACTTCGCCCCCCCAACGGCCGTCATGGAAGCCCAGGGATCGGTGCTGACCAACAAGTACGCCGAAGGCTACCCGGGCAAGCGCTACTACGGCGGCTGCGAACACGTTGATGTGATCGAGCAGCTGGCGATTGACCGCTTGAAGTCCCTGTTCGGTGCAGAGTTCGCCAACGTCCAGCCGCACTCCGGCGCACAGGCGAACGCCTCGGCCATGCACGCGCTGATCACCCCGGGCGACACCATCATGGGCCTGAACCTCGCCCACGGCGGACACCTGACCCACGGCATGCGCATCAACTTCTCGGGCAAGCTGTACAAGGTTGTCCCCTACGGCGTCCGCGAGGACACCCACACCGTGGACATGGCAGAAGTTGAACGCCTCGCCCTCGAGAGCAAGCCGCAGCTGATCGTCGCCGGCTGGTCCGCGTACTCCCGCCAGCTGGACTTCGCCGAATTCCGCCGCATCGCGGACCTGGTGGGCGCCTACCTCATGGTGGACATGGCCCACTTCGCGGGTCTCGTCGCGGCAGGTCTCCACCCCCAGCCCGGTGCCGCACGCCCACATCGTCACCAGCACAACCCACAAGACCCTTGGTGGCCCTCGCGGTGGTGTGATTCTCACCAACGACGCCGACATCGCCAAGAAGGTGAACTCCGCCGTCTTCCCCCCCGGCCAGCAAGGTGGTCCCCCCCTGGAGCACGTCATCGCCGCCAAGGCTGTTGCCTTCAAGATGGCCGCAGAGCCGGAGTTCCAGGAACGCCAGGTCCGCGTCCTTGAAGGCTCCAAGATCCTCGCTCAGCGTCTCCTCCAGGAAGACGTCGCAGCAGCCGGCATCTCGGTTGTCAGCGGCGGAACAGACGTCCACCTGGTCCTCGCCGACCTCCGTCACTCGGTCCTCAACGGCCAGCAGGCCGAGGACACCCTGCACCGCATCGGCATCACGGTCAACCGCAACGCTGTCCCGTTCGACCCCCGTCCTCCGATGGTTTCATCCGGTCTGCGCATCGGCACCCCCCGCGCTCGCCGCCCGCGGTTTCGGCGCCGAGGACTTCACCGAGGTCTCGGACATCATTGCGACGGCGTTGATCGCCGCAGCGAACAGCAGCACCCAGGCAGGAACTGAAGCAGGCACCGAAGCCGACGTCACCTTGGACGACGCCACCGCCGTCGAGCTTCGCCGCCGCGTGACCGCGCTGGCGGAGAAGTTCCCGCTCTACCCCCCCACCTGAACAACAACGGCAATGGCGCCGTAACCGAAGCAGAACTGATTGGAGCAGCCAGTGAGTGCAGACCACCTCCCCGAACACCCGGACTTCCTCTGGCGCAACCCGGAACCGAAGAAGAGCTACGACGCCGTTATTGTGGGCGGCGGCGGGCACGGCCTGGCCACCGCGTACTTCCTGGCGAAGAACCACGGCATGACCAACATCGCCATCCTGGAAAAGGGCTGGCTGGCCGGTGGAAACATGGCCCGCAACACCACCATCATCCGTTCCAACTACCTCTGGGACGAGAGCGCTGCAATCTACGAGCACGCCCTCAAGCTCTGGGAGATCCTCCCGGAAGAGCTGGAGTACGACTTCCTGTTCAGCCAGCGCGGCGTCATGAACCTGGCCCACACCCTGGGCGATGTCCGCGAAAGCGTTCGCCGCGTGGGCGCCAACCGGCTCAATGGCGTGGACGCTGAATGGCTGGACCCGCAGCAGGTCAAGGAACTCTGCCCCCCCATCCTGAACATCAGCGACAACATCCGCTACCCGGTCATGGGCGCCACGTACCAGCCGCGTGCAGGTATTGCCAAGCACGACCACGTTGCGTGGGCCTTCGCCCGCAAGTGCGATGAACTCGGCGTCGACATCATCCAGAACTGCGAAGTCACCGGCTTCATCAAGGACGGCAACCGCGTCACCGGCGTCAAGACCACCCGCGGAACCATCAACACCGAAAAGGTGGGCCTCTGCGCCGCTGGCCACAGCTCGGTCCTGGCAGAAATGGCAGGCTTCCGGCTGCCGATCCAGTCGCACCCGCTCCAGGCCTTGGTGTCCGAACTGCACGAGCCGGTCCACCCCCCCACGGTGGTCATGTCCAACCACGTGCACGTGTACGTCTCCCAGGCACACAAGGGCGAACTGGTGATGGGCGCTGGCGTGGACTCCTACAACGGCTACGGCCAGCGCGGTTCGTTCCACGTCATCGAGGAGCAGATGGCAGCAGCCGTGGAGCTCTTCCCGATCTTCGCGAGGGCCCACGTGCTCCGGACTTGGGGCGGCATTGTGGACACCACGTTGGATGCCTCGCCGATCGTTGGTCTTTCCCCCCCTGTGGAGAACATGTTCGTCAACTGTGGTTGGGGAACGGGCGGCTTCAAGGGCACTCCTGCAGCGGGCCTGACCTTCGCGCACACCATTGCCACGGGCGAACCGCACAAGCTGAACAAGCCCTTCGCTTTGGAACGCTTCGAAACAGGCGCCTTGATCGACGAACACGGCGCCGCAGCCGTGGCCCACTAGCCAGGACAGGACAGGAAAGACATGCTCCTCATTTCATGCCCCCCCAACTGCGGGCCCCCCCGCGACGAAACCGAATTCCACTACGGCGGCCAGGCACACATCGCCTACCCGGAGAACCCCCCCAACGACCTCACGGACCGCGAATGGGCTGAGTACCTGTTCTACCGCGAGAACACCAAGGGAACCTTCGCCGAGCGCTGGGTCCACAGCACCGGCTGCCGCCAGTGGTTCAACATGCTCCGCGACACCGTGAGCTACGAAATCCACTCCATCTACGCAATGGGCCAGCCCCCGTCCCGAGCTCGCAAAGAGCACGGCGGCAGGAACAGGCGGAAGCCCGAAGAACGAACCGTCCCAGCCCGGCGAGTTCACCCAAAGCGGGGGGGACTTCGGCCAGGCCGGCGAACCAGGCCTCGCACCCGGCGCCGCAACAACAGGCGCCACAGCACCCACCTCCTCGGAAGGAGTCTAGAAGTGACCAGCAAGAACGCACGCCTCGCCACCGGCGGACGCATTGATCGCAGCATCTCTTGGCGCTTCACCGTGGACGGTCAGGAATTCACTGGTCACCCGGGCGACACCATCGCATCGGCGCTGCTGGCCAACGGCCACATCAACGCCGGCAACTCACTCTATGAGGACCGACCCCGAGGCATCATGGCGGCCGGCGTGGAAGAGTCCAACGCCTTGGTCAAGATCGCTCCCCCGCTTCCGCGGACATGTCGCCGAGTCTATGCTTCCCGCCACCGCAGTGTCCTTGGTGGACGGCATGAACATTGAGCTCCTGTCCGGCCTGGGCAAACTGGATCCCAACGAGGACAAGGCCGAGTACGACAAGAAGTACGTCCACACCGACGTCCTGGTGGTCGGCGGCGGTATCGCCGGCGTGGCTGCAGCACGCGAAGCAGTCCGCACCGGCGCCCGCGTCATCCTGATCGACGACCAGCCCGAACTTGGCGGCGCACTGCTCTCCGGTTCCACCGCCCCCGGAATTGGCCGAACAGATCGAAGGCAAGCCGGCCCTGGAATGGGTTGCCGACGTGGAAGCCGAGCTGGTTTCCGCCGGCGAATGCACGGTGCTGAACCGCACCACCGCATTCGGCTCCTATGACTCCAACTACTTCATCGCAGCCCAGAACCGCACGGACCACTTGAGCGTTCCGGCAGCTTCGGGTGTCTCCCGCCAGCGTATTTGGCACATCCGTGCCAAGCAGGTTGTCCTGGCACCGGGCGCCCACGAGCGTCCCTTGGTATTCGAGAACAACGACCGTCCGGGGGGGATCATGCTCGCCTCGGCCGCCCGCACCTACCTGAACCGTTACGCCGTGGCAGCCGGTTCGCGAGTGGTCATCAGCACCACCAACGACTCCGCTTACGCTCTTGCGGCGGACCTGAAGGCAGCGGGCGTGGCGGTTGCCGCCGTCGTCGATGCCCGTCCGCAGATCAGCGCGAAGGCTGCTGCCGCCGTCGAGTCCGGTATCCGGGTCCTCATCGGCAGTGCCGTGGCTGACACTTCCGCAGACGGAAACGGCCGTCTGGACGGCGTCACCATCCGCAGTATCAACGACGACGGCGAACTCACCTCAGGCGTCGAACAGCTGGCTGCCGACCTGCTTGCAGTTTCCGGCGGCTGGAGCCCGGTGGTTCACCTCCACAGCCAGCGCCAGGGCAAGCTGCGTTGGGATGACGAGCTCGCAGCGTTCATTCCCACCGCTCCTGTAAGGGACCAGCACGTTGTGGGCGCAGGCCGTGGCAGCTTCGAACTCCAGGATTGCCTGGCAGAGGGCATCTCGGCGGGAGCAGCAGCGTCCATCGCGGCCGGTTTCGAATCCGCCACCACTCCCGTAGAGCTGCAGGCACCCGTGCCAGCGCACCGAGCCGCCAGCTCTGGCTGGTTCCTGGCCAGACCGGCGAACCGGGCGAGTGGCACCATCACTTCGTCGACTTCCAGCGCGACCAGTCCGTGGCCGATGTCCTCCGCTCCACTGGAGCAGGCCTGCGGTCCGTGGAACATGTCAAGCGGTACACCTCCATCAGCACGGCCAACGATCAGGCAAGACGTCCGGCGTCAACGCGATCGGCGTCATCGCCGCAGCGTTGAAGTTCGGCGGAGCCGAGAACATCCCGGGCGTCGGTGAGATCGGAACCACCGCTTACCGTGCTCCCTTCACGCCCGTGGCTTTCGCAGCATTGGCCGGCCGCCAGCGAGGCGAGCTGTTTGATCCCGCCCGAGTGACCTCCATCCACCGTGGCACGTTGCCCAAGGCGCACTGTTCGAAGACGTTGGACAGTGGAAGCGCCCGTGGTACTACCCGCAGGCCGGGGAAGACATGGACACGGCTGTCCTGCGCGAATGCGCCGCCGTCCGCGATTCCGTGGCTTCATGGACGCCACCACGCTGGGCAAGATCGAAATCCGTGGCAAGGATGCCGGCGAATTCCTGAACCGCGTGTACACCAACGCGTTCAAGAAGCTCGCACCGGGATCCGCCCGCTACGGCGTCATGTGCACCCCCCCGGACGGCATGATCTTCGACGACGGCGTGACCCTCCGCCTGGACGATGACCGCTACTTCATGACCACCACCACCGGCGGCGCAGCCAAGGTGCTGGACTGGCTGGAAGAGTGGCACCAGACGGAGTGGCCGGAACTCGATGTGGTCTGCACATCCGTCACCGAACAGTGGAGCACCATCGCCGTTGTTGGCCCGAAGTCCCGCGCCGTGATCGCCAAGGTTGCTCCCCCAGCTCGCCGAAAACGGTGGTCTGGATGCTGAAGCCTTCCCGTTCATGACATTCCGCGAGACCACGCTGGCCTCCGGAGTGCAGGCTCGTGTTTGCCGCATCTCCTTCTCCGGCGAACTGGCGTACGAGATCAACATCCCGTCCTGGTATGGGCTCAACACGTGGGAAGCCGTCGCTGCCGCAGGCGCCGAGTTCAACATCACCCCTTACGGCACTGAAACCATGCACGTTCTCCGCGCCGAGAAGGGCTACCCGATTGTCGGGCAGGATACCGATGGCACGGTCACACCGCAGGACGCCGGGATGGACTGGATCGTCTCCAAGGCCAAGGACTTCATCGGCAAGCGCTCCTACCTCCGCCAGGACGCAAGCCGCGAGGACCGCAAGCACCTGGTCAGCGTGCTTCCCGTGGACCACTCGCTGAGGTTGCCGGAAGGCACGCAACTCGTGGAAAAGGGCATTCCGGTCAACCCGGCTTACGGACCGTTCCCATGGAGGGCTTCGTGACCTCCAGCTACCACAGCGCCGCATTGGGCCGTTCCTTCGCCCTGGCACTCATTCAAAACGGCCGCAACCGCATCGGCGAGACCCTGGTGGCCTCGTTGGGAGACCAACTGGTGGACGTGGTTGTCGGCGAAACCGTACTTTTCGATGCTGAAGGGACCCGCAAAGATGGCTGAAACAGCAACACCATCAGAAACAGTCAACCGCGTCCGGGGCGCCCGCCGCAGCCCGGCCGAACACCTGGCTGAGGCCTTCACCTCCGGCTCCGTGCCGGGCACGGTGACGCTCACCGAAATCCCGTACCAGGCCATGGTGGGCATCCGGGTTGACCGAACGTCCGACGCCGGTGCCCGAGTTGCGTCCGTGACCGGCGGCTTGCCTGCCACTTGCGGTGACGTGGCGGGGGACGGGTTCCGTGAACACCTGTGGCTGGGCCCCACCGAGTTCATGGTGGTGGCCCCCCCGGAGGAAGCCCACGATTCGCTGGGCGGATCCTTGGTCAGCGATCTGACCACCGCTCTGGGCAATGACGCCGGCCAGGTGGTGGACTTGTCCGCCAACCGCACCACGTTCGAGCTCTCCGGTAGCCACGCCCGCGCAGTGCTGGAAAAGACCTGCGCATTAGACCTCCACCCTCGCGTCTTCAAGGCCGGCACCGCTGTCTCCACAGAGCTCGCGCACATTCCGGTGATGCTCTGGAAGACCTCGGACGAGTCCTACCGGATCTTTCCCAGGGCCTCGTTTGCCGACTTCCTGGGACGCTGGCTCCTCGACGCCATGCGGGAGTACGCCTCACCAGAGGTCCCCCCCTAATGGCACTAAGTGTGCTTGACCTGTTTTCTGTTGGCATCGGGCCGTCGTCTTCACACACGGTAGGCCCCATGCGTGCGGCAAAGCAGTTCACGGACGGTCTCGAATCGTCCGGCCAGCTCCCGGCTACGGTGCGCGTCCAGGCTGAGCTTTTCGGCTCCCTGGCGCACCGGCCGGGGCCACGGCTCAGACAAGGCTGTGGTTCTGGGGCTGCAAGGCCACTCCCCCCGGAAACCGTGAATACCCACACCGCGGATGACCAGGTGGCAGCCGCTGCACTCGACGCGGAACTTCGATTGGGCGGCAACCACCGGGTGGACTTCAACTGGGACGAGGACGTGGTCCTGCACCGCCGCAAGTCTTTGCCGGCACACCCCAACGGCATGACGTTCCGCGCTCTGGACCACACGGGCACCGTGCTGCGGGAACGCAGCTACTACTCCATTGGGGGGCGGCTTCGTGGTGGACGGGGGGGACGTCTCCGGAGCAGACAAAGTGGTAGCCGATGACACCGTCCTGCCCTACCCCCCCTTCACCACTGCCGACGAACTGCTGGCCATCTGCCTCCGGGAAGGCAAGTCGATCTCGGACATCATGCTGGCCAACGAACTCGTATGGCGTTCTGAGGAAGAGCTCCGCGAACGGCTGCTGGGCATCTGGGCCGTCATGCAGGAATGCGTTGACAACGGCTGCTCTGCCGAGGGAATCCTGCCGGGAGGCCTGAAGGTCAGGCGACGGGCGCCGTCGTTGTTCAAGAAGCTCTCCGAAACTGACGCAGACCTGAACGGTGCGCACTCTGCCGATCCACTCCTCGCCATGGAATGGGTGAACCTGTTTGCCTTGGCTGTGAACGAGGAGAACGCCGCGGGCGGCAGGATCGTCACAGCACCCACCAATGGTGCCGCCGGAATTGTCCCGGCAGTGCTGCACTATTACACAAAGTTTGTTCCAGGAGCCAACGACGACGGTGTCGTGCGCTTCCTGCTGGCGGCGGCCGCCGTCGGAATTCTGTTCAAAATCAACGCGTCCATCTCAGGCGCCGAGGTGGGCTGCCAAGGTGAGGTGGGTTCCGCCTGCTCCATGGCCGCCGCCGGTCTCTGCGAAGTCCTCGGCGGAACGCCCGAGCAAGTGGAAAATGCCGCCGAAGTGGGCATCGAGCACAACCTGGGCCTCACCTGCGATCCCGTGGGCGGCTGGTGCAAATCCCTTGCATCGAGCGCAACGCGATCGCCAGCGTCAAGGCCATCAACGCCGCCCGTCTTGCCCTGCACGGCGACGGCAGCCACAAAGTGTCCCTGGACAAAGCCATCAAGACCATGCGCGAAACAGGCGCAGACATGAAATCCAAATACAAGGAGACCTCCCGTGGAGGCCTCGCCGTCAACGTAGTGGAGTGCTAGCCATGACTGCCATCCAAACTGAAACAACCGTCGATTCCTCTCCAGAGACCACCGTGGAGCACGTGCTCACCCTCGACTGTCCCGAAGGTCCCGGAATCGTGCACGCTGTGTCCGGCTTCCTGCTGGAACACGGCTGCGACATCATCGACAACAAGCAGTTCGGTGATCGCGCTGAGGGCCACTTCTTCATGCGGGTCCACTTCGCGTCGACCGGTGACGAATCCACTGTTGACGAGCTTCGTTCTGCGTTTTCTCCCGTTGGCGAGAAGTACGGCATGAACTGGCAGCTGGAGCAACAGGGCTACAAGCGCCGCGTGCTGATCATGGTCTCCAAATTTGGGCACTGCCTGAATGACCTCTTGTTCCGCGCACGGATCGGAGAGCTCCCCCATCGATGTGGTGGGCGTCGTCTCCAACCACACAGACCACCAGGGTTTGGCGGAGTGGCACGGAATTCCGTTCTTCCACGTCCCTGTCACGGCTGCCACCAAGCCCGCGGCCGAGGGCCGCCTGCTGGAGATCATCGACGAACTGGACGTGGAACTCATTGTCCTGGCCCGGTACATGCAGGTCCTCAGCGACGATCTGGCACGCAAGCTGGATGGCCGCGCCATCAACATCCACCACTCGTTCCTGCCTAGCTTCAAGGGCGCCAAGCCCTACCACCAGGCGTACGCGCGTGGAGTGAAAACTGTGGGCGCCACCGCCCACTACGTGAACGGCGAGTTGGACGAAGGTCCCATCATCGCCCAGCAGGTAGTGGAAGTGGACCACACGTTCGGGCCGGACGATCTCGTAGCCGCCGGCCGGGACACCGAATGCAAGGCCCTCAGCAACGCCGTTCGCTGGCACTGCGAGGGGGGGCGGATCATCCTGAATGGGAACAGGACGATCGTGCTGAAGTAGGCCCTGCAAGCACCCATTTCGATGGTTCCCTGCGCAGACGCTGTTGCGAACGGCGGTGTGTGCAGGAACCATCGAATTGGCGTTTAAGGACCTACAACCGAGCCAGTCGCGTTGCCAGATGCAGCGCAGCCAGCCTGCCGGTTCCCCGCGGATCCCCGCCACACAGTTCAAAGATCCGTTGGAGCCTGTGATGCAGGGACTGCCTTTCCAGGTGCAGTTCTCTCGCAGCCTGGGCAGTGTTGCACCCGGTATCCAGCCAGACGGCCAGGGTCCGCATCAGTTCGGACTTCTTCAAGCGATCATGCTCGACGACGGCACCCAGCTGCCGCTGTACGAACTTCACGCGTGGCCGGGTCCAGCGACTCTTGGGCAAGGAGCTCCACGGCCAGCGTGTCAGCGTCCACGACACCGCCGCCGCCGCCGGCCGAGGGCAAATCCAGCGCGCGACGCGCCTCAGCCAAGGACCACGGCGCCTCACCGATTCCCCTGCCCAAAGGTCCGACGGCCACCAAGGACCCAGCCGGCACCTCCAGCTGACGCAGTGATTCCATGAGCGCACGCCGGGTGGCCGCCCCATCCCCCCCGCCGCACCTCCGGCCAACGACGCGAGTGCGATCAGTTCCGCATTGTTGGCATAGCTGGCGCTGTGCGGCACACCTTCACGAAGCAGCGCGTCCACTGCCGGACGAAGATGCCCGGCGCCGGTTGACCGAATCACTACCGCCGCCACCGCGCCCTTGGCTGGGAATCCCGAGGCCGGTCCGAGCTGCTGCAGCTGCCACTGCTGGCTCCCGGAATTGATGGCACGCATGAGCTCGATGCCCGCCAACTCCTTCAGCCGGGCGGCATGCGTTGCAGCAACGCCAGCCCCCCCAGGATGTCCACGGAACGTTCGCCCGCCACCCGCGCGAGGCCGCCATCGCCGTCGTCGGGCATGTGCAGTTCAAGTCTCGCGGCGAGGACGCCGCGCACCGGCACATCCACCGTGGTGACGGTGCCACGGTCGTCGAACGATCCGGCGGCGCCCAGGGTGAGGCCGACGGCGAGACCAGCCTGGCGCTGGCACCTGTCCTTTCGGACAAAACAGCCAGGAGTTGGTCGAGCCCGCCCCCCCGTGGGCAAGTTCGGCGGCCATCGCGTGGCTGGCCTGGTCACCGCGCTGAAGGTGTTCCACGGATTCGCTCACCAAGAGCGAATTGATCTCCTGCATGATTCCCACGAACGGGACCACCTGGCGTAGCTCTATGACCGGCAAGCCGGCGGCTCGGCAACCTCCAGCATGCTCACCGGAACTTCCGGCAGTGCCGGACCAGTCTCCAGGGCCAACGCGGCGACCCCCCCGCGGGCGGCCAATTCGCGAACGTAGTCGGCTTGCCGCTCGGCAGTGACGCCGGCGAGAGCCTGGCCTCCGCTCAGCAACAACTCGCCGCCACTGAGGAGCGGTGCGATGTCCAATACCTCGCTGGAGTGCACCCAACGGACGGGCCGGTTCAGCGCTTCCGGCACGTTATTAAGGAACCGGGGTTCTGCGGATTTGAGACTTTGGTACTCCAAAGCCGCACCCAACTCGATGGACATGACACTCCGTATGGTTGTTCAGCATTTGCTTATACACATCGTATCTTGTTGCTGTGATGCGGGGGGGCACATACGCTGAAAGAGTCCCTTTCAAACACGGAGGCTCTCCCCATGCAAGACAACCTCTCCCCTGCGCCTTCAAGCCCATCGCAGTCAGGTCCGGCAACGGCGCCGGGCCATGACAGCGAAGCCTGGCTTCAGCCCATCCCCCGAAGCAGACCGTACCCGCAAAGTCTCCGGACAATTCTGGATCTGGGCGGGCGCCAACCTCGCACCTATCAACTGGGTGCTCGGCGCCCTTGGCATCCACCTCGGCCTCGGTTTCGCTGACACAGTGATCGTCCTGGTCCTGGGTAACCTGATCGGCATGCTGCTGTTCGGCTGCTTCGTTCTCCTTGGCCAGAAGACCGGCGCCACTGGCATGGTGCTCGCCCGCGCCGCTTTCGGTCGTCAAGGCAACTACCTCCCGGCCGCCATCCAAGCCCTGCTGGTGATCGGTTGGTGCGCAGTCAACACCTGGATCATCCTGGACCTGGTCATGGCCCTGTTCGGAACCCTTGGCTGGGTGGATCCCGACGCAAGAACTACGCCTGGAAGATCGGCGTCGCCACGGCCATCATGCAGCGCAGGTTGCCATCGCCTGGTTCGGCTACAAGGCCATTGCAGCCTTTGAGAAGTGGACGGTCCCGCCCACCATCATCATTCTGGCCGTCATGTCTTGCGTGGCATGGTTCGGCATGAAGATCGACTGGGGCTATGCAGGACCCGCAGGCAACATCCTCGAGGGGTCCGAGCGCATCGCCGCCATGAGCGCCGTGATGACCGCCATCGGCATCGGCTGGGGCATTACCTGGTTCACGTACGCCGCCGACTACTCCCGCTTCGTCAGCACTTCGGTTCCCAAGCGCAGGGTCTACCTCGCCTCGGTTCTCGGCCAGTTCATCCCCGTAGTGTGGCTAGGCGTCCTCGGTGCAAGCCTGGCCACCAACAGCGGCGAGATCGACCCCCGGAAAACTGATCGTCCAGAACTTCGGCGTCCTGGCCCTCCCCCCCGTCCTCCTCATGGTGCTGCACGGCCCCATCGCCACCAACATCCTGAACATCTACACCTTCTCCGTGGCCACCCAAGCCTGGACATCAAGATCAGTCGCCGCAAACTCAACCTGTTCGTCGGCGTCTTCTCGCTGATTGCCGTCGTATTCTTCATCTTCCAGGAGGACTTCGCCGCGGTGCTCGACGCCTGGCTGATCGGGCTGGTCGCTGGGTGGCCGCCTGGGGGGTGGCGTCATGCTGGTGCACTACTTCTGGCTGGAGAAGCGCTGGCCCGCCAAGGTTGACCGTCTCTTCGATGCCGTGGGAACGCACCGCCTGCCCGTCATCAACTGGGCCGGAATCGTGTCCCTCCTGGTGGGGATCTTTTCCACCTGGCTGTTCATGTACGGGCTGGTTCCTGCCATGCAAGGCCCCCCCATCGCCGTGGCCCTCGGCGGCTGGGACCTCTCGTGGCTGGCTGGTGGCCTCACCAGCGCTGCGAGTTATGCAGTCCTCGGCCCGCGGGAACACAAGAAATACCTTCTAGCGGATTCGAACCACGTCTCTGTCACGCAGCCGGCCGCACCCGCACCCGTAGTTCCCGAAAGGACCACAGCATGAACCAGCCCGCTTTCGCTGATTCGCTCCACCCGATCACATGGCCGCAGGGCTACCAAGCTGCAGCGTCCTTCAGTTTCGACGTCGACGCAGAGTCCTGCACCATCGCGCACGATCCTTCCAGCACCCGGCGCATGTCCCTCATGAGCCACCAGTCGTATGGCCCCCCCAAGATCGCGGTGCCGCGCTTGCTTCAGATCCTGGACCGCCAGGACATCAAGGGGACGTTCTTCGTTCCGGGCTTCACGGCTGAAAGCTACCCGGATGTCGTCCGCAGGATCGCTGATGCAGGGCACGAAATCGCCCACCACGGCTACCTTCACGAGCCAATGCAGGGCATCGACGCTGCAACCGAGGCCGGTTACCTGGACCGGGGACTCGAGGCTCTGGCCAACGTCGCGGGGGATCCGGCCGGTTGGTTATCGGGCACCTTGGTGGGAGTTGAACTGGCAGTCGCCGGCACTCCTTGCGGACCGTGGCTTCCTCTATGATTCAAGCCTGCTCGACGGCGATGCCCCCTACCGCATGGCGGTCGCCGAAGGCGACTCCCGTGACATCGTGGAGATCCCCGTGGACTGGGCATTGGATGACTGGGAGCAGTACGGTTCTACCCGGGAGTCACCGGCAGCGGGGGTCATCGAGAGCCCGGCCAAGCGCTGGAAATGTGGACCCTCGAAGCTCAGGCCCACCACTCCCAGGGCAGCTGCTTCGTCCTGACCAACCACCCGTTCATTTCAGGCCGACCGTCCCGTGCCGTCGCCTTGGAGCAGCTGATCGAGAGGGTCAAGGAGCTGGACGGCATGTGGGTCACCACGCTGGCTGAGATTGCGCAGCACACCAAGGACACCGTGCAGGAAATCCACACCCACGCGCGAATCGAGGTTCCACTGTTCCCGGGAGCCGGCGCAAGCTTCCGCCCCCCCGCGCAGGTCCACGTCCCCCCCGCGCACCACTAGCCCTCCCGCCGAGATGGCACTTCACCCCCCCCATGTTGAACCGCAACATGGGGGGTGAGCTGCCATCTCGACGCAGGGTTTTTGGGGGTTTTAGCCGTTAACGGCGTTGATCCAGACGCCGATGATCCACGTACTGGCCGCAGCACAGGCGAGTCCGAACTCCACCAGGATGCCGATGCCAGTCGCTTTCAGCGCAGCGCCGCTGGAACGCACAGCTGCACGGAAGTCACGGGTCCGCTGGACTTCACTGAGGAGAAGTCCGACGGCGAACCCAACAAAGAGCCCCACCACGGGAATGACGAACATTCCCACAACACCCAGGACCACGCCGATCAGCACAGACCTGTTGGGGGGGATACCGTGCTGTTTCAGTTTCCTTCCGGTGAGCACGGCACTAGCCGCCATTCCCGCCACCACGAACACCATTCCGACGGCGAAGATCACCCAGCCGAGCGGACCTGCACCTCCCCAGATGGCCCAAGCCAGCAGGCTCGCGCCAATGAGGATGCTCCCGGGAAGTACGGGAATGATGGTTCCGGCGACACCTACCGCAATGGCCAGGCCGCACAGGATGGTCACGATAAGTTCGGCATTCATGGCCCCCCCAAGTCTATGGGCCGCTTGGCCGGCCAGCGGCGCAGCCAGACCGGCTTAACCACAAACGACGCGACGCTCCCCAGCAGGGGGAAGCGTCGCCGTCGTTGGTTCGAAGTCGGTAACCGCTATTCAGTCACTGCGGCAGCGACTGCCGCGGTGACGGCCGGCGCCACTCGGGCGTCCAGCGGGCTCGGCACGATGTAGTCCGCCGAGAGGTCTTCTGCGGCCAGTTCAGCGATGGCGTTGGCTGCGGCGATCTTCATGGCCGGCGTGATGCGGCGGGCCTTGGCGTCGAGTGCGCCGCGGAAGATGCCGGGGAAGGCCAGCACGTTGTTGATCTGGTTCGGGAAGTCGCTGCGGCCGGTGGCAACTACTGCTGCATAGTTCCGGGCAACCTCGGAACAACTTCCGGGTCCGGGTTGGACAGGGCGAACACGATCGACTGGTCGTTCATCAGCTTCAGGTGTTCTTCATCCAGCTTGGAAGAGGAGACGCCCACAAAGACGTCGGCACCCGTCAGACCTTCACCCGGACCACCGGTGATGCCGCGCGGGTTGGTCCGCTGCGCCATACGGGCCTTGACGCTTCCGGGGTCGGCCACGAGGTCGGCACGGTCAGCGTTGACCACGCCCTTGGAGTCGAGCAGGATGACGTCCTTGATGCCAACAGCGAGGAGAATCTCGCAATGGCGATGCCTGCGGCACCTGCGCCGGAGACAACAACTTTGAGGCCGGTGAGTTCGCGCTGAGTCACCTTGGCAGCATTGGTCAGGGCGGCAAGGACCACGACGGCGGTGCCGTGCTGGTCATCGTGCATGACCGGGCAGTCCAAGGCTTCGATCAGGCGCTCTTCGAGTTCGAAGCAGCGCGGAGCCGAGATGTCCTCAAGGTTCACGGCGCCGAAGCTCGGGCGGAGACGGACCAGGGTCTCGATGATCTCGTCCACGTCGGTGGTGTTGAGCACCAGCGGAATGGAGTCGAGATCGCCGAAGGACTTGAACAGGGCCGACTTTCCCTCCATGACCGGCAATGAGGCGCTGGGGGGGCCAATGTTGCCAAGACCCAGAACGGCAGTGCCATCGCTGACCACAACAACCAGGCGTTCAGCAGGTGTGCGTGCGGGCAAGTTCGGGGGGGTTGGCGTGGATCGCGCGGCTGACCTGGGCGACGCCCGGGGGGGTGTATGCGATGGAAAGGTCCCGCTTGTTATTGAGCGGAACGGTGCTGGAGATGGTCAGCTTGCCGCCTTCGTGTGCCGCGAAGATCTCTTCTTCGCTCAGTACCAGGCGTCGTTATCAGTTGCAATTGTCTCAATGGACACGTCTTTGTCTCCTCAGGCTAGCCGTGAACCCACGGCACGATTCGGGCAGGAACAGAACTGCTGGTGCGGACCAAGGGTGACTGGTCCGGCATTGCTTCTGCAGATAGGGGGGGCTGCTAGCCGCTTCGGTGTTTCCAGCCTAGGGAAGCGCCGAGGGTACAAGATTCAATACCAAGAGAGACGATTCGAGAGTAAAACGTTCAACCAGCTATAAATGTGATCTACGTCATTCCAAAAAACGTGTTCTTACGCCTTGCCGGTCTAGACCAGCAGGACTTTCACTCCTCGCCAGTGAGGAGCGTGCACGCTTTCTTGAGATCCTTCTCGGCCTCAAACAGAGATAGCCTGCGACAGCGGACGGCTTGTACCAACCCGCTCACCAGGTGCAACAGGATCCGGGCCCTGACGGCATCCTTCCCGGGGTCCCTGCTCAGCGACCCAACCACTTCCTCGGACAGGGCATCTATTTCCCGCAGTAGCTGCGCAGTGTCATCGTCCTTGCCCGCGGGCCGGATGAGGCAGTGTTCCACTCCCGGCTGCATGACCCTCAGATGGAAAATCTCCATCATCAAACCGGCGAGGGCGTGGCCTTTGCTTCCCGCAATCGGACGCCGTCGCGGAGTTCCCGCAGCTGCTGCCGATAGACGGCCAGCATGAGGTGGGCAGTAGAGGGAAAGTAGCGGTAGAGCGTGCCAAGTGGAATGTCAGCGCGGGCGGCAACGTCAGACAAGCTCAAGGTATCGAATTGCCGCTGGGCAAATCCTTCGGCAGTCTTCAGGATGCGGGCATAGCGCAGCTGCTGCCGCGGCGTGGTGGGTGCGGCAGCCATACGGGGCAGCCCCCCCGTGGTCAGGTCAAGGGAGTAGGGTTCCAGTGAGTTTGATGCGGGCATTTCCGGCGATCTCTTGGCAGGCTGACAAGGAAACGGCCGGCTGGGTCAAGGACCGCGGCTGGCCGATCGCATCAATGATACGGGAGCAAAATGACCGTTTGCTGAGAGCTCCCTTTGCGCCCATGAGCCACGCCGTTCCCGGCTATCGACCCTGCAGACACATACACTTCATGCAGGTTTGATGGCGCACCGGGAGGAACACGCATGGGGACATTACGACGTCGGATTGCAGCCGCGCTGCTAGCCGCCACTGTGGCGGCCATGGCACTTAGTCCTCTACCGGCGTCGGCCGCGCCCAGCAACGGACCAGACCCCCCATACTCAACGGCGAAGCGTTTGTGGGCAAAAAGCTGTCCGCTGACATAGGTGCCTACACTTTTTATGGCTGCGGGGGGGTGGCAAAGGCCCGGACTTCACGGTGTACTGGACCCGGGATGGCTTCCTCGTGGCCGGCGAAACTAGCCGGAGCTACCTCCTTGAGCCCGATGACACAGCGCCCGGATGGCCGCCCACGTCACGGCCAGCAGAACGGCCTGCGGCGGAGAATCCCTGCACAGCAACGAAACCAAGCCTGTTGGCGCCGTGAACCGGGCGGCAGGATTCACGGGACGCAGCTTCGAACTCTTAACCCGCGCCAATGACGGCTCGCTGTTGCTCTACGGGCGAAATGGCAGTGCCTGGGACCCTGCCCGGACAGTGGATATGCTTCAACATCTTCAACACGGCATTCTCCCCTGGCGACTTCGACGGCGACGGCAAAAGCGACGTGATCGTTCGCGACTCCGTCGGCGGGCTCTACCTCTTCGGCGGAGACGGGGCCGGGGGGGATGGAAGCCGGCCAAGTCAATCGGCAATGGATGGAACGTATTCGACTCCATCATCGGCCCGGGCGACTTCAACGGCGATGGCCACAACGACGTCCTGGCAAGAGAACCCGGCGGCGCCCTTTATCTCTACCCGGGCAATGGCGCCGGCGGATGGTTGGCTCGAACCGCCGTCGGGACCGGCTGGAACGTTATGGACGCATTGGCAACCCCTGGCGACTTCAATGGCGACGGCAATGTGGACATCCTGGCGCGTGACCGCAGTGGGTACCTGTTCTTTTACGGAGGCAACGGTGCAGGCGGCTGGTCACGGTCCTGGATGATCGGCGTCGGATGGAACGCGCTCAGGTTCATAGGCGGCGCCGGCGACTTCAACGGGGGGGACGGCTTCCCCGACGTTTACGGGGTGGACCAGCAAGGCCGCTTGCTTGCCTACTACAGCGACGGAAAGACCGGCTGGAAGGGCTCCGAGGTTGTAGGCGCAGGCTTTGGCTGGTTCACAGCAATCTTCTAGGAAAATCCCAGACGCGGTACCATTAACCGCATAAAGTCTGGGGGAGGACACAATGTTTGCTTCATCACGCCCTACGTCCGGCATGCGCCGGGCAATTGCCGGAGTAGCGGCTGCGATCTTTGCAGCAGTAGTACTTGCCCCCGCTCCCGCCATGGCCAACATGGACCCTGAACCTCCAGTAATTACAGGCGCTCCCTATGTTGGTTCCACGCTGACAGTTTCATGGGATCCTATGGCCTATAAGGCTGCGCCCAGGCTCCGGGCCCGATACACGCATCTACTGGACTCGCGACGGCGAGTTGGCCGCCGACCATACAACCTGGCCCCCCCACTACCTCCTCGGCGAAGAAGACCGCGGCAAAACCATCGCAGCGCACCTGGTGGCAAACCATCCCTGCGAGGGCCTGGAAGTTGCCAGCGAGGAAACTGCACCAATTTCGGCTTCGAACCGCCCCCCCAATGGCTTCACCAGCCGCGGCGCATTCGAGCTCCTGGCCCGCCGCAGCGACGGCGCTTGGTGATGTACCCGCGCGTGTTCAACAGCTGGGAACCGGCACGGACCGTCGGCGCCGGCTGGAACATCTTCCCCACAGTGCTCTCCCCCGGCGATTTCGACGGCGACGGCAGCAACGACGTCCTGGGTCGGGACTCGGCCGGCGGCCTTTACCTGTACAGCGGCGATGGTTCAGGCGGCTGGAACGGTCCCAGGAAAGTCGGCACCGGTTGGAACATCTTCACGTCGTTGGTGGCCCCCGGGGGGGACTTCAACAGCGATGGCACCAACGACATCCTGGCCCGCGATGCCAACGGAATTCTTTACCTCTACCCCGGGGGGGACGGGGGAGGGCGGATGGCTGCCCAGGTCCGTGGCCGGCCAAGGCTGGAACGCCCTGAACGCGATCATCACCCCCCCGGCGACTTCGACGGCGACACAAACGTTGACGTCCTGGCCCGGGACGCTTCCGGCTACCTGAGGCTCTACAGCGGAAACGGCACCGGTGGCTGGAACGGCATGACCGTTGTTGGTCAAGGCTGGAACGGCATGAGCAAGATCGGCAGCGCAGGCGACATCAACGCCGACGGCAGCCTCGACGTCTTTGCCGTGGACGGCTCAGGCCAACTGCGCGCCTACTACGGCAACGGCAATGCCGGCTGGGCCGGTGCTGAAGTGGTGGGCTGGGGCTGGGGCGGGTTCACGGACCTGTTCTAGGTCTATGCGACGCTCTTGATCTTCACCACGAACACCGCTCCCAACAGTCCGATCACTGCGGCGGCAACGTATAGCGAGACGTAGCCGCCCAAGTTCTTGACAAAGAGAAAGGCGATGGCTGGAGCCAAAACCTGCGGCAGTGAGTTGGCGATATTGATGACCCCAAGGTGCCTTCCTCGATCCATGGCGGCGGGCAGGACCTCCGTGATCAGGGCGAAGTCCACAGCCAAGTAGGCTCCGAATCCGATCCCCAGCACCGTTGCTCCTGCAATCGCACCGATCCAGGTAGGCGCAAAAGCAAGAATCAGCGAGGCCGCAGCGATGATGGCGGACGAGGCGATAACCAAGGGCTTTCGCTTGCCCATCCTGTCGCTCAGCCGCCCGCCTAGGACGCTGGTGATGATGACTGTGACCGCATACAGCCCTGTGACGACCAAGACCCCCCCGAACTCCGGCTCAATTCCTTCCGTCTCCTTGAGCCGGACTGCGTCGCTGAGAAAGTAGAGCAAGTAGATCGTCACCATGTGATTGCCCGTGCTGACCAGGAATCTGGTCAGCCAGGCCCAAGCGAAATCGGGGTAGCGCTTAGGCGAAACCCAGAAGCCCTGGAGGAATGTCACCATTTTGAAAGCGGGACGCTCGCCGGGCGGCAGGCTGATCGTCGCTTTTCAGCAGGTAAAGCACGACGCCGGCCAGCAGCGCCGCGGCGCATACCCAGTAACCGGCGGCAAAGTCTCCGGCTACGACGGCAGCAATTATTGCTCCAACAAGGATGCCCACGGTCTGACCCATGGCTGCCAGGCCGCCCACAGTTCCGCGCTGCGGCACGGGAACACGGTCCGGTATAGCAGCGAAGATCGCCGCGTACATGGCATTCGCTCCCGCCTGCACCAGACACCAAAGCACCGTCATGGCTGCGACGTTGGGAGCGCCGGCCAAGGCAACCAGGGCCACCGCCCCCAGAATTGCGCCCATCAGGACCCAAGGGACACGGCGTCCAAATCGCGACGTCGTGCGATCGCTGAAGGCGCCAAACAAGGGATTCGCAACCATGGAAACAGCGGCACCACAGCCAGTGACCAAAGCAAGGATTGCTTCCTTCTGGCCTTCATCGAAGTGGGCCGCCTGCTGTCCGAGAAGAACTTGGAGGGGGGGCCAAAGAACGCTGCGTTGATGCCAAGGTTGACCAGCACAACGCCGGTGACCCAGATCGGCCGAACCCGGGTAACAGGTTCAGCCAGTGCCGTTGCCGTACCTCCGCGGACTACGGCTGGATCCGGCACCGGGCCCGGTAGATCGGACAAGCTCATAGCAGGTTCCCCCCCCTCATTTCAATGTTTGGACTCAGCCTAGCGCGGTGGAGCGACACTGAACCGCCGTCACACCTTTTTCCACATAGGCCGAAACATCTCCTGCGGCAGCCGTGACGCACACGTTAGTGTGGCCTCAAACCGATAGAGGAGCAGCACTATGAGCGAGCAAGTAAATACCGCCGATCTCTACGACGAACGCGGCGAGGAACTGGAGTCCATCGCTGTTCAGTTTCAGAATTTGGGTGGCCACACACACTTCAGTGGGCCTGTCCGCACTATTCGATGCTTCGAGGACAACGCCCTGGTAAAGACCGTCCTGAGCACTCCAGGGGACGGAGCCGTTCTGGTCATTGACGGCCAGGGGTCGCTGAGGACTGCACTTATGGGTGACATGATCGCGGAAAGTGCCGTAGCAAACGGCTGGGCCGGAGTAGTAATCAACGGAGCCATTCGCGACCGCGAGGCCATCGCCCGCCTGCCTCTGGGCGTCAAAGCTCTGGGCAGCAACCCAAAAAAGAGTGCTAAGACCGGAGTGGGCGAGGTGGACGTTCAACTAGTGATCGATCGCGTGCGGATCCAGCCCGGCGTGATGATTTTCTGCGACACGGACGGCATTTTGGTGGAGCGCTAAACCTTTTGAAGGCGCCGACTTGGAAGAAAAGTCGAAGAAACATTCTCTCGGGGGGGGAATCAATCGGGCCGTAAGATAGTTACTGAAAGCAACTATCCTGCTTATCCCACTTTTCTGCCACCTCTGGAGAAGATATGTCCAAAACTGCGCCCGTACGGGCCGCCGGTGAGGCCCTGACGCATCGTCAGACACTCACCGTCATGGTGGGGCTCATGCTCGGCATGTTCCTGTCCTCGCTGGATCAAACCATCGTGTCCACGTCCATCTACACCATTGCCAATGATCTCGATGGCCTGTCCCTCCAGGCGTGGGCCACCACGGCGTACCTCATCACATCGACGGTGAGCACCCCCGCTCTACGGCAAGCTCAGCGATATATTCGGCCGCCGCCCGCTCTACCTGGTGGCCATTGTGATCTTCCTGATTGGCTCCCTTTACGCGGGCTCGGTCCACTCCATGACGGAGCTCGCCATTGCCCGCGGCATCCAAGGCCTCGGCGCCGGTGGCCTGCTGGCATTGGCGCTGACCATCATCGGTGACATCGTGGCGCTGAAGGACAGGGCGAAGTACCAGGCTACTTCATGTCAGTCTTCGGTATTTCATCCGTCCTCGGCCCGGTCATCGGCGGGGGGGCCTTCGCGGGCTCGGCCAACATCCTGGGCTTCGAAGGTTGGCGCTGGGTCTTCTTCATCAATCTCCCCCATCGGGCTCGCCGCCCTTGTAGTTGTCTTCATGTACCTTCACCTGCCGGCACGGCACGTGAAGCAAAAGATCGACTACTGGGGGGGTGCGGCGGCAATCACGCTGGCGATTGTGCCCCTGCTGCTGGTTGCAGAACAGGGCCGCGTTTGGGGGGGTTGGGCCTCCGGCGCATCCTGGCTCTGCTATGGACTTGGTGTGATCGGCATTGTGGCGTTCCTGCTCGCTGAGAAGCGTGCCGGGGACTACGCATTGATCCCGCTGCGTCTTTTCAAGAACACCACTTTCGGGTTGTCCTCGCTGCTGAACTTCATCATCGGCATCGGCATGTTCGGCGCAATCGCAATGCTGCCTATGTACCTGCAACTCGTGAAGGGGCTGACTCCTACCGAGCTGGCCTGATGATGATCACGTTTACCGTGGGCATCCTCTTCGGGTCGATCTCTGCCGGCCGAACCATCTCCTCATCCGGCGTATACCGGATCTTCCCGATTTTGGGCACGGCCATCCTGGCCGCTGCAGCCACCGTCATGGGTTTGGTGCTCGGCGTCGATACCGGCCTGTGGGTTCCCGGCCTGATAGCAGTGTTCTTCGGCGTCGGATTGGGCTTCTGCATGCAGCCGCTCACGCTCGCCATGCAGGTGTCCGTCCCGCCCAAGGACATGGGCGTAGGCACTTCCACTGCGGCGTTCTTCCGTTCCATGGGCGGGGCTGTGGGAACGGCAGTGTTCATTTCCATGTTGTTCAGCACGGCGGCCGACAAGATCGCCGAAGGCATGAAGACCGCCGCTTCCAGCCCTGACTACCAACCGTGATGACGGACCGGCTGTGGCATCGGACCCGGCAAACGCCAAGCTCTTCGACTTCTTCAAGAATGGCGCCAACAACGAATCGCTGAACGACACCAGCTGGCTTCACACGGCCAACAGCACACTGACACGGCCCATCACTGAAGGCTTTGCCCAAGCGATCGATATCGTCATGCTCACGGCTGCGGGGCTCATGCTGATTGCCTTCCTGATCAGCTTCGCCCTGCCCAACAAGAAGCTGACGGATCCCAAGGCCGCTGCCAAGGAATCCGTTCCGGCGCACTGATACCTGGACAGATTGAGCCGGCTACTAAAGACCCGGTTCATAGACAAACGGCTCATTAATAGCTGGTTCGTAGAGAACGGCAGGCAGTCTCCGGACCGCCTGCCGTTTTCCTTTGGGTCATTGTCATCCGTGTCATCCGGTCGACAGCTTCTAGTACGAAACTTTTACGTCCAGTACGAACCCTTCATGAGCTCGATGGCCATCTCCAGGTCACCACGAAGGTCACGATCCTCCACATCGGACGGCAGCGTGAAACCTGCCTGCATCATCGCGCGCAGCCGTGCGCTGGCGAACTCTTCGGGTCGCCGCCCCTGCAGCCGCAGGGCACGGGAAGCGCAAACAAGCTCGACGGCGGCAACGGTGGCCAGTGCGTCCGCCGTCGATTCCAACTGGGCGGTGGCCATGCTTGCGAAGCTTGCATCTTCCTCAGCCCCCCCGAGTGACAGCACCACCGTCTGCAGGCTTGCCGGCTGGGCGTTGGCCCGAATCCGGCCGACGGCGGCAGCAGCCACATATTCGAGCATCATCACCCCTGACTGACCTGAACCGTCCTCAGCCAGGAAGGGGTGCAGGCCCGTGTATTTCGGGTCGCAAAGGAGGTCGATCCTCCGAAGGTGAGTGGCGCACGCCGCGCCGATGGCCAGCTGCAGCGTATCCACGCGGCGGGCAAGGTTAGTCATCTGGAAGAGCCCGTGGTGAGCGACGTCGTTCGTGCCATCGGACGGCGAGCCGTGAACGAGCGGATTCTCATTGCCCACTGTGACAAGACGGGTCAGCAGAGCATGCAAGCCCGCGAGTTCCTCGGCTTGGGAACCAAAAATCTGCGGCAAGGTCCGCAAGCAGTATGGATCCTGAATGCGGGCAGGCTCGCCGCTGCCGTGAACCATGCCATGGAACATCGTTGCGGCCGAGGCCACCTCTGGGGTATCCGCAGCCGCCGCTACCGCGGGGGCTCAGGCTTCGGAGTTGCCGGACATCGCAATGAAGGACAGTGCAGCCGATGACGCTGCGTTGTCCAAGAGACTCGACAGTTTTTGCTGAGCCAGGATTGCTTGACCAATAGTCAGCGCACTGGAGCTGATGAACGGAAGGGCATCGGCAGTTGCCCACGCCGTTAGGCGAACGGGAACGTTACCGCCACCCAATGGCTGGCGTTCGCCCAGCAAAGTGAGCGCCGTGCCGGCCAATGCCTGCAGGTCCGCAGTTCCGATGCCACCGAACTCCCGGATTTCCGGAACGACATCGCTATTGATGAGTTCCACCAATTGTTCGGCAATGGAGGGGGTTGATCCCAGATCCGCCGGCCGCCAATTGGCTGAGCCTGACAACCAACATCGCACGAACGGTCCTGCGATCCAGTGCTCTGCCCGCATCCACAGCATGGCTGCGCAGAAGCTTCAGCCCGTGAGTATCCTGGCCCTCGGCTGCCGTCAGCGACACGGTGCGGTTCGCTCCAACGCCGGTCGATCGGCCGTAGACCGGACGCCGCAATGCCGTAGCTTCAGCAGACTTCCGCGATTCGTCCATTCGGACCAAAGCTTCCGGAGCCAGCACGACGTCTTCGCCGTCGGCTACTGCGACGACATCGGCCAAGTCCAGCGTCAAGCCATCAATCGTGACCATAAACCGGTCCTTTCCAGTCAGTTTCCGGCACTAATCCGTTTCCGGGGCAGCGCAGTAGAAGCAGTCCTCCGGACAAGACAACTGGTTTTGTTCGACACCTGCACTATCTCGGATGTCAGGCTGGAAGGCCAGTGGGGAGAGTTGTGCCGTCATCGTTCACCAGGGGTCAACTGAAACCCGTCCTCAGTGTGAAAGAGCTTCCGAATACCTGTCCTGGAAAGGATCCAGAGAATTGTGCCATCCGCGGTTCTATCGTCCACAGTCCCCCCGAAACGGATTGTGGCCGCCTTTTGTCATTGTCACCCGTGTTCCGATAGCGACTGATGCCCACGTTCCCGGGCTTTCCCTGTCCATGGTGCGTTTCCTCGCTCTCCGATGCGTGTGCTGATCGTTTGTTATTCGAACTGATGCCTAGGTTGCCCCCAGGACGGCCAGGCAAGAATGTGTTGCATAGCCGTCCCGGGATGTCCTTCGAGATGCAGTTAGCGCGTGCTTGCGGTCTCGTTCATTGGGATGCGGACGCCGCGTTCGTTGGCGACCTCGACGGCGCGGTCGTAGCCGGCATCGACGTGGCGGATGACGCCCATGCCGGGGTCGTTGGTCAGGAGCCGTTCGAGCTTTTCCGCGGCCAGGTCCGTGCCGTCAGCGACGGAGACCTGCCCGGCGTGCAGCGACCGGCCGATACCGACACCGCCGCCGTGATGGATCGACACCCAGGTAGCACCCGAAGAGGTGTTGATCAGGGCGTTCAGCAACGGCCAGTCAGCAACCGCGTCCGAACCGTCGGCCATGGACTCGGTCTCCCGGTACGGGGACGCCACCGAGCCCGAATCCAGGTGATCACGGCCGATCACGATCGGGGGGGCCTTGACCTTGCCCTCCTTCACAAGCTGGTTGAACAACAACCCGGCCTTGGCTCGTTCGCCGTACCCAAGCCAGCAAATACGCGCCGGCAAGCCCTCGAACTCCACCCGCTCCGCAGCAGCATCCAACCACTTGTGCAGATGCTTGTTCTCCGGGAACAACTCCTTGATGGCCTTGTCCGTGACGGCAATGTCTTCCGGGTCCCCCCCGGAGAGCGCGACCCAACGGAACGGGCCCAAACCCTCGCAGAACAACGGCCGAATATACGCCGGAACGAAACCGGGGAACTCAAACGCCCGCTCGTACCCGCCCGTGCGGGCCTCGTCACGGATCGAGTTACCGTAATCAAACACCTCAGCACCCGCGTCCTGGAACTCCACCATCGCCTGGACCTGCCGCGCCATGGAAGCCTGAGCCTTCTTGGTGAACCCTTCCGGATCCGCCGCGGCCTCAACATGCCACTCCGCCACGGTAATACCTCCGGAAGA